>CAUTPS010000075.1:0-9036 GCA_963540415.1 uncultured Prevotella sp.
CGATTCTCTATCCTGGTTGCGATTGGGAAGGTTCTATCTTCAATACCCTCGACGAAAATGTCAATGGTAAGAAGAATCCTAACTATCCAACCAATGCTGCTAACTCTTCTAAGACTGCCCTCACATGGCGTAAGTACTTAGACCCAAAGAGTCAGTATGCTGACGTATGGGATACAGAGGCTTGCCCAATCGTCTTCCGTTATGCTGAGGTGCTTTTGACATGGGCTGAGGCTGAGAACGAGTTGAATGGACCTTCTGCCAACGTCTATGCAATGATTGACAAGGTGCGTACTCGCGTGGGTATGCCTGCTGTTGACCAGACAAAGTATAACACTAAGGAGAAACTCCGTGAGCTGATTCGTCGCGAACGTGGCTCAGAGTTCGCAGGTGAGGGTCTTCGTCGTGCTGATATCTTACGTTGGACAAGCAATGGTAAGATGGTAGCTGAGACGGTATTGAATGGTCCATTGAACCGCATCACAGGTACTGTTAACACTGCCGTTACCGACCCAACAATGCGTGCCGTAGTCAGTGGTACCAGTAAGGTTGAGGACCGTACCTTCCAAACCTTCAACAGATACCTGCCTATCCCACAGTGGAATATCTCTGATAATCCTAAGTTGGAGCAGAATCCAGGGTATGCGAAGTAAAAGCAACTGATCCTAACTGGCCCCACCCCCTTACCCCTCCCCCAAAGGGAGGGGCGTAGAATGCGAGATACCCCTATGATAGGAAAAGCTGTTTAGTCATTCCTAAGCGAACTGTTCCCAGCACTCCCCCTCTCCTTTCGGAGAGGGGGTTGGGGGGTGAGGTTGGAGGGTGAGGCTTCTTTTTTTTCTTTATCCGTGTCAAAAACCTTGACATTTCCTTCAATAAAATCCTTGAAATAAAGGTGAAAAACACGTATTGTGAGTAGTTTTGCAACTCGCAGAAAATCAAGTGATTATAAAATGCGACAGTAAAAGGTGCTTATTAAGGCTTCAAAAGGGCGTTAGTAAGGGTCTTAAAGGGCACCTTTTGCCAGCCAAAAGAGCGTCTTTAAGAAGCCAAAAGACCATCTCTCGCTCTCTAAGTGCTTGAAAAAAGTTGACAAGATTACAAGTGAACGAGTTAACAAGTAGACGAGTGAACGAGTTGCTTGTGAGAGAAGACAAAATAACAGATGAACAGGTGTTTTGTGGATGAGTGAACGAGTGGACAAGTGAACAAGTTACTTGCAAGAGAAGACAAAGTAACAGGTGAACAGGTGTTTAGTTGATAAGCCACTTTGTAACAAATACCTCGTTTGCAGGTTTACTCGTTTACTCATCAACTTTAAAAATCTTGTTCCTATGTTACTTTGTCTTTTATTTACCCTGTCTACAGGCAACTTGTTTACTCGTCTACTCGTTTACATGTCAACTTTAAAACCTTGTTCCTATGTTACTTTGTCTTTTATTTACCCTGTCTACAGGCAACTTGTTTACTCGTCTACTCGTTTACATGTCAACTTTAAAACCTTGTTCCTATGTTACTTTGTCTTTTACCTACCCTGTCTACAAGCAACTGGTTAACTTTTCTACTTGTTTACTCGTCAACTTTAAAAACCTTGTTCCTATGTTACTTTGTCTTTTACTTACCCTGTCTACAAGCAACTTGTTCACTTGTCTACTTGTTCACTTGTCTACTTTCTCACTTTTTGCCATTTTATTTTCTTTCCTTTTAATTTTTTATTTATCTTTGCACTGTCTTTTGAAAAATAACATCTTACTAATTAAAAACCAGAGAATCATATTTAAAAGCAGTCTTATGAAGAAAATTATAACTCTCTTAGTTAGCGTATTGTTGGCAACATCATCATTTGCTATTCCTGCCATGCGGATGTGGCGAAGCTTTAAACAGGCTGACGGAACAATCCTAAAGGTGATGACCGTAGGCGATGAGCATTTCAATTATGCCCTGACAGAGGACAACATCCCTGTGTTGCCCCATAATGGCAGCTATTATTACGCGCGTATCGAGGAGAATCAGTTGGTGCCTTCATCGGTGTTAGCCCATGACAAGGCATTGCGAAAGGGAAAGGAAGAACTCGTTGCAGCAGCCATTCAGCAAGTAAGACAACTGCAAAAACAACATGAGATGCATGTCAATTCTAAGCCTTTCGGAGAAGGATTGGGAATGACATGGGAGGGTAAAAAGAAAGGACTCGTCATCTTGGTTGAGTTCGAAGATGTGGCTTTCAAAGACCCAAAGAATGTGTTGACACTCAAACCACGTGAGAAAGATGTCAAGACACTCTATGAGAACATGCTCAACAAGGTGGGATATACCAATGATAACGGTGCTATCGGTAGTGTTCACGACTATTTTCTCGACCAAAGTAATGGTAAGTTCGACCTCACTTTCGATGTCGTAGGACCCGTAAAGCTCAAGCATCCTCATAAGTTTTATGGTGAGCGAACAGCTAATATGAATGATGCGAATGCACCACAGATGATTATTGATGCCTGCAATGCTATTCAAGGGCAGGTAGACTTTAGCAAATACGATTGGGATGATGATGGCGAAGTAGAGCAGGTTTATGTCATCTATGCTGGTGAGGGTGAGGCAACAGGTGGTGAGTCAAGTACCATCTGGCCACACAAGTATTCCCTTACCGATGCAGGACTTGACGCACTGACATTCAACGGACAAACGATAAACACCTACGCTTGTAGCAATGAAATCATTCGTGCGAAGGTGAATGAGAAGTCGCGTATCTTCTATTCTGGTATCGGCACTATCTGTCATGAGTTCTCGCATTGTCTCGGTCTGCCCGACTTCTATGACACACGTGGCGGCAGTAACATTGGTTCTGGACGATACGATTTGATGTGTGGTGGTAGTTATAATGGTGGACCAGAGAGTCTGATTAACGTCTATGGTGGTACGGGAATCGGTACTGTGCCTGCTGGTTACGATGCTTATGAGAAGGCATATATGGGTTGGCTAAAGCCTATCACACTTGGTGATGAGGCTGTTGAGGTGAAGAATATGAAGGGACTTGCTGAAGGTGGCGATGCCTATTTCCTCTATAATCCAGACACGAAGAATGAATATTATATCTTTGAAAATCGTACGCCTCACCGCTGGGATGCTGAGTTACCGGGACACGGATTGATGGTTTTCCACGTTGATTTCGATGCCTACTCATGGCGAATGAACAACCTCAATGCTGCTTCGGTACAGCGTCATCCACGCTTCACGATTGTGCCTGCCGATGCTCGACTCGATCATGACACACAGAGCAGCGACCCATTCCCAACGAATATGAGCAATAGTCTGACGAAGTCTACCGACCCTCGTCTAAGTTTCTATACAAACTATAACGTCAGCAGTCAGGCTGGAGTCAAGCAGATTGTTCGCAATAATGACAATACAATCTCCTTCCACTTTACTCCGCTAAAGGCTGCAACAGGCATTAACAACCTCTCTGCCGACCACGAACAGCCAGCCGAAACCTATACGCTCTCTGGCGTGAAGGTTGCGGACAATCAGAATCTCCACAACCAGATTGTGATTGTTAAAGGTAAGAAGGTGAGAAAGTAGACGAGTGAACGAGTGAGCAAGTAGACAAGTGAACAAGTAGACGAGTAAACGAGTTGCTTGCGAGAGAAGACAAGGTAACAGATGAACAAAGTTCTTTTGAGTAACAAAGGGACGGTTTTTTGTGGACGTGTTAACGATTTGCTTGCGGAGAAAGACAGCGAAACAGAAGAGTGAATTTTAGTTGGCGAGTTAAGGAGAGAGCAAGTTTACAAGTTATATGTTGTGATAGATATTTGAGGGTGATGGCTGAAAAGCGCAACTTGGTGTTGTCATCTTCTCTCGCCCTCCGCTCTGTAAACATAATTAATAGTGGTATAAATAAAGGGCATGAATTGGCTTTCCATTCATGCCCTTTTGTTTTGGAAGAAGTGCTCTTCTGAAGTTCAATTAAGCTGCTATTCATGAGCAACTTTATAAGCTTTTGATTTAATGTTGGTTGCAAACTCGCTTTTACACGTTTTTTGATTATACAAGGGAGTGTGTCTACTCGACACACTCCCTATTATAGAGAAACATTGAGTTAGTTGATAGCTTACTTTCTTTGATATTTTTTACCCTCGTGTTTTCTCATACGAAGGCGCTTTTGGATGTCGTTTTCAACCTGATAGAACTGCTTTAGCTGGTCATCATTCAGCACCTTAGCGAACTTGTCTGTATAGCTTAGGCGCACAGCCTGTCCACGCTGCTGGCGTTCCATACGACGTTTTACCTGCTCGGCTGCGTTTTCCTTTTCACGTTCGCCTGCTTCTGGTTTCCCCCATGCCGCCATCATGTCGCGGTTATACTGCTCATAGATTGGGCGAAAGTCGGCTGCCTGCTTGTCGGAAAGCTTCAGACGATAAATCACTTCAGCTACTTTTGCGTTGAAAAGACGTTCGTTAAACTCACCCGAACCATGGCGGCCTTGCGCCATTGCTGTTACTGTCATTAAAGACACGAGAAATAAAAATACGATTTTCTTCATTGTTGTTTATCTTTTAAATATTAATAATACTCTGGAATATCCTCTATTACATAGCAGTCAATCTGCTCAGCCTCACTATCGCTGATGTTGTTGAGGAAGTTGTCAAGCGGACTCTGCGTGCTACTTTCTATGGCAAGACGCTTCTCCTTTACGGCTGCAGTAGGGTGGAAGTAGTTCCAACCGATACCAAACAGTATGAGGACAACAGCTGCCGAAGCCACAGCCGAATAGACCTTCATGCGGATTGTGCGGGCTTTCTTGGCAGGTGACTGACGAATAGCCTGCTCCGTTGCATCCTTCAACAACTTGTCAATATAGGCATCTGTCTCATTGAAAGGCATCTTTTTGTTTGTTTCGTTATTTGTTGCTGTCATGCGTTTTGTTTGATATATTCTTTTATTCGTTCTGCTGCGTAGTGATAATTCGTCTTGAGTGTTCCCACCTTCTTACCTGTGATTTCGGCTATTTGTTCATAGCTTAACTCGTCGTAATAACGAAGGTTGAAGGCGACGCGTTGGGCAGTCGGTAGTTGTAGCAGTGCTTGCTGAAAGAGCAACTCGGCTGATTTTCCGTTTATTTCGTTCTCCGATTTGAGCGTTGCAGTCAGTGAAGGACTAAGCGCATCAATACTTTGAAAGAAGCGTGTCTGACGGCGAAGCAGCTGTAAAGCCTCTCGTGTAGCAATGCGATATAGCCAAGACAAGAGTTGTGTTTCGTCTCCCTTGAAACCGTCAATGCTACTGAATATCTTGATGCAGGTCTCTTGAAAGGCATCTTCAGTATCATCGTGCCCAATGACAACACGTCTTATGTGCCAATAGAGTGCCTTTCCGTATTGTGCCGTCAACATCCGGAACCCCTGCTCTTTTAGCTGGGGATCCTTTAGTTGATAGAGCAACTGATGATTACTGAAATTGTTATCCATCTTAATCTATTACCTTAACTACTACATACTTAACTCTGTTATTCTTGCTCCTAATGATATCATAGAGCACATTGTCCGCTAACCAGTATCTGCGATTACCCTCGTAGTAATAGCGTCCACGTGCTGGAAGACAGTGGAAGACCCTTCCAATAGCGTAGTGATCTTTTCTGCGCTTTGCTTCCCTACGCTCAAACTTCTCCATCTCGTGCTGTCTACGCTTTGCCTCCTTGCGCTCAAGCTTATCAAGCTTCTGTTGTATACGCATTTCAGACTTATATGCGAAGTCATCTTTCTTATGACGTCTGTGAGGTCCATTTGCATAGGTTGGAATACTCAAAGCCATAAACATCGAAACCATTAGACTCTTCATGAGCGCTTTTGAAAATATCTTATTATTCATCATATCTTTTACCTTTTAATGATTAAACTTCGTCTTTTTGTTGAAAGCTTTCACTATTTAGATGCGATAAATAGCGAGAGGTTAAATCGAAAAAGTTAATAAAATGATTTTTTCTGCGGATTAAGAGGGAGAAGAAAAGGGTAAAGAAGTTGATAATCAGACGATAAAGGGGGGAGGATAATAGTGAAAATAAGGCAAAAAAATAAGGTTTATACACTTTCTATGACTATATCATTTATCCCCATATCACTGGTGCTTGTAAACTATTTTCATGCAATTCAAAACTGACACATGGTCTTTTGGCTGCTAAAAGGTGCCTAATAGGCTTGCAAAAGGTGCCCTTTTGAACTCTTACTAACGCCCTTTTGGAAACCAAGTAAGCATGTTTTGCAAGGTAACAGTGCAAGTTGTTGATTACGAGATGATTACAGAGAGACGAGAAAGGATTGTTTTTACCCATTCTCTTAGGGATATTCTTTGCTGAATTGTAATAACTTTTCTTAGTATTTTGATTATAATATCCTCTCGCAGAAAACAAAGCCATGCAAGAAAGCGCAGCTCTATAGGCTCTTTTTAGATAATTGAAAATGCTCAGAAACCTAAAGGTCATGGAGCGCACTAAACTTTTCTCCGAATGTTTTAACGAAGTGTCACTGATAAAAGGGACGTAAAAGTGGGGGAGAGGCTAACGCTGTTTGAGTTGATAACGGAATAAGAATAAATAAACAAGGCTCCAAGTAATCTGGAACCTTATACTTTGTTTGTGATTATATTATCATTTTACCATCCTCTGTAATTCTTCAACAGCAGAAGGTATACTCTCAATATTATTAGAAGTTTCCATATCTTCTGCAATTAAATTATTTAATTGTTCTTTAGTTACTTTTTTTCTTATAGCCCACCTTTGTATAGCATTATAATTGTCATCATGATTCCAGAGTTCCCAACCTTGACTTGTTATCCAGTTAAATGCGTTTAAAGGGACATCAAAATATATTATTTTTCCTTCATTATCTTTGCATAAATTCATCTTATTAGTTTTATTGTCACCTATTGAGGGTACATAAACGTCTTTTCCTTTTGAAGTTTCTCTCATTCTTACAACGTTAAAACTCGTATAGTAATACACCATTTCTGGCGCAGTCTTAGCTGCTGTAACTTTATTCTGTGCATTTGCTACCACTGCCATTGTTGCAATGGCTATTATTAACATTAACTTTCTCATAACTTATATTGCTTGGTGGTTTATAGTTTGTCGACCTGAGTACAGACTATCTACGAAAACCTTTATGTGGTTGGACTTCTTCATCATCGCCCATAGAAAGCTTGTAGTTTTCAATTTCTTCTTGTAAGTTCTTGGCGTGTTCCTCAAACATAAAGTCTAAGAAAGGAACTTCGCTTTCTTCCTCCTGTGAGGTTTTTAATGCTTTTATATATTCTGCCTTATCATCTTTTACAACTTTACTTGGGACTAATCCGAATTCGTATTGAAGATGATTCATAATCAATCTCGACATTCTTCCATTGCCATCTACCCATGGATGTATCGTAACAAGTTTTAAGTGAGCATAGAAACTCAATTTATACTGTTCGTATATATCAGGACTTTCTAACAGTTCCTTCCGTCTTTCGTTGACCTCTTTGCAAAAGTCTTCCAACTTCTGTGGTACTTTTTGGTAATTCATATATGTTCTTCCACCAGCACTAACTGTAACATTCACAAGGCGTAAGTCACCTCTTGAAGAGTCGAACGAACCACCAAAGCCATTAACTTCTCCACCTGTTCTCCGCATAACAAGTGCAGCTAAATGTTTAAGTACACCAACTGAAATCGGTGTATGTGCTTTAGCTAACTCCATACTTCTCTCGTAAGCAGCTTTTAAGTCAAGGTTCATATTTTGCTCTATGATACTTTTTCCTTTGGCTGAAAGTCCTTCGTCAAAGAGGAGCTGATTATCAATCTCTGTCATTGTTGACCCTTCAATGGCAGTTGAATGAGTTACGATTGAATATAGAGAAAACTTGTTATAGTCTATCTGATCTTGGAATCTTAGGCTGTTATGCTCCTCAAGTATGTTTAAGAAGTCTTTCTTGTTTATCAGCATATTGTTATATTGCAGGTGTCGGACTATACGAGTTTTTTGTCTATAACTGTTTAATTACAACGTATGAATCCCGTAGTATTAGAGGTTCTGACCATGATCATGGAACCAAGCAGGGGCATCACGATAATTCGTGTCTTTTCTTCTGTAGCTACTTCTTGAACTGCTTTTCTTCTTGTTTTTCTTATTTTTCTTTTTCTTATTGCCACCAGTCAAGCTATCAATTACTTTAACAGCTACAGCAGCAGCGAATAATGTTGTTAGTTCCATAATTATTCCCTTTCTTTTATTTAGTTAATAGTTCTTGTTTCTTTGTGATAGGTCTTACATTTTAAGCGTTAGGAACGCTCATTTAGATAGAGTAAATGATTAAATATTTTGTAACAAAGTTAGAGTTTTCTTTTGATATGTCAAAGTGTTTTTCTTCTTTTTTTGAACAAAGTTTCAATTAAGTTTTTCCGAGATATGGAGTGATAAAGTAAGGCTAATAAGTCCTATTCACCTTTTCATTCATTTACTTGTTTGCTAAAAAGTTCCTATGTTACTTTGTCTTTTCTTATCAATCACCTTGTTAACTTGTCTACTTGTCAACTTGTAAATTGATAAGTACATATACCTTGTTAACCTGTCAACGCATTAACCTTGTCAACTTTTTTCACACGCCTCGAAACTAATACATGCTCTTTTGGCTGCAAAAAGGTGCTCAATAGATTTGTAAAAGGTGCCCTTTTGCGTTCTTACTAACGCCCTTTTGAAGTGCTATTAGGCACCTTTCACTTTGCTACTTTATAACTATTTGATTCACTGTTGGTTGCAGAGTAGCTTTTTAAGCGGCTTTTGCTCGATTTTTAAGGGAGGTTTCAGTGATAGAATGTAATGATTTTTCAGTTTCTTATCTTTATTGTTCCTTTGTCTTTTACAATTATCTTGTTTCCTCGTCTTCTCGTTTCCTTGTCAACTAAAGCCTTGTTAACTAAAAAAAGTTCATCTGTTACTCTGTCTCCCATTCACAAGCAACGGTTCTCGGCTCAGTAGAAAAGAGGTGTGGAAATTTTCTTAATTAATATATTTTTCTTTC
>CAUTPS010000076.1:0-8235 GCA_963540415.1 uncultured Prevotella sp.
TATCAGTTCACACGTCAGGCTGTGATGAAACTCTTCGACCTCGGTTGCCAGTTGGTTATCTTAGGTTGTAACACCGCATCTGCCAAAGCACTCCGTACGATTCAGCAGAACGACTTGCCCAATCTTGATCCAGATAGGCGCGTGTTGGGTGTAATTCGCCCTACGGCAGAGGTAATTGGCAAGCTTACCCGCTCACGACATGTAGGTGTGTTGGCAACCGAAGGAACTATTAAGAGTGATAGTTATAACCTTGAAATACAAAAGCTCTGGGAGGATGTAAAGGTAACGGGTGTTCCTTGTCCGCTGTGGGTGCCAATCATTGAGAATAATGAAGCAGACAGTCCCGGTGCTGATTACTTCGTAAAGAAGCGTATCGACCATATCATGCGACTTGATCCAGAGATTGACACACTCATCCTTGGTTGTACGCATTATCCTATTCTCATGCCGAAGATACTGAAGCATGTACCACGTGGAGTGCGTATCGTACCACAAGGAGAGTATGTAGCGGAGAGTCTGCAAGACTATTTCCGTCGCCATCCAGATATGGATGCACGTTGTACGAAGAATGCCACAGTGAAGTATTACACCACAGAAAATCCCGAAAAGTTCAAAGAAACGGCACGTATCTTCCTGCATGAGCAGGTTAATGTGGAGCATGTAGACTTGGAATAAGCTCGAAACGGACAATAAAACAGCCTGTTGAGTCGTTAGATAAGAACTAAAGAGTAAAAGATGAAAAAGTTATCTATATTGTTTTTTCTGTCAGTTGTCATAATCATGGCAGCCTGCTCTGATGATGATACTTTCACAACATCACGGAGCAATCTGCTCTCTTTCTCAACTGACACACTACGACTTGACACCACTTTCTCCAACGTTCCGACATCTACTAAGATTTTCTGGGTGTATAATAAGTCGGGTGATGGATTGCGATTAACCAATGTACGTCTGGCACAAGGTAATCAAACGGGTTTCCGTGTGAATGTAGATGGTGTGGAACTCTCAGCTGCTAATGGCTATCAGGTAGGCAATTTGGAAGTGCGCAACAAGGATAGTATCCAAGTATTTGTTGAGATGACATCACCTTTTAATAATGCCGCAACACCGCAAGAGGTCGTTGATAATCTTTTGTTTACGCTCGAAAGTGGTGTACAACAGAAGGTAAACTTACGTGTCTACAGCTGGGATGCAGAGTTGATAAAGGGTCGCAAGATTACATCTAATACTACTTTGACCAGTACGAAACCGCTTGTTTTCCAAGATACATTGAAGGTAGAAGCTGGTGCTACACTGACAATTCCTGCTGGAACAACCGTGTACTTCTCTCAGAAGGCAGCCCTTGATGTTTATGGAACACTGCGTTGTGAAGGCACAGCAGACAATCCTGTGACATTGCGTGGCGACCGATTGGATAAGATGTTTAAGTATCTTCCTTACGACAGGGTTAGTGGTCAGTGGCAGGGAGTGCGCTTTCATAAGGACAGTTACGATAATGTTCTTACGCATACGGATATCCATTCAACTTATAATGGTATTCTCTGCGATACGGCAACATCGACTCGTACGAAGCTGACACTCGCTAATTCTACCGTTCATAACTGTCAGGGCTATGGATTGCAAGCTATCAACTGTAAGATTGTTGCTTATAATACTCAATTCTCAAATACGCTGATGGACTGTGCTTCCTTTGTGGGTGGTGAGGTGACTTTGACACATTGTACCTTCGCACAGTTCTATCCTTTCGATAGTAACCGTGGTGCAGCGTTGAGCTTTGGCAACCATATTAACAACAAGGACTATCCACTTCAGACCTTCCATGTCGTCAACTCGCTTGTGACAGGCTATGCTGATGATGTGCTTATGGCTAATAACAAGGAGGGGGTGACAGCCAATTATCACTTCTATAATTGTATTCTTCGTACGCCAAAACCTAAGGAAACGGCTTTATTATCAAACTTCACAGATGTCATTTGGGAGAATAATAAGGATTATCCAGATGGTGGTTCAAAGCAATTTTTGCTCGTAGATGGCGACAAACAGAAGTACGATTTCCATCTAAAGAAGGCTGAAAAAGGTGAGAAGTATCCTGCTATTAATGCAGGACTTGCTCTTGGCGATACTCGTTTTGCAACTGATCATGATGGTAAGCAGCGTGATAGTAAGCCAGATATCGGCTGTTATGAGCTGGTTGCTAATTAAAGTCATTAGGCTTATTTGCCTTATTAGCCCTATTAGGCTAATTAGTCCAATTAGCCTAATAACCCTCACCATCAATAATAAATATCAACAATGAAAACAATAGACATAAGCATCAAGATTGGTTTTTGCCAACAAGAGGAACTCTCAGAGGCTGATCAGCACCTCATTCAAAGGGCTGTGGAGGCAACAGGTAATAGTTATTCTCCTTATAGTCGCTTCCGTGTTGGCGCAGCGTTGTTGCTTGCTAACGGTACAGAAGTTATTGGAGCCAATCAGGAGAATGCTGCTTTTCCATCAGGCTTATGTGCTGAACGCTCAGCAATCTTTGCTGCCCAATCTGTCTATCCAGACCAAGCAGTGACCACACTTGCCATTGCCGCAGCCAATGAGTATGGTTTGATGCGCGACCCGATAGTGCCTTGTGGAGCCTGTCGACAAGTTATTTTAGAAATAGAAGACCGTTATAAACAGCCTATTCGTATCCTTCTTTATGGTACGGCAGGCATATACGTTATCAATAGTGTAAAGGACCTCTTGCCTCTCCAGTTCATAGGTGAGTCCATGAAGTAGCCTTTTTGTTTTCAATAAATAGTAATAATGGAGTATTTACCAAAAGACCCAGCAATATTAGTAAGCAGTGTTAACATGCTACTACGTGATGAAGAGTTTGATTCTTTAGAGTCACTTTGTTACAATTTCAATGAAGATATAGATAAGCTCAAAGCTAACTTACGTGAAGCAGGCTATGTCTATAGCGAGGAACAGCATCAGTTTCGTCCGATAGGCTTTGATGAATAGGTTGGCTAATTAGGCTAATAAGACCAATAGTCCTAATAAACCTTTGCCCTAAACATAGCTCATAAAAAGTCAGAACAACAGTGATGCAGATGATAATTATTTTGTAATTTTGCATCATTAAGATATAAACAACGGCATTATGCAAGACTTAGTAATTTACAATACACTGCATCGTAAGAAGGAACTCTTCCAACCGATTGCAGCTCCTAACGTAGGAATGTATGTCTGTGGACCAACTGTTTATGGCGATCCACACCTCGGACACGCACGTCCTGCTATCACCTTTGATGTTCTTTTCCGTTACCTTACGCACATTGGCTACAAGGTTCGTTATGTTCGTAACATCACGGACGTAGGCCATTTGGAGCATGATGCTGACGAGGGTGATGACAAGATTGAGAAGAAAGCACGTCTTGAGCAGTTGGAGCCAATGGAGATTGCGCAGCACTATACCAACCGCTATCACGATGCTATGCGTTCGCTCAACGTTCTTCCACCAAGTATTGAACCACATGCTACGGGTCATATCATTGAGCAGGAAGAGTTAGTAAAGCAGATTCTTGCCAATGGCTATGCCTATGAAAGCAATGGAAGTATCTATTTTGATGTAGAGAAATACGATAAAGACCACCACTATGGTGTTCTTTCTGGTCGTAACATCACTGACATGATAAACAATTCTCGTGAGTTAGCGGGTGTTGGTGAGAAGCGTAATCAGGTAGACTTTGCCCTTTGGAAGCGTGCTATGCCAGAACATATCATGCGTTGGCCATCTCCTTGGAGCGATGGTTTCCCAGGCTGGCATTGTGAGTGTACAGCGATGGGACGCAAATATTTGGGCGATCACTTTGATATCCACGGTGGCGGTATGGACCTTATCTTCCCTCATCATGAGTGCGAGATTGCACAAGCTGTAGCCTCACAGGGTGATGAAATGGTGAAGTATTGGATGCACAACAATATGATTACCATCAACGGACAGAAGATGGGCAAGTCGCTTGGCAACTTCATTACGCTTGAGCAGTTCTTTACTGGCGAACATGACACGCTCACACAGGCTTACTCTCCAATGACAATTCGCTTCTTCATCCTCTCTGCTCACTATCGTGGAACAGTCGACTTCTCTAACGAGGCTCTACAAGCTGCTGAGAAGGGCTACGAACGTTTGATGAATGGCATTGAGGATTTGGCACGCATTCAGCCTGCTACAGCGTCAGATGAGAATACAAAGAAGTTTGTTGCAGGCTTCCGTCAGAAGTGCTATGATGCAATGAACGACGACTTGATGACCCCTGCTGTCATCTCAACTCTCTTTGAGGCTTGCCACTTGGTGAACATCCTCATCGATCATAAGGCACAGATTTCAGCCAACGACCTTAAGGAACTTACTGAGGCAATGCAGCTCTTTGCCTTTGATATCCTTGGTCTTCAGAATGAGCGTGGAGCCAATAACGATGCTCGTGAGGAGGCTTATGGCAAGGTGGTTGATATGGTACTCGACCTCCGTGCAAAGGCAAAAGCAGAGAAGAATTGGGCTGTTAGCGACCAGATTCGTGATGCTCTTGCTGAGGCTGGCTTCCAAGTTAAGGACACCAAGGACGGTGTTACGTGGAAACTTGACCGATAAACAGGAAACTTCAGATTGCTTCTTTGATGAGCATAAACGCTGTTTGTCAGTGGAGTAAGCGGTAAATAAAAGGATAATGAGTGAGCCCTAAACGGTGTGTCGCTCGTATTCATTCCTATAAGGATAGATATTCTTAGTATGTGTTAGCGATAATGTACAGTGTATTAGGAATATCTATCCTTATTTTATATTATTTTTCTAATTTGTTTTCATAACAGCATAGTTTCTTTCTTGTATCTCGATTGATTCCATCTTTGGTCAACGTGTTTTCCTATATTTTGTAACTTTGTGTGTAAACACTTGTGGTTTCTTTTTCCCTATCACAAGCTAATGTGTTGATAGTTGCTTTTCATCTTATTTGTATTAGGTTATTCACAAAGCTATAAACCATCTAAAGTATTGTAGTTTATCGTCCGCACCACTGGTGTTAAGCCTTCGCACGATATGTGTTGAGGCTCCGCACAATATGTGCGGAGGCTTCGGACGTTGATAAGGAGTCGTACAAATGTTCTTATGTTTTCATCTTCTTATAACAAAGCAAGTCTTTCAAAAAAGATTTTCTGTCACTTAAGAATGTTTTGTAGTATGTATAAATGAAAGGTATAAGTGAGATGATATTCAGAAAGGGCTCTTGTCTTAGGAATAAAGGATTTACTGGTCATGCACTTGCAGCGCGTTTCCAGTATTATGGATGGTGATGTTTTTACTGATTTTCATCTCCTTATCGTGTACAGCCAACGTAATATTTCCCTTCCTATTGTCTCCTTCCACTATGATGACAAGTTTGCCGTGGAAGAGTTTCATATGCGGTTCGGTGAATGACTGCAATGAAGTTGGATCACCATTGCATACGGCTTTGAAATGACCGGCACCTGACACGGTGAAGAAGAGTTCGTTGTCAGCATCGGGAACGGGATTGCCCTGCTCGTCAAGCATTGTAACAGTGATGTAAACAAGGTTGGCACCAGGGATATCACAGGTGGATTTGTCGGCTTCAAGCAGTAGCTTATGGGGGTTCCCTGCAGTGTACACAGAGACGGAATCAACCGTTTTGCCCTGCTCATCAAATGCCACAACCTTCAACTCCCCTGGCTCATAGACAACGTTATCCCACATCATTCGATAGCGTTTAGCACGTTGTTTGGCTTCTTCTGGTGTAGCGGCTTTTCCTGTATCAGCCTCACCCTGTACCTCTTTTCCTGCTTTTCTGCATCGTCCCTGTGACTTACCATTGACGAAGAGTTCCGTCTCTGGATAGCTTGAATAGCAGAAGACGGGTGTCGTCTGTCCTTCACGTCCGTGCCATGTCCAGTGGGGGAGGAGGTGAAGCGTTGGTTCTTTCTTGTTCCAGACCGACCGGTAAAGGTAGTATCGGTCCTTGGGCAGTCCTGCGAGATCGCAAGCGCCGAAGTAGCTGCTACGGCTGGGCCAGTATTCATCGTAGGGAGTTGGCTCGCCAAGGTAGTCTGTTCCAGTCCATATAAACTGTCCGATGGTATAAGGGAGGTCCTCCATTGCAATGAAGTCTTCTTCCGGCAGGTTGCTCCATGGACACCATTGCGTGTCGTAACTTGAAACCTGTCCATCACTGTCGGCCTCTGCTACGCCCCACCGTACAGGAAACTTGTATACTCCACGGCTTGAAACCGTTGAGGCTGTCTCAGTCCCTAAGAGAAAGCCTGCAGGTAGTTGTGCTATATTGCGGTTGTATTTATAAACACGATAGTTGAATCCCGGCACATCCATCACCTGTGCAAAGCCCGATTTCAAGGCTGCTTCCGCTTGGTCCATACCCTGTGTAACAGGGCGTGAGGGGTCTAAACGGTGGCAGATAGCTTGTAATCTTTCGGCAATCTGTCGTCCTTCTTCGCTCCATTGTTCGGGTATTTCGTTTCCGATGCTCCACATCACGATACTGGGATGGTTGCGGTGATGTCTTATGAGGTTCTCCATATCCTTGTCAGACCAGTCCTTAAAGAATCGTGCATAGCCGTTCTTGCATTTAGGATAGAGCCACATATCAAAACTTTCAGCCATTACCATCATTCCTAAAGAGTCACAAAGGTGTACGAAGAGTTCTGAGGGCATATTGTGAGCGGTGCGTATGGCGTCTGCACCCATATCCTTCATCTGTTTAATCTGTCGTATCAGTGCGGCTTTATTTTCGGCAGATCCGAGTGGTCCGAGGTCGTGATGCAGGCATACACCCTGTATCTTTCTGCTGACACCATTAAGTTGAAAGCCCTTTTCCTTTGAGACGGAAACTGTGCGGATTGCAGTCTTCGTGGTGTAAAGGAGAGCCAATCTGCCCTTATTTCGGGTGTAGATACCAAAGTGGATGAGGGTAGGATGCTCTGGGGTCCATACACTGTATTTACCTTTCTTCCAGTTCATTTCGGCATGAGCAATACCAGTGAGCGGATCAAGAGTAAGCGGAGTCTGTTCCATTGGTCCGTCCTTGCTTTCGTAGGCAATAGCTATCAGTTTCTCTTTACCGTTCCATCCGTCAATCTTTGCGTCAATGGAAAGTGTTGCACCATCATCGTTGAGACGTGTCGTACGTATATAGATATTCCACGGATCGATATGCAATCGAGGCATAAGGACGAGTTTTACAGGACGAAAAAGCCCCGCTCCGGGATACCATCGTGAGCTTTCTTCACGGTTGTTTAGGTGAACAATTATCGTGTTTTCGCCTTCTTTTAGGTATTCCGTAGCATCAATACGAAAGGCATTATAGCCGTATGCCCACCTTCCTGCTTCCTTTCCGTTGATGTAAACGATGGGTTCTGACATCGCACCATCAAAGTAAAGATAGGCGCGAGAGTATCTCTGGCGCTTCTTGATGGTCAGTTTATGGCTGTACCATCCTTCACCTATCCACGGTAAAGCACCGCTGCGCCCGCTCTTTTCTGTAGCTTGTTTCTCTCCGTTCTGTGTGATAGCCACTCGCTGCAAGTCCCATTTCTTATTGAAGGGTCCACTGATAGCCCAGTCGTGGGGGATGTTCACGGTCTGCCAATGTAGACTATCACGTGAAAACTGCCAAGTACGAAGTTCTGTTACTTGGTTATGTGCCCAGTTGAGGGTTGTATGACAAAGGAGTAGGAGCGTGATGAGGATTCTCATTTTCATTGTCAAAAGTGTGTTTGTTTAGCATAATCCAATCAAGTTCCGTACTCTCTTGGAATGTTGTTGGTTGTGTCTTTGATAATTACCAACGTCTGGTAATATATGAGCATATATTATTTTGTTTCTTAGATTGATTACAAAAGTATATATTTTTTTCCACTTATAAGGTGTATCTTTTTATTTTTACAGGAAAAACCGTTCTTTTCTAAGGGTTATGGAGGTGAGTGAGACAGGGTAATCGTGCTATGTACAAAGCAGTGTTTCTTTCATGATAGGGAAGCTGTTTGGCATAAACAGCATATCAAAACGCTCATTGTTTCCTGCTGTTGAAATATCTGTTTTGTAAGAATAAAATCAATCGTGGAAAATAAAAGACGCTTAATAGCGTTGCAACTAAGCCTTAATTGGCGTGCAACTAAGCCTTAACCCAAGTTTAACGGGCAAAATTATTTTTCATAAATTTTCAGTATCTTTTG
>CAUTPS010000077.1:0-8066 GCA_963540415.1 uncultured Prevotella sp.
ACGGCGGTCAGAGAGTAGCGGATGACTTAGAAAACGTTTGACTTTATCACTCATATAGTTTTTCCATTAACTGTGTTAATATCCATTTTGTCAATAGCAGTACAAAAGTAGCAATAAAGTATGATATAAGTTCGGCTTTTGAATTATTATTTAAGATGAAACTCAATAGAGTCAACCATCAAATGAAAACTAATTGATATTTTAAGCTTTTAATGGGGAACTACAAAGTTTGGTAGATATTATTTTTATCATTTTATATCATGACATAGTACAGATAAAAAATAATTTGTATATTTGCGGATATGAATAGTACACAACATATTTCCGTAGTCATCAATACTTACAATGCAGAAGAACATCTAAAAGTCGTATTAGAAGCAGTAAAGGACTTTGACGAGATTGTCATTTGCGACATGGAAAGTACTGACCAGACCCTTGACATAGCACGTTCCTACAACTGTAAGATTATTACCTTTCCCAAAGGTAACCTACGCATTGTAGAACCAGCACGCCAGTTTGCCATCAATAAGGCAAGCTCGCCGTGGGTATTGGTGGTTGATGCAGACGAGATTGTTACTCCAGAACTACGCAAATACCTTTATGAAACTATTCAGAAGGATAACTGCCCCGATGCTATTGCTATCCCACGAAAAAACTACTTCATGGGAAGAATAATGCACAGCAGCTATCCTGACTATATACTCCGCTTTCTCCGACGCGACAAATGCAGTTGGCCTCCAGTTATTCATGCAGCCCCTAAGGTAGACGGGAGAATACATAAGATTCCAGCATCACGCATGGATTTAGCTTTCGAACACCTTGCCAACGACAGTGTTAGCAACATTATCAGAAAGAACAACACCTATTCTGACTACGAAGTCCCACGCCGTCGCAAAAAGAACTATGGCTGCATGGCACTCATCTATCGTCCTATGTTTCGCTTCTTTAAGTCTTATTTCATTAAGCGGGGCTGTTTAGATGGTATTCCTGGACTGATTCATGCAGTGTTAGATGCAGAATACCAATTCTATATTGTAGCTAAACTCTTAGAAGAAAAGCATAATAAGAAAGGGTAATGTAAACTATCAAGGAACATTCGACTTATTGAATAATATATAGCCATCATTCTTTATTGCGTTCGTCTACCGTTTCCTTCCAAATCTTTTGATGCATACGTGATTTTTTAATACTCACAATACCCCCTGCTTATGCGTATCGACAACAAAGGTTTGCACTAAGATTAAAATTTGCTGTCATTACTGTCAATCAAATTCATCACCTAAGTCTTTAGTTTACAATGGTATTTCATAAAACGTTAAAAATGACAGCAATTAAAAAATACACTATTCTTGTAGTATGTGTAATAGTATATCTTATCAGAAAGCTATTGTCGGAGGAACCATAATTAGACAGGAGATAAGGAAGCTATTTATGAGTATAAATTCTCTTTTCTATTATTTTGATGAAAAGAAAACACAGCAGTTTTCTCTACAATAAACTTAAAGAGGTCTGTACTCTGACAGAGTAGTCGATAGCGCAGGAAATATTTTAAACCTAATAGTTTATATGGTGAAGAGAGTTGAATACTTTTAATTTCAACGGAGACTTTCTTCAATAAACTTTCTTTAAACTTATTATCATACGGAGAACGCACAACATCTTTAACGCCTTTCACTAATGAACAAATATAAGCAGCATTAATTTGAGAGGTATTCTCTTGCATAAAAGGGGTCCCTTTAATTAATTCATAACGTGTGATTGTCGCATTTATCCAGTCTATTAAGTTCTGTTTCATATTGTTATGAAGACAACTATTAGCAGACTGCCTGTAATGATAAAGTGGCGTATGTAACATTACGGCTTTATTTACATGACGCATCCAAGCAAATACAGTAGCATAGTCTTCAAATGCACGATAAGGGGCAAACCGTTCTTGTGCTATATCTCTTCGGATAAGCATTGACCACAGATAACTTGCTATCTTATTCTGAAAGGTCAGAAGTAAAGTTTCTTTTCTATTTAAGACAATTATAGAATCGTCATCTTTACTTCGCATAATGGTCTTTTGAGGATATTCTTCATAGTAATCGGACACAACAATATCTGCCTCCTGCTCCTTTGCAATAGTATACAACTGTTCTAACCAATTAGGCTCTACCCAATCGTCACTATCAGCAAATGCTAAATAATCACCTTTAGCCATATCCATAGCTTGATTACGTGCTGACGAAACACCTCCATTAGCTTTATGAAAGACACGTATTCTATTATCTTTATGAGCATAACGATCGCAGATTTCTGCTGAACCATCCGTGCTACCATCATCTATCAACAGCAATTCCCAATCATGATATGTCTGATTAATAATGGAGTTAATCAGAACTTCTAAATATTTCTCAGCTTGGTAAACAGGAGTTATTATACTTATCATATCGTAATATTAGCTCATCGTTAAACATTAAGGGTACTTTTACTTATCATTTGAAAAGGCAATGCAAGAACTTACCGATAATTCTTCTTTTCACACGGAAAGAGAACTGCTCTCTACTACACAACTTCAGCCACACTCCGATGTGCCACTTATTTGCTTTCAAATCAGTATAAATGTCAGTAACAATGGCATCGTCTATGAATCGTCTAAGCCTGTGTTGCAGGCGTTCAACAATAGCTTTATCTTCACCAGAGACCATTGATTCTGAAAGAAATGAGCGATACCAATCCTCTATCCGTTTCCACAAAAGGACTTTATCCATGGAAGATGATGTATCATTTGATATTTCATATCTACTCTTACGAAACTCGAAACCAATCTTATTGGTATTGGCTAACCCCTTTTCTTTTGCCACTACAAAAGCCGATATACGGTCGGAGTTCCATGCATAATCCAATGGATAATAGCCTCCAACAGCCCTTAAAGCCTCCGTACGATAGAGGAAGTCACCAATGAACGTGCTGCGACGACCATAGCAACAAGCCCACATAAAAGCATAGACCGACTCGTACTCTGCAGCCTCTCGCTGTAATCGGATAGTCTTTCCATGCTCATCAATGAAGGCAACACGCGTGTGATAGATGTCAAGACACGGATATTTCTTCATCAAGTCAATGTAATCAGACAAACAATTGGGCATGAGCTTATCGTCATCTCCCATATTTATAACATACTCTCCACGCACATATCGTAGGCAATCATTCCAATTTTGCACTAACCCCTTAGCTCCAAAGCCTTGCTTGCGCTCGTAGTATCTTATCCTATCATCCTTGAATTGATCCACTATCTGTCTTATATTATAAGGTGAGGCATCGTTTACTAAGATAAGTTCAAAGTCTTGATAGGTTTGGAAAAGAATGCTTTCTATACATTCTTTTAGGAATACTTCTTTATAACAGGGAACTATGATACTGAACTTAGGCATATCTTAACAGGGTATATCAATATTCATATTTAATGTAAAACCTTTGTGAAATAAGCCAATCGCAGCAGGTTGCGGGCTGCCGTAAGTCGCTCAGCCTTCTTTTGATAGCTTGGTATAGCTTCTATCTGGTCAACGTTTGCACTATAATAAGTACTGTCCGAAACGGACGTATCTAAGAGGTTCTTACCCATCTTGAAATACTTTGCATTACGGAAAGCAAAGGGGGCGAGCGTTGCTAAGATATCATCATGACTTCCCCATCGATTAGTTAGCTTGTTATAAACCTCCTTGCGTAGGTAAGGTGGGAGATAAACATAGAGCGGAACGGAATGTTCATACCGCTTATCGATTACATCATGATTAAGAATAACGCGCACGTTATGGTCACCTGTGATAACAAGTATCGTATTCTTTGCTGCTGCAGAGGCTTTGAAGCGATTGAGGAAGTCGTTCAGTGCTTTGTTATAATAGCGGAATCCAGTGAGATACTTATCCAAAACCTTACGATTATGCTCTGCAAAACACTTCTTACCATAGAAAGAATCGGGCAAAGGAGGAAGTTTCAAGTCCTTTGGGAACTCAAAAGGTGGATGATTTGTCGTCGTCATCACAATTATCATCTGCCGATTCTTTGATGGTTTATTTAACTTATCTAACAACGCTTGGAAGAGGTATTCATCGTAAACACCAATACTATTATAAGTCGCATGAGGATAGTCTTTCAAGATGAAGAACTTATCATAGACTGCATCAAACTGCTGATGAGACAATGCTTCAGCACAGTTCTCCCACGCAGCATCCATTCCCGACATGAACATCGTTGTATAGTTGCTGGCTTTGAAAGGTAAGGCAATCGACGTAGGAAGCGTATTGAAACGATAAGATGAAGTAAAGAAGTGTGGGAAAGGAGTAGATACAAAGAGGTTTTCAAGCGAATTTATCGTACCATTCTGAACCGATTGGAAGTTGCGGAAAAGCAAATCTTCTTTAAAATGACGATCCAAACCGAAGTTCATCTCTGCATCCTTCTGTTGGAGATTGAACAGATAATTACTCCAACTCTCGCTATAAATAATTACAACATTAGGCTGTGGTTGCTTTAAACTGTCACCCACTTCTGCGAATAATGCACGCTGCAAGGCTGTTAGCGTGTCGTTCTTTGCTATCTTTATCTGCCCATCGGTATAAACATCTAATGCTTCTTGCAGACTCTTAAACTTATATTGTGCTAATAAGTCATCTATCTTCTCTATCTTGAAAGCCTTAACTTTCTCTTTACAAGCCTTCTTCAACATGTAGACAGCGTTGGGAACAAGGTCGTTCAGAAGCTTCTGATTTGACACAAAGGTATCTTCTATCTGCAAAGGAAAACGCCATACCGACCCACGCATTCCAATAACTACAAAAGCAATATACAGTAAGATGATAACCGAAAGTTTAATAAGTTGACAGCGCGAAGTCTTCCGACCGCCTAAAGAACAGTTCGTTTGACGAGCCAACACCTTATCTGATTCTATTCTACGAATGACATAAAGGATCAATAATGAGAGGAAAAGGAAGGCTAAACCTTCATAAACACAATGGTATTCTTCCCATATAGCCTGTATCAAACTCATTGGTCCTTCATTGAAGAAATCAAAGAAAGTGAGGTTAATATGGCTATTGAAATTAGAAAAGAAGCCCAAATCAATCCCGCTGAGTGCCAGTATAAGAATATCGACAATAGTGTAATAAACCTTACGAAAACGGCTCAACACACGATCAGTCCACGCCTTACGCAAAGCTGAAAAGACAAAGGTAAGAACCGTTGGAAGCAACAATACGTAACAAACTACCTGCATATCAAAACGCAGGACATTGAAAAGTAAACGTGGAAGAACAGTTAGGTTGCTGCCTATAAGACCCATCGGAACAAACGCAATAGCAAAGCAAATGCGCACGAAAAAAAGGATAACAAAGATGACAGCAGAGTGCTTTAGCAGATATGTTAAGTTCTTATACATTATTTCTTATTACTTATTTCGGGGTTTGTTCTTACTTATTTCGACTTTAAAATAGAATGTTTTCTGTAACAACAGAGCATCAAGAGTCATTGTTTTTATCGTTATTTCTACTCCTGTTATGCATCGTAAGTAGTCTTCTCAACAGCTTGTGGCTATTTTTTTTTCATGTAAATAAATCTTTTTCTTCATGACAATAAATATTTTTTTTCATGAAAATAATTCTTTCTTTTCATGAAAATAATTCACTAACAGAAGTCGATTGTATGACCATACACTACGGAATATTGATGAACTATTACTGTTTTCTTATCTTATTTACGGCATCCAAGACTATAGGATATTGCGAAAGAGATTATCAAAGTAGTCAAAGCAATCCTCTTGTAAGGGCTTGTTGATATCTTTAATCCAATACAATGGAGTGTTACGATACATTGATGCAACGAGTGTAAACGTACTCGGTGGACCGATTAGATAGTCGCAATGAGAAAGAAGGCACAGGTCCTCTCCCGGATTACCTTGTGGAAAGACGACATTTTCTTGCCCAAAAGCCTCGCTATAAGCTTGCTTATTGAGTTTTGGATCATTACCACAAATATAGATTAAGACCCGTTTACTTGGATGAAGGAGGATAAACTGACGGATAATATTAATCATCTGCCTATCGTCATAGAGGAATCTACCATCATTCCATGTGGTATAATCACCACGACGGATATGTACACCCAATCTGATAATACCCTCTTTAGACGATACTTCCAACAAAGAAGTAACCTTGTTTTCGATGTGAGAATCAAAGGCAAATAAGGATAATATCTCTGGCTTATACTGTAAGAAAAGGTCATACCAACGAGCAAACCACCCCTCAGCAACAAGACATCCACGCCTCATTGCATTTTCCTTTTCAGTTAAGTCTTCGTCAGGTGTATCAAATGTGACGGTAGGTATTAGCTTTAATTGGGCTGCATACTTTGCAAAAAGATAAACAAAAAAATTATGCCAACGAGTCCTACAGATATGAAAGTACTGATACTTGTAAGCAAATCGCATTGAAACCGTCTTCCGATTGTTCGCCCTTGCCCAAGCATATAGATGTCCATATTGCAGGATGTTATTACACATCCGCCCTTTATCTCTTACAAAAATCATTCCTTATCTTTTTTCCTTATAATCTCATCTAATGGCTCCAAACTAACTCTTCCAGTCTTCTCATCATAGCGTAAGTTAAACTCTTCGCGCGTACGCTTCCATCTTTTATGACTCCAAAGATAAAGTTCTGGCTGTCGGCGGATGGTTTCTTCTAACAACTGAAAGTATTTATCGGTTATTTCCCAATCCTCATACTTTGCTGGTTCAGTGGTTATCAACTTGAAATCACACTGATAATAACCTCTTCGAACACGTGAGACATCACCATAGAAAACGGCTTGTCCTGTCTTCTTTATGATACGTTCACTACCTGTTAAGACGGGTGTATCATGGTTTAAGAAGTCTACCCAATGATGAATATTATTCCAGAAAGGTGCCTGATCAGCGATATATCCAATCACAATAGGTTGTTTCTTCTGGCGATAAGAAACAACTTGTCGCAGTGTCTCTGCCATTGGAATACAAAGTGCATGATGTTTTTCGCGTACAGACTTGAAGAGTTTATCAAATCGTTCGTTATTCAACGGATGATAAACTTGGCAACACTGTGCCTTCTCAGAAACCCATAATGGCAAGGATGTTATTAACTCCCAATTACCATAATGTCCAAGATATACAGCACAAGATACTCCCTTTTCAAGCAACTCGTTCATTTCTTCTATTCCTGTGAAAACCATCCTCTGACGAAGTTCACGCTTACTCATATTGAAAAGCTTGATGGTCTCTACAAGATAATCACAGAAATAATGATAAAACTCACGCTCTATACGCTGCAATTCAGCCTCATCTTTCTCTGGAAAACTGTCCTTGAGGTTCTTCCAAATAACCTTATGACGATACTTTACAACCTTTCCGACCAAAAGATAAAGGCAGTCAGAAAAGACATAAAGTAGGCTCATTGGCAACAAAGACATCGTATACCAAAAGGTATATGATAGTGCGTAAGCAATATAAGAAAGTCCTTTTTTCATTTTACAAGAAGTCTCTCTATCTTCAATGATATTACTTATATCTCCTGCATATCATGCAGTTTCTTATAGTAGCCTTCGATATCCATAAGCTCATCGTGCGTACCTCGCTCTACAATCTCACCTTCGTGCAGTACGCAAATCTCATCGCTATTCTTGATAGTAGATAGGCGGTGGGCTACAGCTATGGTCGTACGTGTCTTCATAAGCTTATAAAGGGCATCCTGTACAAGGCGCTCACTCTCTGTATCGAGGGCTGATGTTGCTTCATCGAGGATAAGAATTGGAGGGTTCTTAAGGATAGCACGCGCAATACTCACACGCTGACGCTGTCCACCAGAGAGGCGTCCACCACGGTCACCGATGTTTGTGTCGTATCCTTTCTCACTGCTAAGGATAAACTCATGAGCGTTGGCAATCTTCGCAGCTTCGACTATTGCCTCGTCTGTAGCATTGACACCGAAAGAGATGTTATTCTTGAAACTATCGTTGAAGAGGATTGCCTCTTGGTTTACATTACCAATAAGCTGGCG
>CAUTPS010000078.1:0-7920 GCA_963540415.1 uncultured Prevotella sp.
AACGAGAATACGTTTATAAAAATAAGTATAGAAAACAAAGATTTGTATCAAAGTTTGGGTTTACTTTAAGTAATCGCTTTGATACAAATCTTTTTTGATATATAAAAGCACGATGAAATACGTTTGTATTTCCGTTTGGGCGTAGACTTCATTCCCAATAATATAAAAATACACCTTTTCATAGCAATACATAGCAACTTAATTAGTGCCCAGCACCATTGGTGTTTACCATTAGCACGACATGTGCGGGGCAATAACACATCATCTAAAAAAGAGTATAAACCAGGTTGGGATGATAAAACAGATGTGTGAAATGAGTTTAATAAGCATGCGAAAAATCATATTTTTGGGCTGATAATTTGGAAAAATAACAATAATGTTGTAATTTTGCAGTCGGAATTATTATTAGTGACTAACGAAGTAAGTAATTAATTGCTAATTAAAAAGAACAAGAAATGAATATATCAAAGAAGATGCAGGATGCGTTCAATGCGCAGATTATAGCAGAAATGTGGTCATCAAATCTCTATTTACAGATGTCATGCTGGTTCCGTAAGGAAGGCTGGAAGGGCTTCTCAAGCTGGATGTACAAGCAGGCTGAAGAAGAGAGACAGCACGCAATGGATATGGCACAGTTTGTTCTTCATCGTGGTGGTGAGGTTATCCTTACAGGTATTGATGCTGTTAAGACAAGCTGGACAGACGCAAAGGAGGCTTTTGTTGATACATTTGCGCATGAGCAGAAGGTTACAGAACTTATCAACAAGTTGGCAGATGTTGCTGATGAGGAGAAGGACCGCGCATCACAGAACTTCATTGCAAAGTATATTGATGAGCAAGTAGAGGAAGAGAAGAATGTTAAGGATATTCTCGATTCATTCGCTCACTTGGAAAGCCATGCTATTGCACATATTGATAGCAAGCTTGAGCAGGCTCGTTAAGACTTAAAAAGGATATAAAAAAGTGTCAAAGCTACTTGCTTTGACACTTTTTTATGCGTCTTATTAAACCCAAACTGGTTCATTTAGAACCTAAGCATAATTAGGGTGTATTGTGATGTTTATTTGTTTGGCTTCGTTTGATTCGTATTTTTTATCATGTCTTTATTCAGATGAGTGACAAATATCTGCTGTCCACCTTTACTAAATACGACTTTATACACACCTCCAGCTTTATCTTTTCTTTCGTAAGTATAAGCAAATTTGTTAATATCCCAACACGTATCATGCTGTGCTGCAATGTCTATTTTCTGATAGAATTCCTTACTTGGAATCGTATCAAGAAGTAGTGTTGCAGAATAGTTGCCACTTTCTACCGATTCTTCATCAGCCGCTAAACTAACAGAGTCGGGTATAAAAGGAATTGCTTTCGTTGTCTTATACTTAGGAAAGCGAATAGAGGTAATACTCTGTAAATCAATATTTAGTTTACCATTCTCAACATGTGGTGTAAACTCCTTTGCGGCAACAGTATCTCCATTGTTACTACCTTCTATTGTTTTGCTTTGATTACAAGATACAATAGCAATAATGATGAAAACAATACCAAAAACGATTGTTGCTATAATTTTTGAAAGACTCTTTTTCTGTTCCATTATTTATTATCTTTTTCGGTTGAAGGTTTTAATTTCTTCAATCTTTTCTGTGCTGTTGGATTATCAGGATAGAGTGCAATAGCCTTCTCATAATTGGCAATAGCTGCTTCATTCATTTCTTCACGCTCGCACTCTTTACCCATCATAACATATTCTACTGACAGCTCTTTGAGATATTCATTCTTCTTATCTTGTTGTCGCTTAAGTTCCTCATTTTCATTACGTAGCTGGTTAATGAGGTCCAGTTTCCGTCTGATAAATCGCTTAGCTGCTGGTCGTTCAATATCATAACGGCTATGAATAGCAAGAAAAAAGCTACGCAGGAAAGCATCAAAGTCTCCCTTGTCGAAAGCACATACAGCATCGTAGTATTCTTTATCAGCCTTGCTTTGTTTGAGTACTGTCGATATAATATTATTATCGTTGTAGTGTTTGGCAAAATGTGTTACCTCACTTCTTACAAAGACCTCATTTCTACGCAGTGGTTCCTTGAGTGTAATACCTTCAAGACTTGTACAGCGTGATAAAGCAACATATGCCTGACCACCGGCAAAGACACCACCTGTGAAATCAATATTTACATTCTTGAATGTCAGTCCTTGACTCTTATGTACAGTAATAGCCCAAGCCAACTTGATGGGGAATTGTATATAAGTACCTATTTGTTCCTCTTCAATTCGTTGTTCTTCCTCATTGAATCGGTATCTTATATTCTCCCACATCTCACGTTGCACCTGTAAGTCATCTCCCTCTTCTGTATGAACATAGAGGATTCCTGCCTCTTCATCAATACCGATAATAATACCTAAGGTTCCATTAACCCATTGCTTCTCAATGTCATTTTTGATAAACATGATATGTGCTCCCACCTTGAGGTTTAACTCAATAGGAGTAGGGAGGCTACTTTCAGGAAACTCTCCTTTGATTTCACCTAAGAACATCACAGGGGCTCCATCAAGGCTATCAAGTCCTTCATTGTTTATCCAGTCTACTGTATCTCGCTTAGTCGATAGGGTAATGGTGAAATTTCCTTCTGGCTTGTTTGTATTCTCCAAACTTGCACCAACACGTTCATTGATATGGTTGAAATCAGTGTCAGTGACCTGATTAGTACGGATATGGTCAAGAATGGAAATAAAGTGAGGGTCGTTTTGACGGTAGACTTTATTGAGTTCAATACTCACAAGTGGATAATCTTGGAACACCTTTGCATCAAAGAAGTAGCTACTTGGGTAATAGGGTTGTAAGAGTCGACGATCCTCTTCCTTTAGAACAGGTTCTAACTGATAAATGTCGCCTACCAAGAGAAGCTGTTTTCCGCCGAATGGCTCGCGCATATTACGATTGTATATGCGCAGTACTTTGTCGATGAAGTCAATGATGTCAGCTCTAACCATACTAATTTCATCAATAATGATAAGTTCGACTTCCCGCAAAAGTTTACACTTGTCACCATTGTATTTCATTGTGCTGCGTAGATTACGAGCAGAATAACGTTTGTCTGTTGGGACAAGAGG
This sequence comes from uncultured Prevotella sp., assembly GCA_963540415.1. Lineage (GTDB taxonomy): Bacteria > Bacteroidota > Bacteroidia > Bacteroidales > Bacteroidaceae > Prevotella. The sequence continues at coordinate 3,112 of CAUTPS010000078.1, forward strand.
ATAGAATGGAAGTTTGAAGAAGCTATGCAGAGTACTACCACCTGCATTGATAGCAGCTATGCCCGTGGGTGCAAGAATAATATGTTTTTTCTTTGTTGTCGCAGCAATGTAACGTAGAAATGTAGACTTTCCTGTTCCTGCTTTTCCAGTGAGGAATAGGGAATTGTTTGTAAACTGAATAATCTGAAGTGCTTTTTGCAACTCTGTATTATCCAAGTCAATCGTATTTACGTCTATGTTTACCTTCTTTTGTGACATTGATTGGGGGCTTTAGTTCCCTTTGCAGTTGGTAGTTATGTTTGCTACTAAGCTATATTTATGCCTTGCGCCTTTTCTGTATAATTACAACGACCTATTGTTAAGTTTACTGACAAGAGGCTATAGATAAAACAAAAATCTTCATATATACTCACAGAGGTAAGAGTCTCTGTGAATATATAGAAGTTTGTTGTTTGAGGAAGAGAATTGATAGTTATTAATCAATTACCAAAGTATTCTGATTTCTTTATCAACCAAAAGTAATCATAAGTTCCATTTTAAGAATTATGAATTACCTAAATTTCCATATCTTCACTGCGTGGCTTCTTCGCCTTCTTTATAATTTGAGGCGATTCATTATTAGAACTATTGCCCTGCCGTTCTGGAGTAGGTTGTGGAGCTGGTTCTAATATAAAGCCACCCTCGTCTGTATTTTCGTGTCCGTCGATAGGTTCTTCCTCTTCCTCCTGATGACGTCTGTGTCCTGTTGTAAAGTCACGCAAAGAATCAGGAGCAGCACGCCGAACTACTGTAGGTTGACAGTTGTACATTGAAGGGTCGATATCCTCGTCTGGATCTAACTGCCACTTAGCATGATACTTTTGGAAAGCCTTGTCGCGCATTAAGCTATAAATAAACTCTCCACAGATAGGTAGTGCGGTCTTTGATCCCTGTCCTAAGGCTCCTGTACGGAAGTGGATGGAGCGATATTCACCACCAACCCATGCACCAACGACAAGTTTAGGGCTGACTGCCATAAACCAAGCATCAGAGTGGTTATTACTTGTACCAGTCTTTCCTCCCCAGTCTGTATCCCCAAAAGTATAATGACGTAATGCTTGACTTGTACCACCACCTTCGTTCACACCAGCCTTCAACATTTCCTGCATGAGGAATGCTGTCTTGTAAGGTAGTGCTCTCTCATGGTCTTTTGGTGCTACATATACCTCGTTACCATCTTTATCTAAGATGCGTGTAACGACAACTGGAACATGATATTCACCATCATTTGCTACAGTACTATAGGCATTTACCAATTCTAATAAGTTTACGTCGCTTGAACCGAGTGCCAATGAAGGCTCATCATCCAACGGACTCTTGATACCCATCTCCTGAGCTGTACGGATAATATTCTTGATGCCCATCTCCTGTCCTAAGCGTACAGCAATGGAATTTATACTGCGAGCAAAAGCACTCTTCAGTGTAATAGAATCATTAGAGAATCTACCATTGGCATTGTGTGGTGTCCAAGTCTTCATCTGACCAGTCTTCTTATCAAGAACCTGCATACTGATATATTCATCACGACGTTTATCACAAGGGGTCAGTCCTTGATTGAATGCTTCTGAGTAGACGAATAGTTTGAAGGTTGAACCTGGTTGACGCTGTGCAACAACCTTATCATATTTCCATGTTTTGAAATCAATGTCACCCACCCAAGCTCTTACCGCACCAGTCTCTGGTTCCATAGCAACCATAGCACAATGCATGAATTTAACCATATAACGGATAGAGTCCATTGATGACATTTCTTTCTCAATATGCCCCTTTTCATAGTCGAAGAGAGTCACCTTATGTGGTTTGTTGAGATAATAGAGAACGCTATCAGGCTGGTTAGGGTATTTCTGTAATAGCTTCTTATAGAAAGGCTGACGTTCAGCAATGCCCTCAATAAAGCCAGGAATCTCATTTCCCTTTGCATCGCGCCAAGGCTGCATACCTCTCCAGTGGTTATCAAAAGTTTGTTGAACCTTTTCCATCTGCTTTGTTGCAGCTTGCTCAGCATACTTCTGCATACGAGTGTCAATGGTGGTATAGATTTTTAAACCACTGCTATAGAGGTCGTAACCATTGTCTTTCATCCAATCTTTGAAGTATTCTGATATATATTCACGGAAGTACTGAGCTTGACCATCATAGTTTTCTTCTACGTGTATATCCAACTTCATAGGTCGCTTAGAGTATAGTGCGTACTCATCATGTGGTAATACATTATGTGTAACCATATTATACAGCACAGTGTTACGACGACGAATAGAATTTTTTGGGTGCAAGATTGGATTATAATAAGTAGTAGCTTTCAACATACCTACCAACGTTGCAGCTTGATCAATAGATAACTTTGAAGGACTTGTATTAAAATAAGTCTTAGCAGCTGTCTTTACACCAAAGGAATTGTTGCCAAAGTCAACGGTGTTGGCATACATTGTCAGGATTTCTTTCTTTGAATAGATTAACTCTAACTTCACAGCAATAATCCATTCCTTACTCTTCATAATGAGCATTCGCAAGCCTGGTACATGACCTAATAGGCCTGAAGAATATTGCGTACGAACACGGAACATATTCTTCGCCAACTGCTGTGTGATGGTTGATGCACCACGACCTCCACTACCTGTTACGGCATCCTTGATGGCCCCACCAATACCCATAAAGTCTATACCATTATGGCTATAGAAGCGCTCATCCTCTGTGCTGATGAGTGCATTCCAGAATGCAGGGGTTACCTCCTCATACTTTACTGGTGTACGATTCTCTTTATAGAATCTACCAATGAGGACAGAGTCTGCACTATAAATCTCTGATGCAGCATAGGTTGGAGGAGTTTTTATATCAATAAAACCTGGTGACTTGCCAAAGAGCCAAAGGAAGTTAATGTCTACCATTCCTAAATAGAGGAAGATAGCTACAAAGAAAGATACTGTTCCGACAGCCATCTTCGTGTACCAAGCACGACCTTTATACAGTTTTGCGTACCATGGGAAGAAATTGAAAATTCCTCGGAATATACTTCTAATGAATTTAAATATTTTCTTTATCATTGATTGACAACCTTCAAGTTTTAAAGCTACTTGCCTATGTTTATAATATTGCTATAATACGTTTAATACAAAAGTACTTATTTACTTGTATTTGATATCATTGTATGGACATAATTTAAGATTTCTTCAATGTTATCGGGATTAAACCATTGAAAAGCGGTATCTTTTTTATACCATGTGAGCTGTTTGCGAGCGTATCTTCGAGTATTACTCTGTATTTTAAATATGGCTTCATCAAGTGTTGTTAAGCCATCAAGGTATTCAAATAGCTCCTTGTATCCAACTGTGTTGAGTGAATTCAGAGTTCGCTTAGGATAAACTTGTAGTGCTTCTTCTATCATTCCCTCTTCAATCATGTCTAATACTCGCTGATTGATTCTATTATAGAGTTCGTCTCTATCACGGTTTAATCCAATCTTGATGATATTAAAAGGACGATCTTTAATCGTATTGGAACGGAAAGATGTATATGTTTTTCCAGTTTGGATACATATCTCAAGGGCATGGATAACACGACGTGGATTATTCCTGTCAACTATCTTCCAGTGTTCAGGGTCCAGTTCTCGTAACAGATTACACATCTGTTCTAATCCCTCTGCTTCTAAGCGTTTCATCATTTTCTCTCGTATTTCAGGAAGAATCGTCGGGATATCATCAATACCATTACATACAGCATCAATATACATCATTGAACCACCTGAGAGTAACGAGATAGGTGTGTGCTGGTTGTTAATAATATTAAGTACATCTTGTTCGTATAGGCTTGCAGAATAGTAATCTTCTAAATGATGATTACCAACAAAATAGTGTTGTACACGTAGCTGCTGTTCTGCCGTTGGTGCTGCTGTTCCTATAGGAATCTCAGAGAATATTTGTCGGGAATCAGCATTGATAACAGGTACATTAAAATGCTCTGCAATACGGAGAGTGGCCTCTGTCTTGCCAACGCCTGTTGGGCCAGTGATGACTATTAATGTTTTGTTTTTCAAGCTGATAAATGATTATAAATAATATTTTCCAACTTATTTAAGTTGTGGAAATACTCAACCTATTCGTTCGCTTTTAAAGATTCCCCCTCCCTTTGGAAGGGGAAGGATAGTCTTTTATCTTATGATACCACGTTCAGATGATTCAACGAAGTCTATAATCTTCTGAATTTCTGGCGTAATCTGTAGTTCGTTCTTAATCTTCTGAATGTTCTCAACACGTGTACCTGTTCCATAAAGGATGCGGTAAGCATTGTGGATAAGTTCAATGAGTTCATTTGAAAAGCTACGACGGCGAAGACCAATGAGGTTAATTCCCATATAGCGGGCAGGCTCTTTTCCTACAATGATATATGGTGGAATATCCATAGAGAAACGGCTTCCACCCTGTATCATAACGTATCCACCAATATGGCAGAACTGATGACAGAGAATATTGGCAGATATGATAGCATTATCATCAACTGTCACTTCGCCTGCAAATTTGGTTGCATTACCAATAATGTCACCAGAACCAATAACACAATCATGTGCAATATGTACACATTCCATCAGTAGGTTATTACTACCAACCTTTGTTGCACCCTTTGAAGCCGTACCACGTGAAATAGTAACATTCTCACGAATAGAGTTGTTGTCACCAATCTCACAAAGTGTTTCCTCATTTCTAAACTTTAAATCTTGAGGTTTTGTAGAGATACTGGCACCTGGGAATATTTCGTTGTTATTGCCTAAACGTGCAC
>CAUTPS010000079.1:0-7900 GCA_963540415.1 uncultured Prevotella sp.
AAGACTATCAAATTACTTATTTTATTATCGCCTTCTGACATAGAAAACCCTTTCTATTTAATACCTCAATTATGTAGATATGGTTTTGAAAAATCATTACATAATTTCAAATAAAACATCTATAAACAAGGATAAAAACACGTATAAAAGGCAAGTCTGCAACCAGCAGGAAATCAATTAGTTATAAAGAAACAAAGCAAAAGGTGCTTAATTGGACTTCAAAAGGGCGTTAGTAAGACTTCAAAAGGGCACCTTTTGCAAGTCAATTAGGCGTCTTTAAGAAGCCAAAAGAGCATGTATAGGTTTTGAATTGTATGAAAAGAGTTTACAAATAGCAAACAATAAGGGAATAAGCTGCTCGTAGAAGACGAATAAAATAGTATCAATTTGTATTTATCGCCAACTTTATCCTCCTTTTGAAAACCTGTATAATTTGGTATAGTAATACCATACAAGTGTATAAGTCTTTACCCTCCCAACACGCTATATATTTAAAGGTATAACCGAAAAAGCAATCAACAGCCAACCCATTCATAAGAGAATCTACCAATTTATAAAGTACATTACCGACACAACAAGCCATCACCCTCATATTATTTTCGAGAAAATAATTCATTAGATATAAATGAATTGAAGAAGAAAGTCTCTTAACAGCAAGCTAAAATGAGATTTTCAACTAAATTATTTGCCATTTGTTTGCGAGAATAAAAAACTTTCCTTACCTTTGCACCCGCCTTACAAAAGTAAGGGGCGTTTAGCTCAGCTGGTTTAGAGCATCTGCCTTACAAGCAGAGGGTCGGCGGTTCGAATCCGTCAACGCCCACCAAGGGGTGTATCCCTGTAATCTCTTGGGGTTGCAGGGGATTTTTAGAGGGCGTTTAGCTCAGCTGGTTTAGAGCATCTGCCTTACAAGCAGAGGGTCGGCGGTTCGAATCCGTCAACGCCCACCTTTAAAACTTAAAGATGATGACTTTGCAACATTGTTGTGAAGTCTTTTTTGTTTTATTGAGTTTAATCTGCTTCTTTTTTTACATTATTATTATTATTATTTGCGCTATTACTGATTTTATTGTTAAATTTGCACCATATTAATAAATAACATTATGACCCTTGACGCATTAACAGCCGTATCACCTATTGACGGACGCTATAGAAGTAAAACGGAATGTCTTGCTGACTATTTCTCAGAGTATGCACTTATCCGTTATCGTGTTCGCGTAGAAATTGAGTATTTCATCACGCTTTGCGAGTTACCATTACCACAATTGGAAAGCTTTAACAGCGCCCTCTTTGAACAGTTGCGGGACATCTATCGCAACTTTGATGAGGCTTCGGCAGCACGTGTAAAGGAAATTGAGAGCATCACCAATCACGATGTAAAGGCGGTTGAATATTTTATCAAAGAGGAGTTTGACAAGATTGGCGGACTCGATGACTACAAGGAGTTCATCCACTTCGGACTGACTTCACAGGACATCAACAATACAAGTGTGCCATTGTCTGTTAAGGAAGCTCTCGAAGAAGTATTCTATCCACAGGTTGAGGAACTGATTGCGCAACTGAAGGAATATGCTGAAGCATGGGAAGATGTACCAATGTTGGCAAAGACACACGGTCAGCCAGCCTCTCCTACTCGATTGGGTAAGGAAGTTGAAGTGTACGTTTATCGTCTCAGCGAGCAGCTTGCGATCTTGCGCAACTGCAAGATGACAGCTAAGTTTGGTGGTGCTACAGGTAACTTTAATGCGCATCACGTAGCTTATCCACAGCATGATTGGCGTGCCTTTGGCAATCGCTTTGTCAGTGAGAAATTAGGATTAGAACGTGAGCAGTGGACTACACAGATTAGCAACTACGACCACTTAGGTAGCGTGTTTGATGCCATTCGTCGAATCAATACCATCATCATCGACCTTGACCGAGACTTCTGGATGTACATCTCAATGGAGTATTTCAAGCAGAAGATTAAGGCAGGAGAGGTTGGTTCAAGTGCAATGCCTCACAAGGTTAACCCAATCGACTTCGAGAATAGTGAGGGTAACCTCGGTATAGCAAACGCTATCTTACAGTTCTTGGCACAGAAGTTGCCAGTAAGTCGTCTGCAGCGTGACCTTACGGACTCAACAGTCTTGCGTAATGTTGGCGTTCCTGTTGGACATAGCGTTATTGCAATACAGAGCACATTGAAGGGTCTTCGCAAACTCATCCTCAACGAAGAGAAGTTGAGAGAGGACCTTGAAAACACATGGGCAGTTGTGGCAGAAGCAATTCAGACCATCTTACGCCGTGAAGCCTATCCACATCCTTACGAGGCATTGAAGGCTCTCACACGCACAAACGAGAAGATGACAGAGGAGAGAATACACGCATTCGTGCAGACACTCAACGTCAGCGACAGCGTGAAAGCCGAACTAATGGCAATCACTCCATATAACTATACAGGAATTTAACCCAATTCGGTCATTAGAGTCTAAACATATTTTGTTTTATTGTCGAGCAGATTGCCTGTCTTTGTAACGCAGGCGTAGCGGGCTACGTCAAGTTGTAAAGACAAGCAAGATGCCGACAAGAAAATAAAAGATGTTAGGAAACAACACTAAACAAGAATTCCTGAAACATTATGATCTAATGACCGATTTGGGTTTAACTACTCCTATAGAGTCAAAGAAGAAGAAATTAAACTGAGTATCTCCTTTAAACGGAGTTCGATATTTTAATAAAACAACAAAAAAGTAATAACAAATTGGCCGTGAGGCCAGTAGTATCAAATTAAAAGTAAAACAATTATGGCAGAAGAATTCGAGAACAAAGAAGTTCAGTCTGAGCAGAATGAGAACAGCCGCGACGGCTATTCAGCAGCCGAACAAGGCGGCTATCAAAGAGAGTACCGTGGCACAGGACGTACACAACGTCCACGTATTCACAGCCAACGCGCTTACAGCAGCGACAAGGCTAATAGCAGTAATGACGAAGGCGGATTCCGTCCTGAGGGCTTCGGCTCTGGCTTACAGAGTGCAGGTCGTCCACAGCAGAATGGTTATCGTCCACGTCAGAACAGCTATGGTGGCGGATATAACAACAACCGTGGTGGCTATCAGAGCCGTCCACAGCAGGGAGGTTATCGTCCACGTTACAATAGTAACGGCGAGGAAGGCGGTTACCAGCCACGCCAGCAAGGTGGATACAACAATCGTGGTGGATATCAGAGTCGCCCGCAGCAGGGTGGCTATCGTCCACGTTACAACAATGATGAGAATGGCTATCAGCCACAGGCTTATCGCCCACGTTACAACGCCAACAATGGTGCTGAGGGCGAGGAGAATAACAACTATCAGGCAAATCAGGGCGGTTACCAGCCACGTCAGGGTGGATACCAGCCTCGTCAGCAGGGTGGTTATCAGAGCCGTGGCGGATATAACAATAACCGTGGTGGTTATAACAACAATCGTGGTGGATACCAGAGCCGTGGTGGATACAACAATAATCGCGGTGGTTATAACAACCGTGGCGGATACAACCAGGGTGGTTACCGTCAGCACAGTGCTGATTACGATCCAAATGCAAAGTATTCACTTAAGAAGCGCATCGAATACAAGGAGGAAAACTTCGATCCTAATGAGCCAATCCGCTTGAACAAGTATCTTGCTAACGCTGGTGTTTGCTCACGTCGTGAGGCTGATGAGTTCATCCTTTCTGGTGCAGTAACCGTAAATGGCGAGGTTGTAAAGGAACTCGGCAGCAAGGTTCTGCGCACTGATGAGGTACTCTTCCAGGAGAAGCCAGTATCATTGGAGAAGAAGGTTTATGTTCTTTTGAATAAACCAAAGGATTATGTTACTACAAGCGACGACCCACAGCAGCGCAAGACTGTTATGGACCTTGTGAAGGGTGCTTGCCCAGAGCGTATCTATCCAGTTGGTCGTCTCGACCGTAACACAACTGGTGTACTGCTCCTTACTAACGATGGCGACCTCGCTTCAAAGCTTACTCACCCTAAGTTCTTGAAGAAGAAGGTATATCACGTATTCCTCGATAAGGCTATTACAGCTAATGACTTGCAGAAGATTTCTGACGGTATTGAGTTGGAAGATGGCGAGATTAAGGCTGACGCAATCGAGTATGCTGACCCACAGGATCAGACTCAGGTTGGTATTGAAATCCACAGCGGCAAAAACCGTATCGTACGTCGTATCTTCGAGAGCCTCGGCTATCGCGTCGTAAAACTCGACCGTGTACAGTTTGCTGGTTTGACTAAGAAGAACGTACGTCGTGGCGATTGGCGCTTCCTCACTGAGAAAGAGGTTGACATGCTGCGTATGGGTGCGTTTGAATAAAATAGAAACCTCCCCAAACCTCTCAAAAGAAGTGGATGTGAGAGACCAAGCAATGCTACTGTTGAAGCATTAAAAAGATTGGTAAACAACATTCCTCTCCTTTTGAAAGACTTGGGGAGTACCTAATTACAATATAACAAATGAAAAGAACAAAAATCGTCGATGCACTTGCTTGCACCGATTTTGGTAAGGATATCAACGTAAAGGGTTGGGTTCGTTCTCATAGAAGCAGCAAGGCTGTTGACTTCATCGCCTTGAATGATGGTTCTACGATTAAGAACATCCAAGTTGTTGTTGACCCTTCGACTATCGACGAAGACAAGCTGAAGAGCATCACAACGGGTGCTTGTATCAGCGTTGTTGGTACGCTCGTAGAGAGTCAGGGTGCTGGTCAGACCTCAGAGATTCAGTGCAAGGAGATTGAAATCTACGGTCTCTGCCCAAGCGACTATCCAATGCAAAAGAAGGGACAGAGTTTTGAGTACATGCGCAAGTATGGTCACATGCGTCTTCGTACCAATACCTTCGGTGCTGTATTCCGCATTCGTCACAATATGGCTATCGCTATCCATCAGTATTTCCACGAACATGGTTTCTATTATTTCCATACTCCACTGATTACAGGTAGTGATGCTGAGGGTGCTGGTAATATGTTCCAGGTAACAACACTCGACCTTGACCGCATTGCAAAGGGTGGTGAGGTTGATTATAGTGCTGACTTCTTCGGTAAGCGTACTAACCTTACCGTGTCAGGACAGTTGGAGGGTGAGTTGGGTGCTACTGCACTCGGTGCTATCTACACCTTCGGTCCTACCTTCCGCGCTGAGAATTCAAATACTCCACGCCACTTGGCTGAGTTCTGGATGGTTGAGCCAGAGGTTGCTTTCATCGACAAAGATGAACTGATGGATCTTGAGGAAGACTTCATCAAGTACTGCGTTCGTTGGGCTTTGGAGCACTGTAAGGACGACCTTGAGTTCCTCAACAAGATGATTGACAAGGAACTTATCGCTCGTTTGGAGGGTGTATTGAAGGAAGACTTCGCTCGTCTTACTTACACAGAAGGTTTCGAGATTCTTCAGAAAGCTGCTGCTGACGGCGTGAAGTTTGAGTTCCCTATCACTCACTGGGGTATGGACCTCAGCAGTGAACACGAGCGTTACCTCGTTGAGGAACACTTCAAGCGTCCTGTTATCATGACCGACTACCCAAGCGAAATCAAGTCGTTCTACATGAAGAAGAATGAAGACGGCAAGACAATGCAGGGAACTGACGTACTCTTCCCACGTATCGGTGAGATTATCGGTGGTTCTGTCCGTGAGGAGAACTATGACAAACTGGTTCAGGAGATTGAAAGGCGTGGTATGAAACGAGATATTTACGACTGGTACCTTGATACTCGTAAGTACGGAACCTGCCCACATGGTGGTTTCGGTCTCGGCTTCGAACGTCTCATCCTCTTCGTTACTGGTATGCAGAACATCCGTGACGTAATTCCATTCGCACGTACTCCAAAGAACGCAGAGTTCTAACATAAAACACAAAAGGCGACTATCCCCAAAAGATAGTCGCTTTTTATTTACCTATAAGAACACTCCCGACGAAACTTAAACATAACACGTACATAAAAATAAATTATCATGAAACTAAAAAGAATCCCATCAAACCTTCTCTTACTATGCCTTATCCTCTTAGTAAGCTGCTCTACTGACTCCTTCCAAGACGAGGACATATCGTTACGTAACTTGCATGAAGGCGACCTCATGTTCGTTGTGAAGGAAACAAGCAACCCTATCACAGATGCAACGCAAGGTATTAATGGACTAAAGATTGACCACGTGGCAATCTTCCATCATACGGATAGTGCCGATTATGCTTTAGAAGCTTACGGCAAAGCGGTGTCACTTACGTCTCTTACCAACTTCCTTAATCGTTCAAAATGGAAAGATGGAAAACCGCACATTGCTGTAGGTAGAGTAATTGTTGATTGTGATATGAATACTTCTATGAAGCAAGCATTAAGCTACCTCGGTCGACCATACGATCGTTTCTATATGCCCGATGACAAAGAAATCTATTGTAGCGAATTGGTCCAGAAATCATTTGTTGATCACCACGGCTTACCTATTTTCGCAACAATCCCAATGTCTTTTCACGATAAAGACGGAAAAATCTTAGATGCTTGGATTCAATTCTATGCCTTCTATCATCGTGAAGTACCAGAAGGAGAACCCGGAACCAACCCTGGACAACTGTCTCGTGACAAAGCCGTAAAGGTTACTTACGAATTCGAAACTCCATCTGCAAAATAAATTATTCGTTGGGAGTGTTCTTCGTTATACTATAATACTATCAAAGAGTTAAGCTTAAACTCAAATATAAGTATAATTTCGTTTGCTGTCATTTTAACATTTCTCATTAAAGACCTATATATCAAACATTTAACGACTCACAAAGGGTGACAGAAATGACAGCAAATTAATTCACATCCAAACCCATCTAATCTACGTATCACTTACTTATCAACTATCGAACTTCGTTAAAGAAAAAAAATCAAGCTTTATTTCCAAAAAGACTTGACATGAAACATTATTTTTTCTATTTTTGTAACGAGTATTAATTATATAATTAAATCCTATTACAATGAGAAAACTATCTTACGTAGAGTTTCTTGTTTCAAAAACGAGACAAAGACTTCTTCTTCTTTTCCTATTACTAATTCCAATAGCAGCATTCTCACAGAAAGGGACATTTAGGACCTTAATGCAGGTCCAAGGAACAGGACTTTCTAAAGAATTTAAGCCCTATGAACTCTGTTGCGACTTAGGATATAATATTACCGATAACCTATATGCAGACCTTAGATACGAGAACGCTATCGCTCTCTTTAAAGAAAATGGAGTTAAAGACTATGCTCATAGTCATATTGTAGGCTTAAATCTTGGCTACATAGTCTATCACACAGAGAATTGTAATATTGGTGCACAAATCGGATATGGCAGTAATATGAAACGAAAAAATAGCGATTGGAAATATGACTACTATGAGGCAATGGCATTCACCGACTTAGGAACATGCAAAATCAAGCCAAGATTCGGATTGGGCGTCCGCCATTACAATTCACGAACAAATCTCTACAAAGACAGAACTATCGTCTTTGCAAGCATCGGATTTGGGATTAACTGGTAATAATATCCCTTATAATTACCCTGCAACTTCAACAAACTTACAAGTTAAACTACAAGTTACTCCCTATTACAAAACATCATTTTAATAGGGAGTTAGCCCTCCGCACCATTGGTGCTAAGCATCCGCACAATATGTGTTAGGCATAAACACATAACTTAGAAACCATATCGATAACTCTCATTCAGCAGTATACAGAGTTTTATGGACATTGCATTTTTCACTAATTAGCAAAATAGAAGAGGGACTACTCATTTTCCTCACCCTCGTCATCTTCCTCATAAGTGGACTTACCATCTGAGTAGCCTTCTTCGTAGCCTTCTTCTTCTGTGTGGTGATAATAGGATTAAAGAATGTTAATTTAAACAATCTTTCTTTAT
>CAUTPS010000080.1:0-7842 GCA_963540415.1 uncultured Prevotella sp.
TTGTTTCTCAGACACTTGGAGTTCTTACAAGAATTTATGCTGCGGAATTAAGGTACAATAAAACATTCCTCTACAAGTCTCCCATTCTCATCTTCGAAATATTCAGTTTTCTTGTGTTTGCAGTTATAATACTTAATAGAATGAGAAGGGTAATATAGCTCTTATTACAAATTTACTTTTAATTTAATTTGCTGTCATTTTAACATTTTCATAGAACTAACTGTAAACTAATTTGTTAGCATCTTATACGAGATGACAGAAGTGACAGCAAATTTGATTTTTCTTTCAACTAACTTATCAGTACTTGAACATATTTTTAAACCAAAATCAATCAATAGACTACAATGTTTCAGAATTTCTTGTTTTTGTGTTGTTTCCTAACCAAGAAAGTCCTATTTTTTTAGAGTAAAATATAACATTTTTCGTAACAACAATCTGCGCTTATCCAAACAATAGATTGCAGAATATTTAGCATACAAGACCATGCGTACTAAGCACCAACACCATGTGTGCGAAGCCTCCGCACATATTGTGCGGGGCAATAAAACGTTAGCAAAAAAGGTAAGAAGAGAGTAACTACTATCTCTATAATAAGAGAGAGAATGCCACTAAAACCTACGTATATGAAAACACTTTGCTGAGCACTCATGACCAGCGTTCAACATTTCTATAAGTAGTTTAGACAAAATCTATAACTATTTAATAGTAAAAGGTTAATCTGGAATAAGGAAGTTTATAACTTCTTTCTCAACACCAATCGTAAACGTACCAACAGGAGTACCATTCAGGAGTCGACCATCAACACTGACTGGTGTGTGCTCAGCTATTTGTCCACTCAACTCCTGCGTTCTATATGGCATCACATTACGATGATTCAATATCTTATCTCGCAACAAGAGATACATTCCTTCCATTGCTTGCCACAGCTTTGGCTGAGAAACGATGGAAACATCGAGCAGGCCATTATAAGGTACAGCATTCGGGGTCTGCCCATAACCTTGGGCATTACCAACACAAACAGTCATCAGACGCTGTTTTATACTATCTGCATTGATTTTCAGCGACATGAAATAATCCATACGCTGGAACATTAGTAGGAAGCAAGAGAGGATGAAGGAGATTGTGCGGGATATAAAAAGGTGGCGCAAACGGCGACGAAGACTCATGATATTTGCCACCATACCAATGTTTACACAGTTAAGGAAATATCGACGGCAACGCTCATTCTTCTTATTCTCGTAGCGAATACAGCCAACATCTACTCGTCTTACACGCTTCTGCTTGAGCCAAACAATCGTCTGTTCTAAGTGTGACTCATCGAAACCCCAGAAGTGTGCAAAGTCATTTAACACGCCATTCGGGATAACACCCAACGTAATACGCTCACGCTCTTCTGGTTCTAAGAGCATCAGATAATTAACCGCATCATTCAAGGCAGAGTCACCGCCATAGATAATAATAGTTTTATAACCATTACTAATCAGCATCCGCACGAGTCTATCCACACTACGTGGATTCTCACTTTGCACCATATCATACTGTATGTTGTGTGCTTGCAGACAGCGTTCTGCTTGTTCCCAACGCTTTACTGGATTACCAAGTAATCCCCCCTTCGGACAATAAATGATGCCCCATCTTCCTTCCTCTACCATAAGCTCAATATTTCTTCAACTTTATCTTCCATCTTTTGTGCAGCATTTACCCAATGAATCGTAAAGCCACGACGCTCCATACCACGAAACCACGTCATCTGTCGCTTAGCAAACTGATGAATGGCAATTTCTAACTGTCGGAACATCTCATTGTAAGACAGCTTTCCTATGAGATACTCTGTCACAAACTTATATTCCAAACCATAATAGATAAGGTCTTCTGCAGATATACCCTGCTTCAGTAATCCTTCTATCTCGCCAACCATTCCTTCTTCAAGACGTGCTTTTAAGCGGTTGGTTATTTTCTTTCTTCGTGCTTCACGATCTATGTCTACACCTATTATTAATGACTCAATCGGTGGACATTGCCGCTCTTCTGTCGGCTTTGTGAGATTATAGGCTTCAATCTCTATCGCACGAATAGCACGCTGACAAGAATCAACATCCGTCTTGTTGTGCATGATGGAATGATTCTTTTTCTTCAGTTCAACCAACATTGCCGTCAATTCCTCAAGCGACTTTTCATCTAACTCCTTACGCAGTTCAGGATTCTGTGGCACTGGCGAAAGGCTATAACCCTTCAGCACAGCTTCAATATAAAGACCTGTACCACCGCAGAGAATAGGCAACACTCCCCTACTCCGTATATCTTCATAACTATCAAGAAAATCCTGTTGATAGCGAAAAAGATTATACTTCGTACCTGGTTCACATATATCTATAAGGTGATAAGGTATTGCATGCCCCTCAACTGTGTAATCAGCCAAGTCTTTACCCGTACCAATATCCATGCCATGATAGACCTGACGGCTATCTGCACTGATGATTTCAGCGTTAAGCCGAGCAGCCAAATGTGCAGCAAGATCGGTCTTACCCGAAGCCGTAGGACCAAGAATGGTTATCATACGCTTGTCAAAAGCTATGTCTGCAGCCGTACTCTCACCTATATAATCGTTCTTCATGTCGCAAAGATAACAAAAAAATCCCTGCCAGCAAGCTGACAGGGACTATTATTTTATCCGTCAATCACTCTCTACGCAAGAGAGGATTGCAGATGACCTTTCGGTTGGTATTACTTCAACTCTGCGAAGTACTTGATTGTACGAACCATCTGAGAAGTATAAGAGTTCTCATTGTCGTACCAAGAAACAACCTGTACCTGGTAGCAATCATCGCTGATCTTGCTTACCATAGTCTGAGTTGCATCGAACAAAGAACCGAAACGCATACCGATGATATCAGAAGAAACGATCTGATCCTCAGTATAACCGAAGCTCTCAGTTGAAGCAGCCTTCATTGCAGCATTGATACCCTCAACTGTTACGTCCTTACCCTTAACAACAGCAACGAGGATTGTTGTAGAACCTGTTGGAGTTGGAACGCGCTGTGCAGAACCGATCAACTTACCATTCAACTCTGGGATAACGAGACCGATAGCCTTAGCAGCACCAGTTGAGTTAGGAACGATGTTGCAAGCACCTGCACGTGAACGACGGAGGTCACCCTTGCGCTGTGGACCATCGAGAATCATCTGATCACCAGTGTAAGCGTGGATTGTTGACATGATACCTGACTGAATTGGAGCATATGCGTTCAACGCAGCTGCCATTGGAGCCAAGCAGTTTGTTGTACAAGAAGCTGCAGAAATAACTGTATCCTCAGCCTTCAAAGTCTTGTGGTTAGTATTGAAAACAACTGTTGGGAGATCGTTACCTGCAGGAGCAGAGATAACTACCTTCTTAGCACCAGCCTTGAGGTGAGCAGAAGCCTTCTCCTTAGATGTGTAGAAACCTGTACACTCGAGAACTACGTCTACGTTGTTAGCAGCCCATGGGCAGTTAGCAGCGTCCATCTCAGCAGAGATCTTAATCTCCTTACCATCAACGATGATAGAATTCTCAGTAGCCTCTACAGTGTGCTTACCCTCACCGAACTTGCCAGCGAAACCACCCTGAGCGGTATCATACTTCAACAGATGAGCAAGCATCTTAGGACTTGTCAAGTCGTTAATTGCAACAACCTCATAACCTTCAGCCTCGAACATCTGACGGAATGCGAGACGACCAATACGGCCAAAGCCGTTAATAGCTACATTTACCATTTTACTTTAAATTATTTATAAAAGTTTATAAAAACGAATTTCTTTTACCTCCTTATAGAAGATTTTCTATCTTACGATTGCAAAGATACAATTTTTTTTTTATTTTTGCAGTCGCTTAGCGTATTAATTATTATAAAAAATAACTCGTTTCGCACACATAGGCAATTCTATGCAATCTAACAAACCAAGATTGCAAAGTCTATATAACAAAAGAAAGGGTATTAGTATAAAGACGCAAGACAAACAAACAAATTAACAACAAAATTAATTATGAGCAAACTTATTCAAGAATTCAAGGAATTTGCAGTAAAGGGTAATGCTGTTGATATGGCTGTCGGTGTAATCATCGGTGGTGCATTCGGCAAGATTGTTTCATCTATTGTTGACGATATCATCATGCCTCCTATCGGATGGCTTATCGGTGGCGTTAACTTTTCAGACCTTAAGTACACACTTCCACAAGTAGAAATCCCTGGTGTAACCGCTGCTGCTCCAGCAACCATTAACTATGGTAACTTCTTGCAGACATTGCTTGACTTCATTATCATCGCTTTCTGTGTATTCATGATGGTAAAGGGTATCAACAAGCTTTCTAAGAAGAAGGAAGAGGAACCAGCTGCTCCAGCACCTGATCCAGAGCCAACTAACGAGGAGAAACTGCTCTCTGAGATTCGTGATTTGCTGAAGAACAAGTAAGCAACTATCTGAAATACAGATATAATCAGTCCGAAGATTCGTAATGATTCTTCGGACTTTTTTGTTGACATCAATACCTATCTCCTTTCATTGAGATTACCAAAAAACTTTACATTCCACCTATCTTCTATTCTAATATCAGCCTTCTAATGCAACTAAAAACGCTGCATCAAAACAATAAACCTTCCCCTTTATTCGGACAACAAAGTATTGTCCCTAAATTTTCTTCATGAAAGAAAAGAATTCTTTTCATGAACATAAATATTTTTCTTCATGAAAATAAATATTTTTTTTCACGTAAATAATTTGCAATGAATAAAAGACTGTTATGAAACCAACCAACTAAAACAAGACTTTACAACCTGATTATCAATACAACAAACAATATCTTACACTACCCTAAAGTCCAATACAATTTCCTTTCTTATTTCTTTATAATATTGTATAACGAAAAATAGGGACGCAAGTGCGCCCCTATCCTTCTATTTTGCTTGTTTTCTATCTTACTCCCACTCTATTGTTGAAGGTGGTTTTGAAGAGATATCGTAACATACGCGGTTAACTCCCTTTACCTTACGGATGATTTCGTTGGAAACATCTGCCATGAAATCATAAGGGAGGTGAGCCCAGTCAGCTGTCATTGCGTCCATTGATGTAACAGCACGGAGAGCAACTGGATGCTCGTAAGTACGCTCATCACCCATCACTCCTACTGAACGGATAGTAGAGAGTAGCACTGTACCTGCCTGCCAAACATGGTCGTAAAGACTTGTACCATCTGGCATAGTATAGTTGTGCATCTTCTCGATATAGATATCATCAGCATCCTGAAGAATACGAACCTTATCACGAGTGATATCACCCAAAATACGAACAGCAAGACCAGGACCAGGGAATGGATGACGCTTGATAAGACGTTCTGGCATTCCAAGCTCATAACCTACACGGCGAACCTCGTCCTTGAAGAGCCAACGGAGTGGCTCACAAAGCTGAAGATGCATCTCCTCTGGAAGTCCACCCACGTTATGGTGACTCTTGATAACCATACCCGTAATGCTAAGACTCTCAATACGGTCTGGGTAAATAGTACCCTGTGCAAGCCACTTAGCATCTGTAATCTTCTTAGCCTCAGCATTAAACACCTCAACGAAGTCACGACCAATAATCTTACGCTTCTGCTCTGGGTCAGTAACACCTTCCAAATCCTTAAAGAACTGCTCTGATGCATCAACGCCGATAACGTTCAATCCAAGTCCCTTATAAGCTTCCATCACCTTTGTAAACTCGTTCTTACGGAGCATACCATGGTCAACGAAGATACAAGTAAGGTTCTTACCGATAGCCTTATTGAGCAATACTGCACAAACAGAAGAGTCAACACCACCAGAAAGGCCAAGGATAACACGGTCGTTACCCACCTGCTCACGAATCTCCTGAACAGCACTCTCTACAAATGAAGCTGCACTCCACTCCTGCTTACTTCCACAAATATTCACAACGAAGTTCTCCAACAACTGCTTACCCTGCAATGAGTGGTAAACCTCTGGATGGAACTGTACTGCCCATACTGGCTGTGTCTTTGATGCAAAGGCAGCATACTTAACATCACCAGTAGAAGCTATTATGTCGTAATCCTCTGGGATTGCAGTAATCGTATCACCATGACTCATCCATACCTGCGAGCCTTTCTCAAAGCCTGCAAAAAGGCGATTGTTAAGGTCGATACTCTCTAAGTTGGCACGACCATACTCACGTGTACCCGTCTGCTCAACCTTACCTCCATTTGAATAAGAGATGTACTGAGCACCATAACAGATACCGAGCACTGGAATCTTACCGATAAACTGACTGAGGTCTACCTTGAAAGCCTCTGGGTCATGTACGGAATAAGGTGAACCAGAAAGAATCACACCAATCACAGATGGGTCGTCCTTCGGGAACTTGTTGTAAGGGAGGATCTCGCAGAAGGTATCCAACTCACGTACACGACGGCCAATAAGCTGGGTTGTCTGTGAGCCGAAATCCAAAATGATAATCTTCTGTTGCATGTAAATGAATGTATTTAAAAATATCAGTTCTCCGTCTTGGAGCTTTGATACTCTGAATTTGCAAAAAAGTCTTCAGCAGCTTGTAAGCTGTCGAGTTTGCCTACATCAAGTAGATGAAGGTCGGTTTTTAGTTCACCACGGATATCAAGTGTGTCGCAATTGTTGAGATAGAAGTCCATAATGGGGAACTTATCCTTATCAACAGCCTCAACGGTTTGTACCGCAGAGGGAGCTAACACGTGTATACCAGAGAAGGCACAGAGGTAACAGTTGTTCTGATAATAAGAACTTTCTTCCTCTGTTGGTGAGACGAAATGCAACTGACGTATCTCGGCATGAGGTGACTTCACCTCGCCTGTAGCCACATTTGTCCAGCCCACCAAGCGCATATTACTATCAAATATCAAGTAACGTTGGGTCACACGACGGCTTACCAACAGCAGAGCATCTGCCTTTGTTTCTAAAGCATGGCGATAGAAAGCAGCTAAATCCACATTACTTAATATGTCAACATTGTGAATCAGCACTGGCTGATACTGATCAAAAAGCGAAGCAGCTCGCTTGATACCACCACCGGTGTCAAGGAGCTGCTCTGTTTCATCAGACACATAGATATCCACACCATAGTTGTGTGCATCCAAATAGTCTGTTATCTGGTTTGCAAAATGATGTACATTAACAACCATACGACTGCATCCAGCATCTATTAATCTCCTGATTACATGCTCAAGCAGTGGCGCACCTCCCACCCTTACCAACGCTTTTGGCATTGTGTCAGTAAGCGGTTTCAAACGGGTACCGAGTCCGGCTGCAAAAATCATTGCCTGCATTTGCTTTTCTTTTTATGCCTACAAAATTAATGCTTTTATTTCAGTCTACAAAGGAATGACGGACATAAATCAAAAAGAAAGGTTTTTACTTTGTATCTTATCGTTATAATATAGTCACAGAGTAAGGATAAAAAAAGTTCTTCCGTTAAATGTATAGATTGATAATAGAATAATATTAATCCACATAAACGGAATAATTACCCCCATTTAGATGGTTTTATAAAGAGGGATAAACTATATGACAAAGGTAATTAGGTATGATGTCTATCTGTCTTCTACAAACAACTTATTCCCTCATCAGCTGATGTTTGTAAACTATTTTCATGCGGTTCAAAACCAATACATGCTCTTTCGGCTTCTAAAAGATGCCCAATTGACTTGCAAAAGGTGCCCTTTAAGACCCTTACTAACGCCCTTTTGAAGTCCAATTAAGCACCTTTTACTTTACTACTTTATAACCAACTGACTATGCCTAATTTTACTTCACACTTTTTTGGTTATTGTTACTGAATTGG
>CAUTPS010000081.1:0-7761 GCA_963540415.1 uncultured Prevotella sp.
TTGGCTTATCTTGCTGGTTACTATCGTATCGGTGATTACAGTGCAGTCTCAGCTTCTATGCGCTACTTCTCTTTGGGTGAAGTACAGATGACTGACGGATCTAACATGACCATTAACCCTTATGAGATGTCAATGGACGTAGCCTACTCTCTGATGTTGAGTGAGCATTTCTCATTAGGTGCTGCTGTACGTTGGATATACTCAGACCTTACCTATAATTATACAGATGATACCGCACCAGGTTCTGCTTTTGCAGCCGACTTGTCTTGCTATTATCAAAACTATATCAATATCGGTGAGCGTGAGTGCCAGTTGGGCTTAGGTATGAATATCTCTAACATTGGTTCGAAGATTACCTTCGGTGGTGATAATCGCTCTGAATTCATCCCAACCAACCTTCGTTTAGGTGCTTCGTTGATGATTCCTATCGATGAATTCAACCGTTTTACCATTGCTGCTGATGCGAATAAGTTGTTAGTTCCTACCTATCCAAAGCGCAAAGCTGATGAAACACAGGTAGATTATGACAACCGTCTTCAGAAGGAATACTATGACGTATCTTCTATCTCTGGTATCTTCAAGAGCTTCGGTGATGCACCTAATGGTGCTTCTGAAGAGTTACAGGAGATTCAGTGGAGCTTAGGTGCTGAATATACTTATAATGATAAGTTCTCACTCCGTGCTGGTTATCACCACGAAAGCGAGAACAAAGGTAACCGCAAGTATTTCACTGTAGGTGCAGGCTTCAAGATGAATGTATTTGCATTAGATGCTGGCTATGTCATAGCAACGGCAAAGAATAACCCACTTGATCAAACCCTCCGTTTCTCTTTATCATTTGACATGGATGGTATAAAAGATTTGTTTAAGAGGAGGTAAACAAACAACTATCCCCTCCCCCAACCCCTCCCCCAAAGGGAGGGGAGTGATTACTACCATTAGCCAAATTCTTGAGAGTAATCTTCTTTACATAAGTATTATAAGACTTTTAATATAAACCAATAAGAACCTATCCCCTGCATAAAACATCCTCTACCTTAGAAGAGCCTGGGAAGGTCCCCATTATTATGAGCAATTCTACCCTATCCATCCCATCTTTCCGTGTCGGAATGGGATACGACGTACACAAACTCGTTGAAGGACGCGACCTATATTTAGGTGGTATCAAGATAGAGCATACCCTTGGACTCCTTGGACATAGTGATGCCGACGTACTCATTCACGCTATCTGTGATGCCCTACTCGGTGCTGCTAATATGCGCGACATCGGTTATCATTTCCCCGACACCTCTGCTGATACGCTCGACATGGACTCAAAGGTCATTCTTCGCAAAACCATCGACCTCTTAGCAACAAAGGGTTATCGAGTAGGAAACATCGATGCTACGGTATGTGCCGAGCGTCCAAAGATAAACCCACATATCCCTGCTATGTGCAAATGTCTGTCTGATATCATCGGTTGTGACATCGATGCCGTATCTATCAAGGCTACCACTTCCGAGCGCATGGGCTTCGTTGGTCGTGAAGATGGTATGGCTGCATACGCAGTTTGTATGATTGTGAAGGCATGAGATAATTGAAGCATAGTATTTTAGCCTTATCCTCATCATATAGGAAAAGACATAAACACCTAATCATGCTATCATCTCTTATTGATAATAAAGACTAAAGGCTGAAATCCTTCATTGGGTTTCAGCCTTTTTTTAAAACCCAAATCAATCAAGATAGAGCTTTTTACTTCTAATTATAACGGCATTTTTTTAATTATAACACCCTTTTCTATTATGATGCGGGTGTCCAGCACATATGGTGCGGATGGTAAACACCAATGGTGCGAACGCCTCGCACCAGACGAAACATTACTAAGATGGAGGCGAACCATACTTAGATTGAAAAGAAATTAGGTTATTGAGATAGAGATTCTATATCAATAACCTAATTTCTTTATGCCAAAGTATTCTCAACTTAGCTCATAGAAGATTCATGTCTGATTCTTATAACAAACGCTCAATCTCCTGCTCAAGATTCTTAATCTGTGAAGGGTTCTTCACTATATTGTTACCTCTATCAATGAGATAAATGATAGGGAAGGCTTGTGCAGGAGCTGTATAAGCTTGACTGATACCTGTGTCATCATAAACATTAATCCATGGCAGATTAGCCACCTGCTCTTTCCAGAAATGAGCATTATCGTCTAATGAAACCATATAGATTTCTAACCCACGGTCATGGTACTTATTGTAAAGTTCGCGCAGTTGCATAATGTATTCTGTAGAACCCTTTGCTGCAAAGACATGGAAGTCGAGCAGAACAACCTTACCTTTCAAATCAGTAAGATGGCGTTCTACACCACGGTTGTCACGTAATGGAAGGTCGACAACACCTAATTCCTTAGCTTCTATCTCCACTGGCTTATTCTGTGCCTTCACAATGCGCTCATCCTTCATACCCTTAATCGTGATGTTATGGAGATTTTGCGTACGCTCTGAACCGGGGTAATAAGTATCCCAACTGGTTGCAACAGCACCGAACACCTTATTGTCAGCAACGTCTCTGGATGGGTCAAATATCAAATGTGCTTGATTACCTATTACAATATACTGGAACAAAGCAAAATAGCTATAGGCACGCATTGGCTCCTTGAAGATATAGTTGCGTGATACATCCTGCTTATAGTCGCTCATCAATACTGTGATAATTGAATCAGCAAGGTCAGGACGTTCTGCAAGAATAGACTGGCAACGTGCTTGTAAGTCAATTTGCTTCAGTGCCAATTCCTTGATTTTCTCATTCTCATAGGAACCCTTCACACTATAATCGGTAGCCATCTGCGGATAAGTAGCCTTCACATCAACTGTCTCTGTAGAATCAATACCTATATTGATAATCTGTCCAGCAATGCGAAGTCGATAGAACTCTGGATTATCCACCTTATCACCTGAGAACGAAAAATCGCCCTTTTCATCGAGTTTAACAGAGTCAACAGTAGAAAATCCATTGAGTCCGTTATGCTCAAAATAGAGCAAAGAGTCCTTGGCATTTGCAATAGAACCTGTCACATGGAACTTTTCTCCCGCACAACTTGCCAGTGCAGCGAGTCCAACAATCGCAAAGCCTGCCGCCAAAATGTTTCCGATTTTATGCTTCATTGTTTAATAGATATTACGTTTTTATCTTATCTTCCTTGCAAAGGTAACGTAAAATGATAAAACTGCAAAGCAAATATCGTCAAATATTATCAAATTCACTATACTTAAACAAAACTCCCTCCAGCCACTAAAAAGAGATAACATTGATTACTTATAGCCGTATCTTAAACCCAAATCTACTTTTTAAAGAAACGCTGAGATATATATGCATAGAGGGCTTAACAGACTATTATTTCATCTCTTTCTGATAAAAATTTATCGATTTCATCGAGATTAATCAAATAAGAGTAACACTTATGAACCAAGTACCTTTATAAATAATTGGATGCAAAAAGGGCTTGTATCAACTGATAACATTGATACAAGCCCCTTATATTTTTGTATTCATCTACCCTCTTTCACGATATTATCAACATTTGGAAATTACAATGTAACAGCCTATTTGATGTATAACATCAGGGTTTCAGAATACTTTTCTAACGTAGCAAGATAACCCATAGCACCATGTTATAGATACCTTGCTCGTAGTTTTGTTATCTACTAATTTATTTTACCAGAACCTTCTTACCATTAATAATGTAGATTCCTGGATTTAATTTCCCTTTATCGTTCGCATCTCTTACTTTCATTCCATTGATAGAATAGACAGTACCATCATTTTGATTCGCGGAGTCTATCTTGTCTATAGCAATACCTGTAACAGTGTTATTTGACGTATGACTCGTACCTATAATGTTAACACTACGCAAGTAGTAGCCCTGTCCAGTTACCACCAAGCCATTCTGTTTTAACTCTTCGATAACCTTAGGTTCGAGGTCAAGACTATAGGTCTTTTCATCTTTTCCACTATCCAAGTTGATAATACTACCATATTGTGCGCTAAATGAGAACTTAGGTCTTTTTGAATCAGTAGGATTCTTTTTGTTCTGGCGTAAGAAAATCTTTCCTCCTGGATTAACATCTCTCACCACAAACTCAAGTTTTTGTCCTTCTCCTAAATTCGCAAACAACTCTGCTGGGATAATTGTTTCACCCCACTGAATTTCTTTGAAGCCACTCCATATAGCATCCTGCTTTGATGAATGACATACGGTGTATAAACGAATGTTCTCACCTTTTAACACGCAACCCTCATTCCTTAGTTTCTTCCTTAGTTCTTCTGTCACAACGAAAGTTACCTGTGCATCATTCTTAGCAAGCTCTGGTTTAAGCGTTGTGATAGCTTTTCCGCTTTTATTAAAGATATCAAGACTTGCTTTTTGATTAGGGTCACAGACCTCAAGGTCCATTACCAACTGATCACCAGGCTTTATGTTAGTAAACTTCTCTTTTGCAAGGTCAAGACTTATCTTCTGATTCTGTCTATATTCTGGTAAGTTTCCAATCCATAGTAATTCATTTGCTCGTTTAAAAACGCGCAACCAGTCAATTTCTGTAACGAACTCCTTAGGGACCTTATTAATATCACCTCCATACTTTGGGTTTAATTCTGGGTAGAGAGTACCACCAAATCCTTTATATGGATACATACTTGGTAGTATTTCTGTATTAGCCTTCCACGCCTTACCACCTACTTGTCCTGTGATAGCAACGTCCCAAACACGGTCCTCTCCATACTTTGAAAGGTTTTGTGCTAAGAGTGCATTATAACGATATGGATACTTCGAGTTGTTTGATTTATATCGATTATCCTTTGTTCGGAAAACGGATCTAACTCTTCCATCTAAGAGGAAAGTTACAGCTAAGTGCATTGGATCACCTGGCTCTGGGTCAATCTGTGCGCCATAAACATGGAAATCTTTTCCTGGGTCGAAGTCAATTTCCCTTACACGATCTCCATAGTCATTATGGTTATAAGTATTATTGGGTTTTCCGTTTTTCCAACCAGCATTGTAGTCCATGCCATGGGTAGTTTGATGCAGATAAAAGCCTTTCTCTTTCATTGCATCTTTTCTATCCTCATTAACAAAGAACTCTTGTAAATCTATCTCAAATGTACTTGCTCCATTACAGTGACGAAGCCATAGTGCCATCCAAGTTCCGAACTCATATGGAATCTTAGCCTTCACCTCTATACGTGAGTAAAGAGGATAGTAAGTTCCATGTTCTAACCCTTTATCTTTCACCAAGTCTGCTCCATTAGCATTACGACTGGAGAGTGCACCAGACCACCAACCGTATTTACCAAAGTCATGTTTAGGTTTAAAAGGTGGTTGTACCTTTACGCTGTAATCGGTCCCAGCAGGGTCTTTTTTAGCGTCAGGACGACGCCCTGTTAAAAGAGGTTCACGTGAAGCAGTAATATATGCCACACCATTCTTTACCTTAATCATATCGGCACGATAATACTGAACACCTCCCTGCCCTTCTGTATTACCGTAATCATCAAACTTATAATTATACTTTGGATCACCATAGACGCCCCATTTAGATTCGTCAATCTTGTTTCCATTAAACTCATCGCCACCATAGTAATTCCAACCAGCCATGGACGGTACGGCGTTCTGTGTTACTTGTGCAGATAGATTAGAGAAGCCTAAACACAATCCACAAAGTATTAGTCCTGTTGTTTTCATGTTGATTTTGTTTAAAAGTAGCCTTATGCCACTCATGTTACTTAATTAGATAAAGGTAGCTTGATATTAAACAGGGATACTAAAACATCTTGTAAAGCTATCCTGTTATAATACTTGAATCTAATCATTAGCTAACCTTCGGCTGCAAAATTACACTATTCACCGCATATATACATGCTTTGTGGCTCAGGTAGAGTGCAAAATAACTGTAAGGTATTGTAAACGTATTCATTTTTTGTTGAAGAATATGAAATAAGCACCCCTATTGTTTATTTATGTTTCATTTTTATCTCAATACGTCTCAACGAAATAATCCTTTGAAAAATAGTCACGTATTAAAGACAAATCTCTAAGTTTGCTTCATGAATTGCAAACTTAGAGATTCGGGTTAAAAGTCGTCTATATTCTTAATCTCTATATAATCGTGGAGTCTACCACGCATCATACCTTTTTCTTGTTGGTCATTTAGCAGGGCAATAAGACTATCCCAAAAGCCCTTCACGTTGACTAAGGTAACCTTATTATGATGATAACCGATAGAAGCAGAGGCTGCAACAGTGAAAATTTCATCAATTGTTCCGATACCACCTGGTAAAGCATAGAACTCATCAGAGCGTTCCATGATGATTGCCTTGCGATCAGTAAGGTCCTCACAAGGAATCTCTACATCTACATAGTCACTAACTCTACGTCCTTCCTCTAAGATGCGAGGGATAACTCCGATAGTACGTCCACCAGCTTCGTGTACAGCTTTACCAATACACTCCATCAATCCACTGTTGGCTCCACCATAAACGAGCGTATGCCCGTTCTCTCCAATCCATCGTCCCAACTCTTCCGCAGCACGAAAGTAGTCGGGAGCAATGTTATTATTTGCAGAACAAAATACTGCTATATTCATTTTATTCCTATGTATTATTTGTGTGTGTACAAAGATACAAAAAATAATTGAATACATTACATCTTATAGTTTTTCGGTGCATTTTCTTATTATTACGAGAGAATCTTCTGTAATGTGCGAAGTTCTTTGGAGTAGATGTGTGCAGATTAGATACATTTGGTGTGAAAGCTTCATATAATTGAAAGGAAAATGAGGTGAGATTAAAGAAAATAGTAAGGGAAGAATTAAATAAGTATTGGTTGTTGAAGAATAGGTTTTATTTTGCATTCATTACTGTCACGTTCTCATTATATATAAACTCTTAGTAATCAATAAGTTAATTTAAATATACAAAGTGTCAGCAACTATAATTAAAACAAAATTAGGGCTTTTGAAAGATCTATTTATAGGCTCTTCCGTTAAATGCGTAGATGCTTTTCGTACTGCTTTAACGG
Source organism: uncultured Prevotella sp. (assembly GCA_963540415.1). GTDB lineage: Bacteria > Bacteroidota > Bacteroidia > Bacteroidales > Bacteroidaceae > Prevotella. The sequence goes on from CAUTPS010000081.1 coordinate 7,061, forward strand.
AAGGACCGAAGTTATTCATTAAACAAAACCATAACTAAGACTGTCAACTATCTATCCTATTATTAGCCTCTTTCATTGAAAACCTTTACACTTTAAGGCTTCGAATATCTACATACAAGGGTTTGAAATATCATTACATATTTTCAAATAAGACATCTATAAATAACGGTAAAAACACAGATAAGGAGTATGTTTATAACCACATGGAAGTCAATTAGTTATAAAACAGTAAAGTAAACGGTGCTTTATTGGACTTCAAAAGGGCGTTAGTAAGCGTCTTAAAGGGCATCTTTTGCAAGCCAATTAGGCGTCTTTTAGAAGCCAAAAGAGCATGTATTGGTTTTGAGCTGCATAAAAATAGTTTACAAATATCAATTGGTAAGAGAATCTGCTGTTTGTAGAAGACAAAAAGACATAATAATGGATAGACATTTTTTTATTTGCCTTTTCTACATTATATCTTGTAGTTTATTCCTTTTATATACCTAATGGGATATATCTATCCATTTAACGGAAGAGCCTATTTATAACCTTTTCTGAGGTTTATTGTCGTCCTCCTGTTAAGAAGTAGAGTGAGATAGGGGATATACGTCTAAGTAATATGAAAGATAGAAGGCAAACAGTTGTGAGGATAACAGGGGAAAGGAAATTATTGGTGTCCGATAAAACTTTTAGTGCATTCATATCTTTTAATTTAGAAT
>CAUTPS010000082.1:0-7740 GCA_963540415.1 uncultured Prevotella sp.
GCAACAGAGCAAGCAACTCGTTAACTTGTCAACCACAAACCCGTCAACTGAAAATGAAAGACAGAATGACATAAAAACAGATTCTTTCAATGACATATTCTTATATCAAGCATATGCTCGATTGAGCAATAACCCATGAACTAAATAAACGGCCTTAACCATACTCTTCCCAACTCCCCCCTTTCAGAGAAGAGAAGTGCAGGGAACAAACTGATTAGAATGGGCAAGCAACAGAGCAAGCAACTCGTTAACTTATCAACTGAAAACCCGTCAACAGATAATGAAAGACAGAATGACATAAGAACAGATTCTTTCAATGACATATCCTTATATCGAGCAAATGCTCGATTGAGCAATAACCCATGAACTAAATAAACGGCCTTACCCATACTTCCCTGCACTCCTCCTCTCTGAAGAAGAGAAGCGCAGGGAACAGATTAGAATGGGCAAGCAACAGAAAAAGCAACGGAGCAAGCAACTTGTTAACTTGTCAACTACAAACTTATCAACTACAAACCCGTCAACTGAAAATGAAAGACAGAATGACATAAGAACAGATTCTTTCAATGACATATCCTTATATCGAGCAAATGCTCGATTGAGTAATAACCCATGAACTAAATAAACGGCTTTACCCATACTCTTCCCAGCTCCCCCTTTCAGAGAAGAGAAGTGCAGGGAACAAACTGATTAGAATGGGCAAGCAACAGAGCAAGCAACTCGTTAACTTGTCAACCACAAACCCGTCAACTGAAAATAAAAGACAGAATGATATCAAGATAAATAGCCTTTTCATTTTCTCACTGATGAGATGGGGTGTTAGTGAATTGATGAATAGGCAAGTTGCATGTTGACTGGGTAACATAAGAACGAGTTTATGTCTCGTACAATTTCATGGTCTGCTCTAAAGAGATTAGTTCACCAGGTTGCATCTTCGTGCGATAGATTTGCACACGTGAAGAGCCGAGGGCGTGATAGTCGCCTAAGCGTAGTCGAAGAACTGGAATGCCATCCTTAACATCAATACTCATGCGGTTTACGTCATAATAGCCATCAATGCAACCACCAACCATCGGCAAGAGATACGTGATACCTAAGAGGTTGATATTGGGGACACGCTCCATTATATAGGTCTTACCCGCATGGTTTTCAAAGACTTCATAGTTGCTATCCCCTTTACGAACCAGACAGGTGAGCACATTCTTCTCTGTAACGTTAGCTGGTAACAGGCGTAATATTGCATCATCCGTCTTTGGCAACACCTCTTGTGGGTCATGCCCCAAAGGACATGGCTCTACAAAGAAATACGCTTCCAGTTGTTCAAGCAACAACTTGTTTTCCTGCTGACACTTCTTATCATTGTCAAGTGCCAGAGAGTAGATATCATCATATTGTTGGAAAGGCATATAAACCTTACCTAATAGTTGCTGGAAATGCGTTTCGAGGTATTCCTTATCATCGACACCTGGCTTAGCCCGCATAGCATAGAAGGCATACTTCTCGGTCAAAGCCGCTTGTATCTTCTCTCTGAAGAGTTCACGCACCTTCTCCTTCCATTGTGCCTTCTGATACTTGTTCTCCCTTGCATAAAGCGAAACAACGTATAAGAAGTTTACATCATAGTGATAAACTAACAGCGTATCACGATCGAAAAGACGATTCTCAAAATGACGAGAGAGGAAAGTGTTATTCTCACGGTTTGTGGTCGAAACATTATCTGCATACGACAGCTTTTCATCCATCTTCGCACTGATAAAGAAATTTGGAACGATGTTATATCCCTCCGTTAGTTCGTCCCTGTATATTGGATGTTCCTTGCGCAATGCGGCATTCTCTTCACTGTTATCTAAAAAGAGATTAAGATTCCACTGTATCACATTACGAGCATAGGTAAACTGCTTATAGACAGACTCGTCTGAAATCTTATTACCAATCTTATAATACTTACTGTCGCCAATATAATAAATCGGTTTATCTTCCTCGTTGTTCGTGAGATTACGGTAACTGTAAATATGGTCTACCCGCTTACCATCGTCTTGGTCTTTCAGTCCTCGTGGCGGCTCCTTATCGCCTATCAGCTCGTCGATAATGGCTTCAAAGACAATGTTGAAGTTCTTTACCAATAGATATTCCCGCTGTTCTGTAGAAACAGATATCTGCCGTGCCTCCTTAAAGAAGGTATAACACAAATTCCATAGCTGCAGGGCTTTATCAGAGAAATACTTATACTTAATCTGTCTCAATCGCGTCTTGCCTAATCCTTTGAGATAGGTTTCAAAACGTTTCCCTGTGATGAGTGGAAACTGACAACAGATATCTTTCGGGAAACCATAGGTGTCACCGATATAATTCAAGATAGAGAAGAAGATAACGAGTAGTTCTTCATCAAAATTTATTTGTCTTCGCTTATTAACAGGATTTAGATAGACCGCCTGCCCATCTTGAATAATAGCCGTCTTCGTTGCTATCGTTCGTTGCCAATTAATCTTGTTTAGTCCGCTATGCAGATTCTTTATAACAAAGAAGAAAAAGTTCTGGTTATCACGATTGAATTGTATCAGCGACAAGAGAATATCGAGGTAGGTGTTGCTCAACCGACGACCTCCATTACCCATCTGTGCTATGCGAGAATGACATACAATCGTTGTGTCACTGCGCTTGTCATTCTTATAGACCACAATAGCACGATAAATCCATACTGCAAATTTATAGATGAAACTACGCTCTGCTTCGTCAAATGAATTATACCGGTCTACGTTAGCGATATCCTCTGGCTTATACTTCCCTAAAACGAGGTCATGACCATCAACATTCTTCAGCAATACCTTCGGAAGAATAAACACACAGTCTTTGAGTAGGGTGTTATAATAATACCCTACATAGTGGATAGACACCCTACCCTCCACATTCACTAAGGCATCAATACCATAGAGAACGTCCCTAACCTTAGAGACATCGTACTGATATTCTTCTATAAGGATTCGCATAACGAGTGGCTACTGCTTTGAATACTTAACAAAGACCTCACGCATACGAAGTGTTCGTGTAATAATAAGATCGAAAATAGTAGTCCAATGTTCTTTATCCTCAAAATCTATATCGTCTATCCGCTCTACAATCGTACTTGATTTCTTTTCCGGATTCTCACGCCACTCATACGTTGTTTCCATCTCTGCTTCAATCTCTTTTTTCTGCGTAGCAAGATGATAATAGGTATCTGTGGTTCTATCGAAATATACTTGCAGTGCAATAGCACGCTCCCAAAGTTTCAGAACTACAGACATATAGAAATCAGCACCAGATACATAGAAATTTTTCCAATGATCCTTACCAGCCTTCTTGGTTCCTCCAAAATAAGTCTTAAACTCGTCATTCTTTTGTGCATAGGCTAAGAATGCCTGCCAAAAATCATAACGCTTTCGTTCTGTCACTGACCACGTCGCCCTTAGGTTCTCAGAGGTATCTGTACTTTCTGCCTGTCCGTTGTATTCTTCTTCACTTTCTTCAACTGGTGTTAAGCCTAAGTTACCAAGGAACTGTGCCACTTTCTCTGCCCTTACCTTGGTTTTCATTTCGCCCTCAGTATAGAACTTTGCAAACGATAGCTTTCCGTCATCAACAGTATCATAAAAGATGGCATCACTAAACTCATAGTCTTTAAACACATCGTTCCACAGGTAGAAGACAACCTTACCCACAAACGTCTCAGAACTGATAATGCCGTCCTTTGCCTTACAGAAGAAGTAGCCCAACTTCTTATCCTCCGAATTAGTCGTGTTCTCTATCTTCTCGTTTATCTTCTCTAAGAACTGCCACCAGTCATATCGACTGCCCGCAACATCAATGACATAACCTTTCTTTGCATCCGATATTGGCATATAGCTCCAATCCCAACGACGCTTAAAGGCTGAGTCTATCGGGAACAAACTCTGATCGCTGGTATTCATTGTTGCCCAAATAAACAGATTACTTGGCAGTAGGAGAATATTACCCTCTAACACCTCACTCACCACGTCACGACCACCATAAAGGCTATTAATGGCACCTGCCTGAGGAATAGACAATCCCTTTAGTGCTTTAGCCACATAACGTCTCATATCAGCATCAGCCTTCACAGGATAGTCAGAGAAACCACGATCATTGCGGTCTAAGAGCTGGAACAAATCACCAAAGATCTGTGCACAATTACCTCGATTAATCTCTTCTATCACTAAGAACTGTCGTTGCGGATTACCCTCGTCATACGCAGCATACTTCTCCCACGCAGCAATATATGCTTGGAGAAATGCTTGCGGTACAAACTCATAGACAATCTTCTCCTCCGTTAGTATCTGCCCACGCTCAATAACAGGATTTCCCGACAAGTCACGCATCGTTATCTCTCGTGTCGTTGGCTTATACGCTCCCACAAAAGACGAATAGTCACTATCTGGATGGAACGTAGTACGGATTACATCTTCTCCGTCTATCTCCTGATTGATAGTAAATGACTTACCTGTGCCGGGTGCACCATAGAAAATTTGCTGGAGAGGAAGACAACTTACTTTATTATTTACGTTGTGAGTCGATTGAAGAACCATTTGAGCCATTACAGATAGCGTAGAAGAATAGCCATACTCAAACTTATCTATCTCACTGGTCCCTGACAATGCTTGTCGTGCAGAATCAGGTGTAGTATCAGGATGCTCTCTCCAATAGGTAACGTATTCGTCTAATAGTTTTTTGGAAATAGTGCGTAACCCAGAGGCACCTCTACTCGTTGACCTAACCAAATAACATAATCTGTCCTCATCAACAATCTCTACCTGACCATTGTTTGATACATCGCCAATCTGTAATCTGTTATTCAACCCCATAATTTATATTCATTTAGTCTAATATGGTTTAGTTATATTCAAAATCTCGGTAATAGCTATATAACAATTCTTTGCCTGTGATTTAGAATAGCTTTTTATAAATTCCCACTCCGTAATTTTGAGTTATAGCCTTCTCCTCATTTAGTACAAAACGATGTTATACATACTCTTTGCAAAGATAGTAATTTTCAGACAGAATGACAAAAAAAACAGAAAAGAAGAGATTTTGTGTAAACAGAAGAGAGTGAACAAATCAGCATTGCTATACGCTGCCACGCCGCAAAAAAGGTTCTCCCGTTTTAAATGCTTGGAAACTTTTCCGAGAAGAGAGGTAGACAGAAAGACATATAAAAAACAGATAAAATTCCGACATGAAAATAAAAGATGTTAGGAAACTAAAAGTATGAATTTAGTCCATTGTGGTCTAATGACTGATTTGGGTTTAATTATTCATCATCTAAAGTTTCTAAGGAGAAAAAAGAAAAGGCTTCCCAAACCCTTCCCTTCGGAACTGCAATCCGACGCGGTATTTGAGAAACCTTTCCTATTTCTGTTGCAAAGACACAACTTATCCAGCTAAAAACAAAAGGAGTTAGGGAAAATACCCAACTCCTTTTCTATTTTTATCAACGGATTTTAGGTGATTTATAAGCTGATGTCTGATACCAATTTAAATCATGCTTATATCTGGAAACTGCTATAGACGGACTGATACCATAGCGTTCAGCCTCGTTTGCAATGGCTCTGACAACCTTATGCGGTGACAGAACTTCACGGCCACTTCCGATAATTCTGCTCCATACATCATCAGGGATGAGTTGCTGCCTTGCAAAGTCATTGGCTTCTTTTTCGCGTGGGTCTTTAGAATAAAGAGTACCTTCTGTAGATATAAACGCCTGATTATCTCCTGAAAGGTGCCTTTCAATATGGCACAATTCATGAAGAACGTCAAAGGCCAACTTATCTAAATCATTATAACGATAAGTAACCGTAATAACAGGACAACCATCTACTAATGTAGAATAAGCATCTACAGGCGTTTTATCTAACTTTTCAACATTAAGATAGACAATTCCATACTTATTAAGACAGTCTTTTATGCTTTGTGCAGAAAGTGTACGATTATTTGCCATCTCAGCTATCTCGCTTGCCGCTTTCAATCCGTTTCCCTTTTGATAGCGTGTCTCTATCGTTGCACGTGATATTTCCAGCCAGTTAAGAATAAGCCAAGTTTGCATATTCTTCTCGTCAATTTGCACTTTCTCACTATGCTTGTAAAGCCCTGCTACCTGCAGACTCAACTCTTTAGATGACCGCAAATCAAAAGCGAATAATGCTTTTAATTTCGTTACTCGCTCAATACATGGAAGAGATGACAAGTTTAATTTCTTATAAAGAAGTTTCAAGTTGAATATACCCGTACAAGACTTTTCGTATTCACGAGCTTCTTGTTCTTCACTTTGTTTTACATCCACAGCTTTACTGTCATATATAAAGCCACTATGCAAGTTCATCCAAGTCTTATAGGGTATTCCTAAATGACGCTCTAATTTCATTGCTAAATCGTCATTCAGGTTTCGTTTACCACGTATAAATGCATTCAAATGACTTGCCTGAACACCTATCTGCTCTGCAAAATCCTTTTGCTTGATGCCACGTTCCTGCAACTCTTCACGCAAGATTTCTCCTGGGTGGATTGCCCTAACAGGAACTAATCTGTTATTTCTTGTTGCCATAATGTGTACTATCAATTTCTATTAATTCTACTTCAATGCCGTCGTCCGTCTCCGAAAACAGCAGCCGCTCAACCAATCCGTTTACAAGACGTACAGAGCTGATAGGCTTATCCTTTTGATGCCTAAGTTTCTCATAGTGTAAAAAGCTAAATACTTTTAGTTCTTCTGTTGACTCTACGTCATAAATCATTCTAACAGCACGGATATAGCCATTTATCAAACGTTTGTTCTTACAAAGATTCTTGTATTTCTTATCGTTGGTCTTACCGGTTTCATATAATTCGGACAAGGCTTCTTCCTTGAAAATTATATTCATGCGGTGAAATGTCTCATTTATATAGTGCAAAGATAGGGTAAAATTACCAAAATTGGTAATTTAAGAACCCTATTAACGCTTTTTATAACTATATTTAACCATAGTAACTACTCAACGAATGAACGTTGAATATCACGAACATATAAACGTAATATGTTGGCAAAAAGGCTCGAAATGACATTCTTTACCAGGATTTGTCTATATCATTTATGTAACTTATTGATAATCAACAATAGCTCATACACCTTATCGCTGAATAGTTACAACGGCTCACATTCATGGGCATTCACAAAGCAGTTTGGCTAAAACAGCCATGAAATAGAGAGTAGGGAGCTTTAGTTAATTTTATTATATTAAGAGCCAAAGTAGAAACAAATAGTAGGTTTTGAAATATATTTACATTATCTTAGGTGTTTAGCTTTCACAACATGATTAAGCCAGTCTTTTTACGAATCTTGTAACGTTCAAGTTATCAGACATTTGTAAGGTTGTGTTTTAAAGGTGCTTAATTGGACTTCAAAAGGGCGTTAGTAAGGGGCTTAAAGGGCACCTTTTGCAAGTCAAGTAAGGCTTAATTAAAACGCTATAAAGCTCCTTTACCAAACAGCGTATGACTTTATTATGACAAAAGACCGCTCTCGTTACCCTTTACCACGTTTCCTGTTCATCTGTTACTATGTCTCTGTACATTTGTTACCATGTCTCTATAGCTGCTGTTTATCAGGTCTTTTTCAGACAGAATGACATAAAAACATATTTTTTCAATGACATATTCTTTTTATTGGTGTCCGATAAAACTTTTAGTGCATTCATATCTTTTAATTTAGAATAA
>CAUTPS010000083.1:0-7308 GCA_963540415.1 uncultured Prevotella sp.
ACTTTACAATATATTATTTTTCGTTTCGTTATATCTTTATATGCAGTGGACTGATAGAATTCGTCAGGTAAAGATATTTTTAGTGGTTGCAGCAATTCTTATTGCTGTGGCTTCCTTACTTGTTTCTCGCTCTTTGACTCATGATTTGTCAGAGCAGGAAAGGAGTAAGATGCAAGTTTGGGCGGAAGCAATGAAATCGCTTAGTGCTGCGGATGAGAACACGGATCTTAGTCTTGTGTTGAAGGTGTTAGATGAAAATCACACTATACCTGTTGTTGTTTTGGATAATAACGGGGTTGTAACAGAATACCGTAATATCGTTATTAAAGCGCGTAATGCAAAGGATAGCGTTAATTACGTTACTTCTTTGGGTCAACAGCTGAAAGCCTCAGGTCAGGTTATTCGTATCTCTTTGAGTAAGAATCATAATGATTATATAGATGTATGCTATGATGATTCATTGATGTTAAAGCGTATTGCGCTTTATCCCTATGTACAATTAGGTGTTGTTATGCTATTTGTTATTGTAGCTATTTTCGCCTTATTGACATCAAAGCGTGCAGAACAAAACAAAGTATGGGTTGGATTAAGTAAGGAAACGGCACACCAGTTAGGTACTCCTATCTCCTCGCTTATGGCATGGACAACAATTTTGAAGGAAACATATCCCGACGATGAACTTCTACCAGAAATGGATAAAGATGTGAAACGTTTACAGCTTATTGCTGATCGCTTCTCAAAGATTGGTTCCGTTCCAGAGCCAGTCCCATCCAGTCTTAATGATGTTCTCAATCATGTTGTCGATTATATGGACCGTCGTACATCAAAGAAGATAGAGATGAAGACGGAGTTGCCAACAGATGATATAATCATTAATATGAATGCCTCACTCTTTGAGTGGGTGATTGAGAACCTCTGTAAGAATGCTGTTGATGCGATGGGAGGAAAGATAGGTAGTATTACACTTCGTATAGAAGAAACAGACAAGCGTGCTATTGTTGAGGTCAGCGATACAGGAAAGGGTATTAAAAAGAAAGACATAAGAAACGTATTTCGTCCAGGTTTTACTACTAAGGAACGAGGTTGGGGATTAGGTTTGAGTCTTGCTAAGCGTATTGTTGAGGAATATCATCATGGTAAGATATATGTGAAAAGCTCGGAAGTAGGGAAGGGGACAACTTTTCGCATAGAACTTCGCAAAGCGTGAAGGTCAATATGATGGATTTCTTTTCATGAGAATAATTATTTTTCTTCATGAAAATAAATATTTCCGTTCATGAAAAAAAAATATTTATTTACGTGCAAATAATTAGACTTTTACAATTACATATTTCTAATTTTATTACTAATAGAGCATTAGATGAGTTGAGAATACAAAGTTGTTTATATACTCGACATATTAAGAAAATGCCTTAATTTTCTACTGATAGTGCAATGCAAGACCCCATTTCATATTATGTAGAAGAAATAGAGCATAAATCATCTAACAAAGGATGTCCTCACTTTTTTTACTTATAATTTGCTTATAATCAGAAAAATATTCGTAACTTTGCAACCCAATTATGGACTTAGAAACCCTTAAAATAGATTTGAAGGGTCTGGAAGAAGGTGTAAATCACCTTGAGTTCGACCTGGATGACGCTTACTTTAAGGCAGTTGACGCTCCTGAAGTGAGTCAAGGACGTGTGCATGTATCTCTTGATATTGTGCGCACAGGAGATGATTTCTTTACCCTTGATTTCCATGAGGCAGGTACGGTAATGGTACCGTGTGATATATGTCTCGATCCAGTAGAGCAGCCAATAGAGACAACACAACGTCTCGAAGTTAAGTTAGGAAAAGAAAACTCAGAAGAGGACGACCTTGTGACGGTGGCCGAGGACGAAGGAATACTCGATGTTGCATGGTACCTCTACGAATTCATAGCTCTCGCAATCCCTATCAAGCATGTGCATGCACCTGGAAAATGCAACCCTGCTATGGTACGAGCTCTTGAGGAGTATTCTGCCGCCCGAAGCGGTGAGGAAGACGAGCAGGCGATGGATCCGCGCTGGGAAGCTCTATTAAAATTGAAAAAATAAAATATTAAACGTTTAAAGAATTATGGCACATCCAAAAAGAAGACAGTCAAAGACTCGTACACTCAAGAGAAGAACTCATGATAAGGCAGTAGCTCCTACATTGGCTTTATGCCCTAACTGTGGTTCTTATTATGTTTATCACACAGTTTGCCCAACTTGTGGTAACTATCGTGGTAAGGTTGCTGTCGTAAAGGAAACAGCTGAGTAAACATGAGTAAGATTAATGCGATTATAACAGGTGTCGCAGGTTACGTGCCAGACTATGTCCTCAACAATGAGGAATTGTCTCGCATGGTTGATACTAACGATGAGTGGATTACCACTCGTACAGGTATCAAGGAACGCCGAATCCTCACCGAAGAGGGACTCGGTACATCCTATATGGCCCGCAAGGCAGCAAAGCTCCTGATGACAAAGACAGGTGCTGATCCAGACAGTATTGATGCTGTTGTTGTTGCTACCACGACTCCTGACTATCCGCATCCTTCAACAGCTTCTATCGTGTTAGGAAAGCTGGGATTGAAGAATGCCTTCGCATTTGACTTAGCTGCTGCATGTTGTGGCTTCATGTATGCACTCGATGTTGCCTGCAATATGATCCAAAGTGGTCGTCACAAGCGTATCATTGTTATCGGTGCTGATAAGATGTCAGCTATTACCGATTACCGTGATCGCGCAACTTGTCCACTTTTCGGTGATGGTGCAGGTGCTGTGATGTTAGAGGGTACAACCGAGGAAGGCGTTGGTATGATTGATTCTTATCATCGCACAGACGGTAAGGGACTTCCATTCCTCCATATCAAGGCAGGTGGTTCTGTATGTCCTTCTTCAAGCTTTACAATTGATCATCGTTTGCATTACACTTACCAAGAGGGACGCACCGTCTTCCGTTATGCTGTTACAGCGATGGGTGACGACTGTGCTACACTTTTGGAGCGCAATGGCTTGACTCAAGATGATGTTGATTACGTAGTTTGTCATCAGGCAAATCTTCGTATCATCGAGGCTGTTGCAAAACGCATTGGAGTTCCAATGGAGAAGGTATTGGTTAACATTCAGCGTTATGGTAATACCAGTGCTGCTTGTATGCCACTTGTTCTTTGGGATTTTGAGTCACAGCTGAAGAAGGGTGATAATATCATTTTCACTGGCTTTGGTGCAGGTTTCGTTAATGGCGCATCTTACTTTAAGTGGGCTTATGACGGTGACGCTGCTGCGGTTAAGAAATAAAGACTCTAAGTTATCATATAAAAAAGCGCATCTTTCTTTTCTTATAAGATAGGTGCGTTTTTTCGTTAAAGGGATTAGGAGAGTGGCATGGTAGGACTTTTCTACCTCCCCTTTCTCCTCTTATAATTATAACAGAACTTTTAAATGTTCCTTTCTTTGGAAGGAAATAGTGGGTGAATAGATAATATGCATAAAGCTGGATTTGTAAATATCGTAGGTAATCCAAATGTCGGAAAGAGTACGCTGATGAATCAACTTGTCGGCGAGAAACTCAGTATTGCCACGTTTAAGGCACAGACAACGCGTCATCGTATCATGGGAATTGTCAATACAGAGGATACCCAGATTGTATTTTCAGACACACCAGGTGTGCTGAAACCAAACTATAAGATGCAGGAGATGATGCTCCAGTTCTCTGAGTCAGCTTTGGCAGATGCCGATATCTTACTTTATGTAACAGACGTTGTTGAAGATCCAGAGAAGAATATGGACTTCTTGGAGAAGGTTTCTAAGATGTCAATTCCTGTCATCCTTCTTATTAATAAGATTGATGAGAGCGACCAGAAGACACTTGGTAATCTCGTAACAAAGTGGCATGGATTGTTGCCTAATGCAGAGATACTCCCTATTTCTGCTAAGAATAAGTTTGGCGTAGATATTCTTTTGAAGCGTGTTCACGAACTGTTACCAGAGAGTCCGGCATTCTTTGATAAAGACCAGTTGACAGATAAGCCAGCTAAGTTCTTCGTATCAGAGATTATTCGTGAGAAGATTCTGCGCTATTATGATAAGGAAATCCCTTATTCTGTTGAGGTTGTTGTTGAACGTTTTAAGGAAGATGAGCGTCAGATTCATATCAATGCTGTTATTTACGTTGAACGTAGTAGTCAGAAGGGAATCATTATTGGCCATCAGGGTATGGCACTTAAGAAGGTGTCTACCGAAGCACGTAAGAGTCTTGAACGGTTCTTTGATAAGAAGATATTCCTTGAGACTTTCGTGAAAGTGGATAAGGACTGGCGCAACTCACAGAAAGAATTGAAACACTTTGGCTATAGTCCAGAGTAAAGGGGGGGACCTCCCCCAGCCCCTCCAAAGGAGGGGAGAGCCTAACGGGATAGGCTGGGGAGAGATTTTATTAGCCTTATTGGGCTAATAAGGCAAATAAGGCTCATTGGGTAAATAAGGCTTATAGCTTTCCATTATAAAAAGAAAACAAATCGCCCTGACTGCTTAGTAGGGCATACTCTCGCACAAAGCGAGGGCTGGGGAATGGTCATCCTCGGCAAATATTCATCGGATGCCTGACCACATCCGGCGCCTTTTCATAATCTTTCAACAGTGTTAGCACTGAATTATGAGGAGGGAAAAGACCAATATTAATGGCAAATTTAGTAGCTATTGTGGGACGCCCAAACGTAGGTAAGTCCACACTTTTCAATCGATTAACTCAGACACGTCATGCGATTGTGAGCGATACTGCTGGTACAACACGCGACCGTCAGTATGGTAAGTGTCAATGGAACGGACGCGAATTTTCTGTTGTTGACACTGGTGGATGGGTTGTTAAATCAGACGATATTTTTGAAGATGCAATTCGCAAGCAGGTGCTTGTGGCAACGGAAGAAGCTGATCTCGTCCTCTTTGTTGTTGATACTGAAACGGGTATCACCGACTGGGATGAGGATGTAGCATTGATTCTTCGTCGCACTAAGCTCCCTGTACTCCTTGTTGCGAATAAGGTTGACAACAGCGGTGAGTATTATCAGGCAGCAGAGTTCTATAAACTCGGTTTGGGAGAGCCTATCTGTATTAGTGCTGCTACTGGTGGTGGAACAGGTGACTTACTTGATATTCTGCTTGAGAACTTGAAGGATGTACCAGAGGAAGCAGTTGATCAGGATATCCCTCGTTTTGCTGTCGTAGGTCGTCCTAATGCTGGTAAGTCAAGTATTATCAATGCCTTCATTGGTGAGGACCGTAATATTGTGACCGAGATTGCTGGTACAACGCGCGATAGTATTTATACTCGCTATACGAAGTTTGGTTTTGATTTCTATCTTGTTGATACTGCCGGTATCCGTCGTAAGAACAAGGTGAGTGAAGACTTGGAGTTCTATAGTGTTATGCGTTCTATCCGAAGCATTGAGAATTCTGATGTTTGTATTCTGATGTTGGATGCAACACGTGGTATCGAGGCGCAGGATATGAATATCTTCCAGCTCATACAGCGTAATAATAAGAGTCTTGTTGTCGTTGTGAATAAGTGGGATTTGGTTGAAGATAAGAACCAAAAGGTTATTGATACCTTCGAGAATGCTATTCGTAAGCGTATGGCTCCGTTTGTTGACTTCCCAATCATCTTTGCTTCAGCACTAACAAAGCAGCGTATTTTTAAGGTTTTGGAAACAGCGAAAGAGGTATATCAGAACCGCACAATGCATATTGGTACAACGAAGTTGAATGAGGTGATGCTTCCTATTATTGAGGCAACGCCACCACAGTCAGTGAAGGGTAAGTATATCAAGATTAAGTATTGCTCACAACTTCCAAACACACAGATTCCTTCTTTCGTGTTCTATGCGAACCTGCCACAGTATGTTAAGGAGCAGTATCGTCGTTTCTTGGAGAACAAGATACGTGAGAACTGGAACCTGCATGGCTGTCCAATTAATATATTCATTCGTCAGAAGTAATCGTAGGAGGTGTTGCCTATGAAGAGAATAATGTTTCTTTTTCTTTTTGCTTTGCCATTTTTATTAATGGCTTGCAGTAAGAAAAAAGAGGTAGACCAAGGAGAGTTGGCTGGTCGTGCAGCCAAACTCTACTACGAACAACTGTTGAAAGGTCAGTATGAAGCCTTTTTAGGAGGTGAGAATCGTTCTGAGAAGTTGCCTGATAGTTATCGAAAGCAACTCTTAACAAACCTCCATCAGTTTATCGAGCAGCAGAAGAAAGAGCATGAAGGGATTGATTCTGTGTCATTGGCTTCATCTGTTTTCTCTGAAAAGGATAGTACAGCCAGTGCCTTTCTGTTGTTTCATTATGGCGACAAGACAACGGAGCAGGTTGTTGTACCAATGCTAAAGAAGCACGGAGTGTGGATGATGAGATAAGACATCGTTACCCATTATCTCTCTATTTACCCTCTTCAACTGTCGTGTTGGTGCTCCGCACGTGTGGTGCTGATGCTTAGCACCAATGGTGCTAAGTACTGATGACATTACGATATGCACTTGAAAAAAGTCCTCCCGCTTATTGGTTTTATCCCATTTTAGGGCAAAACTAATAAGCGGGAGGACTTTTCTATTAAGTAAGGTAGTGTTGGGGAAATCCTATTATCGGCTTTTTTGTACAACTTATAGTGAGAGGTAGCTATTTACAGCGTACCCTTATTCTCTATATCCTTCACCTTCTTAAAGAGATCAGAAGCAAAGACGAGGTCGTTTAGCTTCTCATTATCTGATGTAATGACAGAGTTTTTATCACCTTGCCACTCCTTCCTTCCGTCTGCAATGAAGACAATATTCTCACCAATTCCCAAGACGGAGTTCATATCATGAGTGTTGATGATGGTAGTCATATTGAACTCACGTGTGATACTTGTCAAAAGTTCGTCTATGACCAGTGATGTCTTAGGGTCAAGACCAGAATTTGGTTCATCGCAGAAAAGATACTTCGGGTTCATAACGATGGCGCGAGCAATAGCTACACGCTTTTGCATACCACCTGAAATCTCACCAGGAAACTTCTGTTCAGCTCCTGCCAGGTTCACACGATCAAGACATTCCATAGCTCTTTTGTCACGTTCCTGAGCAGTCATGTCCGAAAACATGTCCAATGGGAAACGAACATTCTCCAGTACAGTGAGTGAGTCAAAGAGGGCAGCACCTTGGAAAATCATACCCATCTCACGACGCATGAGAATCTGGCCTTTCTTTGTCATGTTGACAAAGTTACGTCCGTCATAAAGTACTTCACCCTTGGTTGGGTCAAG
>CAUTPS010000084.1:0-7286 GCA_963540415.1 uncultured Prevotella sp.
AACAGAAGGAAAAAGTTCAAGATTAAAGGTAAAAGCTGAAAGGCTAAAGTTCAAACTTCAAACCTCAAAGTTCAAAGGTAAAAGCTGAAAGGCTAAAGTTCAAACCTCAAAGCTCAAAGTTCAAAGCTCAAAGCTTAAAGGTAAAAGTTCAAACCTCAAAGCTCAAAGTTCAAAGGGTTAGTTCAAACTTCAAACCTCAAACTTCAAAGGTAAAAGCTGAAAGGCTAAAGTTCAAACCTCAAAGTTCAAAGTTCAAAGGAAATCGTTTAGTATCTAAACTGACGCGATTCCTTATCGGGGGACTACCCGTCAGTTGATTCTAACAAAGCGTGGTGAAGCTCATTCGCCAAGAAAGAATTAAAAAGAAAGTAAACAAGTAAAAACAAACAAAATGTCAAGAACAAATTTTGACCAGTTATTGGAGGCAGGATGTCACTTTGGCCACCTCCGTCGCAAGTGGAACCCAGCTATGGCTCCTTACATCTTCATGGAGCGTAACGGTATCCACATCATCGATCTTCACAAGACAGTAGCTAAGGTTGACGAGGCTGCAGAGGCACTCAAGGGTATCGCTAAGAGTGGTAAGAAGATCTTGTTCGTCGCTACTAAAAAACAGGCTAAGGAAGTTGTAGCTGAGAAGGCTGCAGCTGTTAACATGCCATACGTAAACGAGCGTTGGGCTGGCGGTATGCTGACCAACTTCCCAACCATCCGTAAGGCTGTGAAGAAAATGACGAACATCGACAAGTTGATGAACGACGGTACATTCTCTAACCTCTCTAAGCGTGAGCTTTTGCAGATTTCACGTCAGCGTGCTAAGCTCGAGAAGAACCTCGGTTCTATCTCAGACTTGACTCGCTTGCCATCTGCACTCTTCGTTGTTGACGTAATGAAGGAGCACATCGCTGTTAAGGAGGCTAACCGTCTCGGCATTCCTGTATTCGGTATCGTTGATACCAACTCTGATCCAAAGAACATCGACTATATCATTCCAGCTAATGATGATGCTAAGGATTCAGTAGAGGCTATCCTCGCTGCTTGCTGTGGTGCTATCGCAGAGGGTCTTGAGGAGCGTAAGGCTGAGAAGGCTGACGAGAAGGCTGCTGCAGAGCAGGCAGAAGAGGCTGCTGAGGCAAAGCCAAAGCGTGCTGCTCGTAAGACTGAAGAGGCTCCAAAGGCTGAGAACGAGGCACCAGCTGCTGAGTAATAAAAGAAACATAGTGGGCGCTGGTGAGTGCTAATGAACTTCTATATAATTAATAATAGGTGAAGTTTATTATCCCTCATCAACGCCCACAATATTTAATAATATTAGAAAGGAAAACAAAAAAATGGCTGTATCTATTGAAGATATCAAGAAGCTCCGCGCTATGACTGGCGCAGGTCTGGCTGACGTAAAGAAGGCACTCACAGAGGCTGAAGGCGATTACGAAAAGGCAAAGGAATTGATTCGTGAGCGTGGTTTGGCTATCGCTGCTAAGCGTTCTGACCGTGAGACATCAAACGGTTGTGTACTCGTTAAGCAGGTAGACGGCTTTGCTGCTATGGTTGCTATCAAGTGTGAGACAGACTTCGTTGCTAACGGTCAGGACTTCATTGCCCTCGTTCAGGAGATTTTGGACGCTGCTGTTGCTAACAAATGCAAGAGTCTTGATGAGGTTAAGGCTCTTAAGCTCGCTAATGGCGAGGATGCTGCTACTGCTGTTCAGCAGCGTTCTGGTGTTACCGGTGAGAAGATGGAGCTCGACGGCTACAACTTCCTTGAGGGTGAGAACATCTCTGTTTATGACCACATGAACAAGCACACTCTCGCAACTATCGTTCAGCTCAATGAGAACAATGAGGATGCAGGTCACAAGGTAGCTATGCAGGTTGCTGCTATGAAGCCAGTAGCTCTTGACGAGGCATCTATTCCACAGTCTGTTAAGGACGAGGAGTTCAAGGTTGCTGTTGAGAAGACTAAGGAAGAGCAGATTGAGAAGGCTGTTGTTGCTGCTATCAAGAAGGCAGGTATCAACGCAAACCTCGTTGACAGTGAAGACCACATCGAGTCTAACATCAAGAAGGGTTGGTTGACACGTGAGGAGGCTGACAAGGCTATCGAGATTCGCAACACTGTTGCTGCTGAGAAGGCTGCAAACCTCAATGAGGGTATGATTCAGAACATCGCTAAGGGTCGTCTGAACAAGTTCTTCAAGGAGAACTGTCTCGTTGATCAGGAGTTCCAGTTTGGTGATGGCGACAAGCAGAGCGTTAATGAGTGGCTTAAGGCTCAGAGCAAGGATCTTAAGATTGTTGCTTACAAGCGCTTCACTCTCTCTGCAGAGTAATCACAGAGCTTCGTTAGAAGAGATATATGGGAGTTGCAGGATAGCCATTAGGCTTCTGCAACTCTCTTTTATTAGAAGTTAGGGGCTATTAGCCTTATTGGGCTTATTGGGCTTATTTGCCTTATTAGCCTTATTAGCCTTATTGGGCTTATTAGCCAGATAAGCCAAATAAGCCCAATACCAAAGAAACTACCAATAATGAAAATCTTTGCAGTCGGCATGAATTATGCCGAACATAATAAATCGCTAAACGAAACGTTATCTACAAAGGAAGGACCAGTTATCTTCACTAAGGCAGACTCTGCCCTACTGAAAGATAAAAAGCCTTTCTTCATTCCCGATGACTTGGGAACGATTGAATATGAAACGGAACTCGTGGTACGTATCTGCCGATTGGGAAAGACCATCTCTGAGCGTTTCGCCCATAGATACTACGATGCAGTGACAGTTGGTATAGACTTCACAGCTCGCGAATTACAACAAAAGCTAAGAGCTAAAGGACTACCATGGGACCTCTGTAAAGGGTTTGATGGTTCGGCTGCTTTGGGTGAATGGGTCTCGAAGGATAAATTCCTTGATGTACAACGACTCCGCTTCCACCTTGATATCAACGGACAGACAGTACAGGAAGGATGTACAAGTGATATGCTATACAAAGTAGATGCAATCATCAGTTACATTAGTCGCTACTTCACCCTCAAGACTGGCGACATCATCTATACAGGCTGTCCATCAGGTTGTGGACCTGTACATATCAATGACCACTTGGAAGGATATATTGAAGAGAGAAAGGTTCTCGACTTCAATTGCAAGTAAACCAAAGAGAGTAAACTATAGATTTCTAAACGTTTATGAGGTAGACATCTATATGCTCTATACAAAGAAACTCAAATAATCAAACCAAACAGAGGGAATAACTGACAAAAAGACTTAAGGAGGAATACATCAATAAAATGACGAAAGGAATCAACAAGCTGATAATGAAACGTTCAGCAATACTCTGCCTCATACTTCTGTTGGGTTGTATAAAACTATCAGCTCAACAGCAAAGATTTTTCAATCTAACTATTAAAGATGTGACAATAGACTCAGTATTGCCACAGTTCCGTTATGCTATTCCCGTTGGAGAACAGTACGCTGATTCTACCTACGAATTGGAGATACGCTATCCTGAGTTTATGGACATGAGCAAGGCAGATGTTGAACGTTATAACGCATTGACAACTGTTGTTCCACCTGCATTACCAGAGATACATCAGCAGATGACTGTGGAACGCAAGCGTGGTGTATTAGAGATATCTCTAATACCTATCGTTCAGCGCAATGGAAAGAAGCAGTTCCTCGTCAGTTTTATGATAGCACTTACATCGCATCCTAAGAAAATAACGACAAAAAAGAATAAAGGAATTGAAACTCGTTCAGGTGGTTTATCGGCATCTACACCTTCAAATCGCTATGCAGACCATTCTGTTCTTGCCAGAGGAAAGTGGGCAAAGATACGTGTTCCTGCTAATGGAGTCTATCAGTTGACCAATGATCTTATTCGTCGTGCAGGCTTCTCGAACATTGACAAAGTAAAAATCTACGGCTATGGCGGAAACTTGCAGAAGGAGGTTCTAACGGCTGATGATATCACTTCACATGATGACTTACAAGAGGTACCAACCTATAATAGCAATGGTAGACGGCTCTTCTACGCTCGTGGTCCTGTTAGTTGGGAAAGCAACACATCGGTGAAGAGAATCCGTAACCCTTATTCTAACTATGGTTATTACTTCCTGACAGAAGACAACAACAGTGCACCTGCAACTATTGCAGACAGCACCACCTTCTTTAATAGTTTCTATCCATCGGCAGACGACTACCATAGTCTTCATGAAGTGGATAATTTCAGTTGGTATCACGGAGGACGAAACCTCTTTGAAGAGACACCATTAAATCTGAACGAAGGTAAAGTATTCACCTTAGCTAACAAAGCACGTGCTACAAATGCAAAACTAACAGTAGCCGTAACAACAGGTACCTATGCTTCGATTGTTAAGGTAGAAGCAAATGGTCAGCGTCTTGGCGACATTAGAATCACACCTCAAGAATCTTTCGATAAAGGTTATGAAGAGGTTAGAACTTATACGCTCAACACCCTCCATGCTGTTGACAGTATCAAACTGACGACTATATCAGGTGGTCCAGCACGTCTTGACTACCTCATCATGACCTACCCTACTCCTGCGCCAGCACCTTCTTTGAAGGCTTCTTTCCCTGTCCCTGAGTATGTTTACAATATAACCAATCAAGACCATCATGCTGACGAACCAGTCAACATGGTGATTATCATCCCTACAAGTCAGAAGTTATTAGCCCAAGCAGAACGCTTAGCCAACTTCCATCGTACACACGACAACCTCTCCGTACGCATCGTTCCAGCAGACGAACTCTATAATGAATTCTCCAGTGGAACACCTGATGCAATGGCTTACCGCCGTTATATGAAGATGCTTTACGACCGTGCTACCAGTAACAATCTTCCACAGTCGCTCCTCCTCTTTGGCGATTGCGTATGGGACAACCGTATGGTTACTAATGCTTGCCGTAACCTTAACCCTGATGACTATCTTCTTGCCTACGAGAGCGAGAACTCATTCAGCGAGACCGATTGCTATGTCAATGATGGTTGGTTTACCTTGATGGATGATGGTGAAGGGGGAGACTTACTAAGACGTGACAAAGAAGACCTCGGAGTAGGTCGTTTCCCAGTTACAGAGACATCAGATGCAAAGATATTAGTCGATAAAACAATCAACTATGCTGAGAACAAGAACGGCGGAAGTTGGGAGAATGTTATCATGTTCATGGGTGATGATGGTAACAATAATCTCCACATGCACGACGTCAATGAGACCGCAGAAACCATTATGTCGACCTATCCTGACTACCAAGTAAAGAAGGTGATGTGGGATGCTTACACTCGTCTTTCGTCTGCAACTGGTAACACCTACCCTGAGGTAAGTGCTATTATCAAGCAGCAACAAGCACAAGGTGCACTTATCATGGATTATGCTGGTCATGGAAAGGAAGATCAGATTTCTCATGAAGCAGTACTCCGCCTCAACGACTTTGCCAACTTTACCAACGTTAATCTACCTCTTTGGATTACTGCCAGTTGTGATATTATGCCATACGATGGTACTATCCCAACTATCGGTGAAGCAGCAATGCTAAACAAGAAGGGTGGCTCTGTTGCTTTCTGGGGTACTACTCGTACGGTATATGCTTACTATAACAAGGCAATCAATACCGCCTTCCTCAAGCATGTACTTAGCTTTACAAATGGTAAACCAACCACATTAGGCGAAGCTCAGCGTTTAGCTAAATGTGAGTTGATTAATTCTAACAGCGACCTCACACCAAATAAACTGCAATATGCTTTATTAGGCGACCCAGCTCTCTCACTGAACCTCCCAACATTAGAGGTGAAAGTGGAGACAATCAATGGACAAACGCCAAGTACGACAGGTTCTGTTGTACTCAAAGGTGGCTCCATTGTAACTGTCAAAGGTTACATTGCAAAGAATGGTAGTAAGCAAGGTGACTTCAAGGGACTACTCAGTGCTACCGTACGTGACACAAAAGAACTTATCACTTGTAAGAAGCAGGAAGACACATCCGCAAGTGCTTTCCAATATTACGATCGCCAGAAGGTGCTATACAATGGTACAGACAGTATCAAGAATGGTGAGTTTACATTCACCTTTGCCGTACCACGTGACATCAACTATGCAGCAGGTACAGGCCTGATGAATCTATCTGCCATTAACGACAACCATACCCTCATGGCACAAGGACATGAAGAGGGCTTCACGATTGATGGTTCAGAGATTGTATACAACGACTCTATTGGTCCATCAATCTATGCTTATCTCAACTCTCCTTCTTTTGTCAATGGTGGTGAGGTCAACAGTACTCCTTACTTCTTTGCACAGATAACAGATAAAGATGGTATTAACGCTTCTGGTAATGGTATCGGACATGATATGCAGCTGACCATTGACGGTAAGCTAACAGAGACCTATATTCTGAATGATAACTTCCGATACGACTTCGGTAGCTATACCTCAGGAACAACAGGCTTTAGTCTGCCAGAGCTTTCTGAGGGACCACACACTCTGCAGTTCCGTGCGTGGGACATACAAAACAACCCTTCAACCGTTACATTACAGTTCAAGGTTGTAAAAGGACTGGCACCAGAAATCTATAGTGTCAATGCCTCTAAGAATCCTGCCACGACAGAGACGACATTCATTGTTACGCACAACTATATTGGTTCAGATGTCGATATTGACATTGAAGTATTCGATATGAGCGGCCGCCTCCTATGGCACCGCAGTGAGACTGGTGTTGCATCGGGCAATGCCATTACAGCCAACTGGGACCTTACCGTCGAGAATGGAGCAAGACTCCAAACAGGCGTTTATCTCTATCGAGTACGCCTCAGCAGTAATGGTGCGACAAAGGTATCGAAAGCTAAGAAACTAATTATCTTAGACAATAAATAACACAGAACGAACGTTTCAATCCATATAGCAACATTTAATAAGCAATCCAATTAAAATAGAATGATTAATAAGCTTCGTATAGCCATCCTCTCACTGACGGTATTTGCTTCGACTACCGCTTTCGCTCAGGATAAGAAAGACATTTTTAACCCTGTCAACACATCTGTTACCTCACAGACTATCGCTCCTGATGCACGTGCTGCAGGTATGGGTGATGTTGGTGCTGCCACCGACCCTGATGTGAACTCACAGTATTGGAATCCTGCAAAATATCCTTTTAATATTTCTCGTGCTGGTGTTTCCCTAAACTACACTCCTTGGCTTCGCCAGTTGGTGAGTGATATCGATTTGGCTTATCTTGCTGGTTACTATCGTATCGGTGATTACAGTGCAGTCTCAGCTT
>CAUTPS010000085.1:0-7196 GCA_963540415.1 uncultured Prevotella sp.
TGTACGTCTGCCATAAAGACAAACATCTTATCGTAGTCTCCGAGGTTCTGAAGTTCCACACGACGGCGGAGAGAACCCACGTAGTGACCCAAGTGAAGTTTACCTGTAGGGCGGTCACCTGTTAAAATAATCTTTCCCATGTATATATTTCTGTTTTATTCGTTATGTGTATCATTGAGGTTACTCATCATGTCCTGGGGTAGCAACAGTATCCACATTTTCTTCTGGGCTTTCCTCAACTTTTTCTTCTTCCTTTTGTTCAGGAACTACTGGGGCTGTTACCACAGTATCAACAGATGGAGTTTGCTCTACCTGAACAGGAGATTCATACGGAATCGTATCGTTAGGGATGCTATCAGTCATAGGTGTTTCTGGCGAAGAAGAGCCGAAAGTGAAATAAGCACCTACACCACCAGCCAATAGAAGTAGACCGATAACAACGCCCCAAAGGATTGCATTGCTGCCTTTCTTGTGCGTTTCTGCTTGTACCTGCTGCGCTTGTGAGGTAAAGCCTGTAGGTTTTTCATACTGCTGACCAGCACTCACCAAAGGTAATGTAACCTCCATGACACCTTGACAATGAGGACAAGTACACTCTATTGTTTGTCCTTCTTCAGCCTCAACTATAAACTGTGTTCCACAGTTATCACATGTTATCTGATATTTCATAACTTTACGTTGCTTAGAACTTTATTTGTAGCACCAGCCAAACTCTCTACATAAGTACCTGCCAAAGAACCACAAGCAGAGCGATATTCTTCGTCTTCAGCAAAGTGATTCATCAACAAACTAAAACTTTCAAAGTCGAAAACTTCAAAGCCTCCACCATCACGCAAGAGTCCTTGTGCTTCAGCAAAATGCTTGTTATTAGGACCAAAGAGAACTGGCATATCCCACACAGCAGCCTCGAGAACATTGTGGATTCCTACACCGAAGCCACCACCGACGTAAGCGACATCACCATAATGATAAATCGAAGACAACAAACCAAAACAGTCGATAATCAATACATCTGCATCAGCAACATTCTCTTCTGTTGCCTGTGTGTAGCGTATTACCTTCTTATCCTTTATCAGTGAGAGGATAGTCTTTAGATGATCTTCTCCGATAACGTGCGGAGCAATGATAAGTTTCCAGTCCCTATTCTCATTAAAGTACTTAAGGAAGATTTCTTCATCAGGCTGCCATGATGAACCTGCCACAAAGACTTTCTTTCTATCAGTAGCATCACCATTAACGAACTTCTCCACCAATGGCAGTTTCTTGCTTGCCTCCTTGATTTGTAAAACACGGTCGAAGCGAGTATCACCCACAACAACTGCATCAGATATTCCTATCTTATTCAAGAGTTCCTTGCTCTCCTCATTCTGAACAAAGAAGCGGCTAAAACACTTTAAGACACGACCATAACCACGGCCATACCACTTAAAGAAGATTTGATCTGGACGGAAAATGCTTGACACACTATAGACTGGTATATCACGATATTGCAGGATATGCAGGTAATTATACCAGAATTCATACTTGATAAAGAACGCCATGACAGGACGAACTGCACGTAGGAATCTGCGTGCATTGCCCACCGTGTCTATAGGGAGATAGGTGATGATGTCTGCTCCCTCATAATTCTTCCTCACCTCATAACCAGAAGGAGAAAAGAAAGTAAGCAGAATCTTATATTGCGGATAGTCTTTTCGTATCTGCTCTATCAAAGGGCGACCTTGTTCAAACTCGCCCAATGAAGCAGCATGAAACCAAACATATTGAGCGTCTGGCTCCACTTTCTCACGTAAAATC
Source organism: uncultured Prevotella sp. (assembly GCA_963540415.1). Classification (GTDB taxonomy): domain Bacteria; phylum Bacteroidota; class Bacteroidia; order Bacteroidales; family Bacteroidaceae; genus Prevotella. Next base: position 1,798 of record CAUTPS010000085.1, read on the forward strand.
CGCACAGCCTCCTGTTCTCCTCGCCACATCTTGCGTAGCTTTTCATTGAAAAGACTACCCACTGCGATACCAAACTGGATGGCATACATTATTATATTATACATACTCGGCTCAATTAATTTAGCCTTTCAAGGTGCTTATCCCAACACCTCAATAGCCTTGTGCATACGCTTCAAGGTTTCCTCTTTGCCAAGGAAAGCAGATATATCGAACATTCCAGGACCCTTACCAATACCAACAAGGGTGAGTCGGAATGCGTTCATGATATCACCAAGCTTATAGCCCTTGTCCTCTACCCACTTCAAAACAATAGGTTCCTGACCTTCAACACTGAAGTCTTCTATTCCCTCCAAGACATCAGCAAGCTCGCTCATCTGCTGTGCAGAATATTCCTTCCAACGTTTCTTTACGGTCTTCTCATCGTAGCTTGTTGGTGCAATGAAGAAGAAAGAGCAAAGCTCCCAAAGTTCTTTCACGAAGCTGACACGGTCTTTCATCATGTGTACAACCTGTGTCACCTGCTCCATAGTAGCCTCAACACCATTGTTAGCTACGATTGGTGCGAAGAGTTGTGCTATCTCATCATCTGACTTACGGAGGATGTATTCATGGTTAAACCACATACCCTTCTGATAGTCGAACTTAGCTCCACTCTTTGAACACTTCGTGATATCGAATGCTTTTACAAGTTCCTCAAGCGAGAAGAGTTCCTGCTCTGTACCTGGGTTCCAGCCCAAGAGTGCCAAGAAGTTGACTACTGCCTCTGGGAAATAGCCACTCTCACGATAGCCTGAACTTACTTCACCAGTCTTAGGATCGTGCCACTCCAATGGGAACACTGGGAAACCAAGGCGGTCACCATCACGCTTACTAAGCTTACCCTTACCCTCTGGCTTCAACAACAAGGGCAGATGGGCAAAGCGTGGCATACTATCTTCCCAACCAAAGGCACGGTAAAGCAATACGTGTAACGGTGCACTTGGCAACCATTCCTCACCACGAATAACGTGAGAGATTTCCATCAAGTGATCATCAACGATGTTTGCAAGGTGATAAGTTGGCAATTCGTCCGCGCTTTTGAACAGAACTTTATCATCAAGGATATCTGTCTTGATACAAACATCACCACGAATCATATCATTGATATGAACTTCCTCACCTGGTTCTATCTTGAAACGAACAACATACTGCTGTCCATCCTCTATCAGACTTTCAACTTCCTCCTTTGACATTGTCAAAGAGTTACGCATCTGTAGACGAGTGTGTGCGTCGTACTGGAAGTTTTCAATTTCCTTACGCTTCGCATCCAACTCTTCTGGCGTATCGAAAGCAATGTATGCCTTACCAGCTTCTAAAAGCTGATTGACGTACTTTTTATAAATATCACGACGTTCGCTCTGACGATAAGGACCATGTTCGCCACCAAAGCTTACGCCCTCATCAAACTTAATACCTAACCAATCAAAAGAGTCGAGGATATATTCCTCTGCCCCAGGAACAAAACGATTAGAGTCTGTGTCTTCAATACGGAAGATAAGTTTGCCGCCATGTTGACGAGCGAAAAGGTAGTTATACAAAGCAGTACGCACACCACCAATATGCAAAGCACCTGTTGGACTTGGAGCAAAACGCACTCTCACATTTCTTTCTGCCATTGTCTTAAATATTATATTTTCCTGCAAAATTAATGCTTTTTTTTGACTATCCGCTATATTTTTAGTATTTTCGCAAGTTGTTAGAGGATTACGCAACAAGTTACAACAGCTTGTTATAACATTTACGAAACAATATATAAGATGATAAGATTCAAAAACATAAGCAACCCCTACTGGCGGAATATGGTCTCAAGAGTAGCCTTGATCATCGTTGCCGTCGTTTTGATAGTGCTATTTTTACCCCGTACACAAGGTAAACTTTTCCATTATGACGAAGGAAAACCATGGATGTACGGACAGTTGATTGCTAAGTTCGACTTCCCTATCTTTAAGACTGATGCTGCGTTGAAGGTTGAGAAAGACTCTATCACAAAGCATTTCCAGCCTTATTACAACCTTAACCAAACGGTTGAACAGAAAAAGATTGAACAGTTTAAGCAGGCATACAAGGATGGTATACCAGGCTTGTCAAAAGACTATGTCGATGCGATTGCCCACCGGCTACACGAAATCTATGAGGCTGGAGTCATTGATCCACAACAATACTCAACACTTGCCAAGGACAGTAACCATTACATCCGTGTCGTAACTGGTAAGCAAGCAGTGAGCGTACCTATAAATAAGACCTACTCTACTCTCGGTGCCTATGAGCAGCTTTTCATGGACCCTTTGTTAGGTCCGAAGCGTTCCGTACTTCAGCAATGTAATCTTAACGACTACATAGAGGCAAACCTTGTCTATGACAAAGACCGTAGTGAGACGGAGATGAACGACATGCTAAGTCTTATTCCGCAGGCTTCAGGCATGGTATTGGAGGGACAACGCATCATCGACCGTGGTGACATTGTCGATGCAAAGACCTATCGTGTGCTTAATTCCTTTGAACAAGCAATGGAGAAACGCAAGGCTACTGAAGACGAGATAACATCTACCTTCATCGGGCAGACCATCTACGTCCTAATCTTCATTTGCCTTTTCACACTCTACTTGGCACTTTTCAGAAAAGATTATTTTAATAAACCACGTTCCATCTCACTACTTTATGTGATGATAGTCATCTATCCTATCCTCACATCCTTAATGATGGAGCATAACATTCTGAGTGTGTATATCCTTCCATTCAGTATGGCTCCGATATTCTTCCGTGTGTTTATGGACTCACGAACAGCCTTTATCGGACACATTACAATGGTACTTCTCAGTGCCGTTGCCGTGAAATATCAGTATGAGTTTATAATTGTACAGATTGTGGCTGGCCTTGTTGCTATCTACTCCTTGCGTGAACTATCAAAGAGAAGTCAGATATTCCTCACTGCCCTCCTTGTTACTATCAGTTCAGCAGCTGTATACCTCTCTCTCCAACTTATACAGGCTGACGACTTCTCAAAACTCGACCAGACGATGTATTACCATTTTGCGGTCAATGGCTTCTTCCTTCTCTTCACCTATCCATTGATGTTGGTCATCGAGAAGACTTTCGGCTTCGTGTCTACTGTAACAATGTTTGAGTTGTCAAACACAAACAATGAACTGCTACGCCGACTCAGTGAGGTCGCCCCAGGTACCTTCCAGCACTCTATCACAGTTGGTAATCTTGCCACAGAAATAGCCAGCAGAATCGGTGCAAAGAGCCAGTTAGTACGTACTGGTGCGCTCTATCATGACATTGGTAAAATGCTCAACCCTGCATTCTTTACCGAGAATCAGGCAGGCATCAACCCACATGACAAGTTGAACGACCTTGAGAGCGCACGTATCATCATCAGCCATGTGACGGAAGGTCTGAAACTTGCAGAAAAATACAACCTCCCACGTGAGATTAAGGAGTTTATTACCACCCATCATGGTGCTGGACTTGCTAAGTATTTCTACATACACTACAAGAATGAACATCCAGATGAGGAGGTCAACGAAGACTTATTCCGTTACCCTGGACCAAATCCTTTCACACGCGAACAGGCTATTCTTATGATGAGTGATACCGTCGAGGCTGCTTCGCGTTCTCTACAGGAATACACCGAAGAGAGTATCAGTGGATTAGTAAACCGACTCATTGATGGTCAAGTCGCTGATGGTAACTTCACCGATTGTCCTATCACATTCCGTGACATCACCGCTGCTAAGGCTGTACTTATCGAACGTTTGAAAGCGATGTATCATACCCGTATTCAGTACCCACAGTTGAAAACATAGAAGGTAGAGAACAACCACAAGGCCGACTCTTCTCTCCTTCCCTTCCAAAAGGAAGATACATAAACACCAAGAGACCTCACTAAGTTACAACAATAGTAACATAGTGGGGTTTCTTTTTAGGGGGGGCAGTCATTTGAAATGATAAAGTTTACTTCTTAAGCTTAGAACCTTGACATGATGCCACACAGAAAAAAGGAAAACACGGAGGAAGATTTAAAAAGTAATAGAAGGAGCGAAGGCACCGTCGATACATAGAGAAAGCGGAGGTTATTAGCCTGTTTTCTTTGGCACATTAGTGTTTAAGGTTTTAGAATTTTCTTTACAAAATAAGCCATAAAAAGACAGAAAATAAAGCTAAAAACGAGCATTAACAACACCTTTGTAAGTTATTCGCTATCAAGCCTTTGCAAAACTGCATTTCAAAAGGTGCTTAATTGGACTTCAAAAGGGCGTTAACAAGAGCTCAAAAGGGCATCTTTTGCAAGTCAATTAGGCGTCTTTTAGAAGCCAAAAGAGCATGTATTGGTTTTGAGTCACATAAAAATAGTTTACAAATACCTATGATGTAGGAATCAAGTTATTTGTAGGAAACAAATAGACATAGTATCAAATCGTTTTTATCTTTTAGCTTATGACTCTCTGCAAGACCATCTAATATGGGATAGTAATACCCTGCATATAGATAATTCTTTCTCCGATTTCCAATCTATTCATGTAACGAGATAATCTTATTTCTACCCTCTTCGCTTCCTAATTAACACTGCACATTTTAACTAAAAATGAGAAAAAACAAACGAAAATTTGGAAGTTTAGAACAATATTCATAACTTTGCAACCAAAATATATAAGTTTTATATACACTTACGAATCAACAATGAAGTATCAGAAGACTGCCCTTGCAGCTGCCTTGCTCGCAATGGCAACAACAACACAAGCCGGAGGTTTGCTTACAAACACCAATCAGAACATCGCTTTTAACCGTAACTTCGCACGTGTAGGTGCAATTGGTATTGACGGTGTTTACTTTAACCCTGCTGGTGTAGCTTTCCTTGACCAAGGTTTTCATCTCTCTCTTAACTTCCAAAACGTATATCAGACACGTGAGCTTACTTCTACTTTCAGCGTGCCTGCATTAGCTAATACTCCTTACGAGTACCCTTTCAAGCTGAATGGTGGTAATACTACTGATGGCAGTAAGTTCTATCAAGGTAAGGCTTCTGTGCCTATCCTCCCATCTTTCCAGGTGGCATATAATAAAGACAAATGGAGTTTCCAAGCTGGTTTTGGTTTGACTGGTGGCGGTGGTAAGGCTGCTTTCAACGACGGTCTTCCTACATTTGAACGTCCAGTATCGCTCCTCCCTGCACTTATCAACCAGCAGTTGCCTACCTTTGCCGCACTTCTCGGACAGCAGGAAACACCTGCTACCAGCTATAGCCTTCAAAGCTATATGAGCGGTCAGCAGTATAACTTCGGACTCCAACTCGGTGTTGCTTATAAGATTAACGAGAATCTCTCTGTATTTGGTGGTGCTCGTTTCAATTATATCTA
>CAUTPS010000086.1:0-7025 GCA_963540415.1 uncultured Prevotella sp.
CCCTTTGTTCCTATAAAAGGAAAAGACTATAAACGAAAACAGCTCCGATAGACTATGTCCATCGGAGCTGTTTGTATAGTGGGTTAAATCTTTACTTCGTAATCGAGAGTAGCTGTCCTTCTGATACTCGCGTCAATCTGCCTATGCGGTTCTGACGGCACAACTGTTCGATACTGATGCCATGTTGTTTGGCTATCGTTTCTAAGGTTTCACCATTAGCAACCTTGTGATAGAAAATCTTTCCATTATCAGCACTTGCCTCATTACGTGGAGTATGACTTGAGAAATCTGTATTGTAGCTTCTTTCCTGACGTGAACTATGACTTTGATAACCTTTGCCCTGAATGTTCTCACGAGAGTAACCAAGGCTTGAAGAAGTACCACGAGCAGCTGTTGCACGCTCAGACTCTTGCGCTACAGTGTTGCGATGGAATACATAGTAGTCGCCAGTAACATCTTGGTTAGCAAAGTCGAAGAAGAGTGCAGGATTCAAAGCCACGCCTGCCAAACGAGTTTCGAAGTGAAGGTGAGAACCTGTAGAACGACCAGTATTACCACCTAATCCGATAGGCTGACCAGCACGAACAGTCTGGTTTGGACTTACTATTTGCTTTGAAAGGTGACCATAAATGGTTTCAAGTCCATTATTATGGCGGATAACAATATACTTACCATATCCGTTTCCATCGTATTTTACTACACGAACCTTACCAGAGAAGGCTGCACGAATAGTATCGCCAATATACACTTTAATATCCAATCCTTGGTGACGACGACCCCAACGGCGTCCGAAGTTACTTGTAATCACACGGCTTGGTGTTGGCATATGGAAGCCACGAAGATCAATCTTGTATACATCTGGGAGGTTACCTCCACGGTGTGCATAATTGTTATCCCAATCATTATAGAGTTCAGATGAAGGCTCTTCGATTTCCTCAGCTTCACGAAGACGATTAATAACCATTGTGTCTAATGCTTTAGCACGGCGGTCGATTGGTGCTTGACGGGCAAGCAAGTCTTGGGCATTTGCTGAATGGGCTGTCAAAGTTAAGAGAGATGTTAGTGCAAAAGTCCTAACTATTTTCTTAAAAGTCATAATCAAGTTATTTTATTTCTACACTTGGATGCCTTGCGGCACGGGACAGATTTTCATATCCCTTTCTATCGGTTAAGTCGTCGATAACCTCAAAAAAGTACGAAACTTTTTACCGAAAGACTTCGCAAAGATAACGAAAAAATATAGAATAAATTGCACCTTAGCTATTTTTTTAGCCTGTTTAACAAAGAAATAATACGTATTTTCGCCTCCACATGATTTATGTCAAGTCGCTAAAACAGGGCGTTTGAAGCCAATTTTATGGTGTTATTTTCTATGAAATAGCAGCCCAGTTTATATTAGTTTTTCTTAACGCTTTAAGTCTCTCCCAGAGCATGTTATATTCTATTTTTTGACATGTTGGATCGTCGTCGATAATCTTTTGTGCCTCTTCTCGTGCCATTTGAACAATCTGTCCATCACGAGCTATATCGGCAATTTTAAGGTCGAAGGCTATACCACTTTGCTGTGTACCTTCCAAATCACCAGGTCCACGCAGCTTGAGATCGGCTTCTGCTATTTCAAAACCATCATTTGTATCGCACATAATATCAATACGTTTTCTGGTTTCCTTGGTTAGTTTGTGGTTGGTAACAAGGATACAATAACTCTGTTCAGCACCACGACCAACACGACCACGCAGCTGATGGAGCTGAGAAAGTCCAAAACGCTGAGCATCGAGAATAACCATTACGCTTGCGTTAGGCACGTTTACACCTACCTCTATCACTGTTGTGGCAACAAGTATCTGTGTTTGTCCACTGACAAACTTCTGCATCTCGGCTTCTTTTTCCTTATCCTTCATCTTTCCATGAATCTTACTTAGCTGGAATTCAGGGAAGATATCTTGCATAGCCTCAAAGCCATCCTCAAGGTTTTTGAGGTCCATACGCTCGCTTTCCTTGATGAGTGGATAGACGATATACACTTGACGCCCTAAGTTGATCTGCTGTCTTATACCACTATAAAGGCTCGCCATCTGGTCATCATACTTATGAATCGTCTGTATTGGCTTACGTCCTGGTGGTAACTCGTCGATGATAGAGACATCAAGGTCGCCATAGATGGTCATCGCAAGCGTACGTGGTATAGGCGTAGCTGTCATCACCAATACGTGTGGGGGATTCTCACTCTTACTCCATAGCTTAGCGCGTTGCTCCACACCGAAACGGTGTTGCTCATCGACAACAGCCATACCGAGGTGCTGGAACTGCACTTTATCCTCTATAATGGCGTGCGTTCCTACAACAATATTAATAGAACCGTCGATGAGTCCATCTAAAACTTCTTGTCGTTTCTTGCCCTTCACGATACCCGTCAACAGTTCTACACGCAAGTTCATTCCCAGGAGAAATTCCTTAATCGTCTGGAGATGTTGCTCTGCAAGTATCTCCGTAGGAGCCATCATACAAGCCTGATAGCCATTGTCGATAGCAATAAGCATAGACATCAGCGCTACAAGGGTCTTTCCTGAGCCTACATCGCCCTGTAACAAACGGTTCATCTGTCGTCCGCTTGCCATGTCTGCACGTATCTCATGCATCACTCTTTTCTGCGCTCCAGTAAGTTCAAAAGGCAGGTTATGGGAGTAGAACCAATTAAACTGTGCTCCAATCCTATTGAATATATAGCCTCGGTATTTGCGACGATGGTCGCTGGCATAGCGAAGAATGTTAAGTTGTACGTAGAAGAGTTCTTCAAACTTCAGACGTACACGGGCGCGCTGGGTGTCATCAACCGACTTTGGATAATGAATCTTGCGCATAGCAGCATCCCGTGAGATGAGATGCAAATGGGTTGTAATGAAGGGTGGGAGTGTCTCTTCTAAAGGTTCAGTAAGCTTACTAATCAACATCTTTGTCAGTTTCTCCACAGCACGTGAAGTGATACCAGCCTTCTTCATCTTCTCTGTTGTGACATAGAAGGGTTGCATACCCATGTCATTGAGCTGCAACTGAGAAGCATCATCAATGTCAGGATGCGTAAACTGAAACCTACCATTAAAGAAGGTTGGCTTGCCAAAGATAATATATTCCTTGTTTACTTGATAGTTCTGATAGATATACTTCGTACCATTAAACCATACAATATCACAGATGCCATGTCCATCGGTGAAGTGTGCAACGATACGTTTCTTACGTTTTCCCATCTCAGTTTCCTCAAAACTGAGGATTCTTCCTTTGATTTGCACAAACGGCATATCTTGCGAAAGCTCTGAAATAAGATATAACTTTGTACGGTCAACATATTTGTAAGGGAAGTATTCCAGTAGGTCACGATAAGTATGGATTCCAAGTTCTTTGCCCAGAATCTCCTTACGATGTGGCCCCACACCTGGTAAATACATTATGTCTTGCGATAGTATATCCATTAGTTTAACTCATAATACATAACTCCAGACTCGTAATTGTGTTTACTTCCTTAACCTACCATTATTCGAAAGGTGTTCTCATCTCTACGTTAGAATTATGATTATTGATTGTTATTGACCTTTATTGCTCTATAAACACTTAACTGATAAGCCCTTAATTCGGCTATTCATCAACTCTCACAACCCTCTTTAAGGATACTATCATGTGTAAATAAAGCCATTATTCAGTATTCTCTCTCACGTTGAAGTCCACTTACTCTGAATTATTTTCATGAAAATAATTATTTATTATCATGAAGAAAAATATTTATTTTCGTGAAGAAAAATATTTATTATCATGAAAATAATTCGGTAAAAGTACGCTTCTTTTAGAAAGAACGAGGATAAACAGCAGAGTAGACATACCTTATAACCTACTTAAACACCATATTTTGACGCTCTGTATTAATAAACGTAGGGACGCACAGCACATGCGTCCGAAACGAAATATTCATGGTTGACGCACGAGCTATGCGCCCCTACAGATTGTCAATGATAATTCTATGATATAACTACAGCTACCCTACTCTTCTAAGAGAATTTTAGCTTACTCCAAATAGGTGTAACCATAGAGTCCGCTGCGGTAGTTACTGAGGAACTCTTTACCCTCCTCAAGTGAAATCTTACCCTGCTTTACGCTCTTTGTCACCCATATTTCGAGTTGACGAACAAGCTTCTTTGGATTGTACTGAACATACTCCAATACCTCTTCTACCGTCTCACCATCAAAGATTTGATCGATATGATAGCTGCCATCCTTTACTGAAACATGTACGGCATTGGTATCACCAAAGAGGTTGTGCATATCACCTAAAATCTCTTGATAAGCTCCAACGAGGAAGACACCGAGGTAATAAGGCTCATTCTTCTTCAATGCGTGGATAGGAAGAACGTGACTACTGCGACCCATTGCAACGAAGTTTGAAATCTTACCGTCGCTATCACAGGTGATATCCTGCAATGTAGCGTTACGTGATGGACGCTCATTGAGTCGTTGGATCGGCATTACAGGGAAGAGTTGATCAATCGCCCAACTGTCTGGAAGAGACTGGAAGAGAGAGAAGTTACAGAAATATTTATCTGCAAGAAGCTTATCCATATTGCGCAACTCGTCAGGCACATGCTTCATATTCTTTGCCAGATTATTGATTTCATGGCATACACTCCAATACATTGCCTCAATCTCAGCACGTGTCTTTAGGTCTACTAAGCCATGAGAGAACAACTCTAACGCCTCCTCACGAATCTGCTCAGCATCGTGCCAGTCCTCTAACATGTTACGAGAATCAAGATTATCCCAGATATCGTAGAGGTCTTTTACCAACTGATGGTCGGTATCCTTTGCCTCAAAATCCTCTGACATCTCAGGCAGAGAGGCAGTTTCAAGCACATCAATCACGAGGACAGAGTGATGAGCAGAAAGACTTCTACCGCTCTCGGTGATGATGTTTGGATGTGGAATATCATTCTTATTGGCTGCATCAACAAAGGTATAGACGCAGTCATTGACATATTCTTGAATGCTATAGTTGACAGAACTCTCGCTACTTGCAGAACGGGTACCATCGTAGTCGACACCTAAACCACCGCCACAGTCAACAAAATCAACGTTATAACCCATCTTTCTGAGGTTCACATAATACTGTGCAGCCTCGTTGAGAGCCGTCTGAATACGACGAATCTTCGTAATCTGTGAACCGATATGGAAGTGGATAAGATGCAAACAATCGTGCAATCCCTTGTTATCGAGCGTCTCTAAAGCCTGCAAGAGTTCAGAAGAAGTAAGACCAAACTTAGAAGCGTCGCCACCACTATCAGCCCACTTACCAGAACCACTGGATGCAAGTTTGATGCGAATACCGAGGTTTGGCTTTACATTCAACTTCTTTGCAGCACGTGCAATAAGGTCGATTTCATTGAGTTTCTCCACTACAATGAAGATACGCTTACCCATCTTCTGTGCTAACAGAGCCAATTCAATATAGCTCTGATCCTTATATCCGTTACAGATAATGAGCGAATCGCTCTGACACTGTACGGCAATCACAGCATGCAACTCAGGCTTTGAGCCTGCTTCCAAGCCCAAGTTGAACTTACGTCCATGGGAGATAATCTCCTCAACTACCGGCTGCATCTGGTTTACCTTAATAGGATAGATGATGAAGTTCTCTGCTTTGAAGTCATATTCCTTCCTTGCTTTCTCAAAGCAAGAGGATGTTTTCTCGATACGGTTATCGAGAATATCCGGGAAACGGAGCAACACTGGAGGTGTCACATCACGCAGGGCGAGTTCGTCCATAACGTCACGTAAGTCAACTTGTGTATTGTCCTTACAAGGTGTTACATACACATCACCCGATTCGTTAATACCAAAGTAAGATGTACCCCACCCTGAGATGTTGTACAACTCTTGAGAATCTTCAATCGTCCACTTTTTCATTTCTCTTCTTCTGTCCCTATATATAATCTTGAATTAATCAATTATTTGCTTTGAGCATTTGGTTTCTAACTATCTATTAATAGCTATTTTATTTCAGACTGTTGGCTTTATTCAACTTTAATAGTTGGCAAAGTTGATTAACCGAAATCTGTATCTTGTCGTAACTATCCATTAGACTCACGTCAAGAACGTGCTTAGCCTTTGTGTAAAAAGGTTCGCGATGCTTCAAATGTTCACGAATAAACAGGTTTACTTCATCAGCTGTCTTATTGAGTAAGAGGGGTCGTACGGACTTTCCCATCAGCAGATGCTTGTACAGAACATCAGTCTCTGCTTTCAAATAGACCGTCTCAGCCTGTCCATTCATATACTCCATATTATCAAAGAAACATGGAGTTCCACCCCCACAAGAGATAATGACATTCTCAAATTCAGCCACTTCGTGAAGCATTGACTGCTCTATCATACGGAAGCCTTCCTCTCCCCTTTCATCGAAGATTTGCTTCACCGTCTTACGCATTCGGCTCTCTATGTACCAATCTAAGTCGTAGAACGGAATGTTCAACTCCTTTGACAAGGCTCTGCCTACGGTCGTCTTGCCCGCACCCATATAACCAATGAGAATAATGCGAAGCGGTTTGTATTCTTCTGTATGCTCTGTCATACTCACGATATATTTATCATCCACCCTATAGTCTGTTATCATCAGACTACGTGGTGGATGTCTTCCTTTCCCTTATAGGTGAGTCTATATTCACTTACTTCTTACGCTTTGGTTCCGGAGCATTCTTTACGATGTCCATACACTGCTCATAAGTAAGCTCGGCAGCCTTATCATGAAGTGCCTTTGGCATACGGTAATTCTTACCATCATAAGCGATATAAGGACCGTAACGACCATTCATCACCTCCATCTTAGCATCTTCCTCGAAGGTCTTTAAGTGACGCTGTGCATCCTGCAGACGCTTCTTTTGAATAAGATTGATAGCCGCATCAAGACTGATCGTGAGTGGATCTTCCTCCTTTGGCAGCGATGTGTACTTCTTATCATGAAGCACGTAAGGACCAAATCGACCTGC
>CAUTPS010000087.1:0-7023 GCA_963540415.1 uncultured Prevotella sp.
CAAAAGTGCAGTAACAGCGAGATTCTACGACAATAGGTGTTAAACTTGGGTTAATTGAAGGCTTAAAGGGCGTTAGTTGGAATGCTATTAAGCACCGATAATTTTATGGTTTTGTAATCAATTGATAGTCTGATGGTTGCTTGTTTGTGTCTTTGCGGTGTCTTTTTATGATTTAAAGAAGGTTTTTCAATACTTTATGTAAATATATTTCATGGTTTTGGCTCGGTTGTTTGAGAAGTGTATTTTTCGATGTAAGGTCTGTTGTCTCACCACTTGAGTTGTTGATGGACTGTAAGTAAGGCTGTGTTAAATTATAGGGATGCACGAAGCCGTGCATCCCTATTTCGATTTTCTTATCTATAAAGAACATAAGTCGTAGAACCACTCTCCAGTACCCCATTATTAAAGCGAAAAGCTCCTATTCCTTCATACGGTTTACCCGTCTTTTCATCAATTATCACGAAGCCTCCGAATTGCCTGTCATAATAATATCGTCCATGCGCTCTCAGGTCTTCATAATTGTCTATTACTCCCGTATGCCTGTTCACGTGAGCAAAGGTAGCATACCCGTTATGAAAACTTACTTGTGGAATTGTAGTGTTGTTATTTGTTATGTAATTATCCACCATACGCCAAATAGTATTCTCTACGTTTGGCGTAACAAATTCATCGTCTTTAGCACATGAGCTAAAAGAAATTGATAAGACAAATAGGCATAATGCAATAACACATGGTTTCTGCATCTTGGATAAAAGTAATTTCATAATTGTCATATTTAAATTATTTTTTTATGATGTAAGTTCTGTTGTCCCATCACTTGAGTTGTTGATGGACTGTAAGTAAGGCTGTGTTTCCTTAGTTAATTGACTTTTATCAGTGACTTCGCTTTGGCTTTGTAAGCTGCCATCTTGTAAACTTTCTTTTTGACAAGCACTAACTAAAATAGTTAGAGCAATAGTGCATGATACTAAAAATTTGTTCATAAAGGTTTTTAAAAATAAATTGCTTGCAAAGGTAAACATTTTTTTACCTACGATATGTTTTTTTAAATTTTACAGGAATGAATAAAGTATCAATTGTTATAGAGTTTCATTATATGGAACAACGACGTCTTTCGTAAACAGTATATCAATGAACTCATTGTTTTGACATGGGAAAGGCTGAAACGTGCGAATGTATGCCATCGGGTGATATACAGCCTATGGTACAAACGGCAGCAGGAGTGCCTTTTAATACTTGAACGAACTGCCTCCTAAGAACTCTCTTAGTAGAGAGGTTGGAGGGAGATTGCGGAAAGGTAGTGGCGCAAAATACTTGAGGAACTTGCGCAGACGATAGGCTTCAGCATATTCCTCGCAGTTCTCTGGCACTTGTTCCAATACCTCTTCCGCCTGCGGTTTGATGACGGCAAGCTCAAAGAGAAGGGCAGTGTTGAACATAACATCCGCTTGTTCTTGATAAGGAAAAATCCACTTGTTCTCACCAGCACGTACACTTGGCCAACGGTGGATGGTTTCTTGTGCCGAACAACCACGATACTTGTAATCGCGAACAATACGACGAAGCAGACGATTGTCGGTTGTTGGGATATAGTTATGGTCGTCTAACAGGATTGTAGTGAGGGCAGATGCGTAGATTTTAAACTTCTTATCGTCTGCAATCTGCTCTGTCAGTGCAGGGTTGAGCGCATGAATACCTTCCACAAGTAGTATGTTATTCTCTCCAAGATGCAGTTTTTTACCGCTCTTTTCACTCATTCCGGTTTGGAAATTATACTTTGGTAATTCCACCTCTTCACCACGGAAAAGTGCATTAAACTGCTCGTTGATAAGTGGAATATTCAGTGCATAGATACTCTCGTAATCAAGTTCTCCGTTCTCATCTTTTGGTGTTTCAGCCCTGTTAACGAAGTAGTCATCTAAGGAAATCTGTACTGGTTTCACACCACTTGCTAATAGTTGGACAGAAAGACGTTTGCAGAAAGTTGTCTTACCGCTCGAAGATGGACCAGCTATGAGTACTACCTTAATTTCTTTTCGTGCAGCAATCGTATCGGCAATCTGCGATATCTTCTTTTCTTGCAGAGCCTCACTGACATTAATAAGGTCGGTTGCCAGTCCATTCTTTACCGCCTCGTTGAAGTCGCCCACAGTCTTAATGCCTAAGATACTCTGCCATCTATGATGCTCCTTAAACACCTCGAACATCTTATCTTGGCGTATCAATTCACCTAATTTAGATGGGTCTTGTGTGGAAGGAATGCGCAAGAGGACTCCATCAAAGTAAGGCTCCAACCCAAAGAGATGAAGTTGACTCGTGTTGGTAAGCATCGAACCATAGTAATAATCCTTATAATCGTCAAGCACATAATAGACACAATAAAGACTACCGCTGCTTTTAAGGAGCTTAGCCTTTTGTATATCGCCTAATTCAGTGAACATCTTAACGGCCTCCTCGGTTGTTGTTTCGTAACGCTGGATAGGCATCTTAGCATCGATAATCTCCTGCATTCGTGTACGGATACGGTCAACATCCTCTGTTGTAATCTCATGTCCGAGCTTTAAGTTACAGTAGTAACCATTTGAAACAGGGATATCTATGACCACAGAACTGGTAGGATAGAGGTCGTGAACAGCCTTGCAAAGCACTAAGAAGAGCGAGCGGGTGTAAGTGCGAATACCTGATGGTGAAAGCAGGTTTAGGAACTCTACATCCTTATTATGATAGACACGATAATGGAGTCCTTCCACCTTATTATTTACTTTTGCACTCACTGGTCCATAAGGCATTTGAAGATTAATTTCTTTATAAATGTCAGAAAGTGTACTTCCAATTGGAACTTCTTGAGTTTTTTTATTATTTTTGCAACGGATTTGCAGTACTTGTCTCATAATCATTGATGGTTAAAATTATGTTAGGGGACAATATTGTCCTTTTGTAAATAGGATTGTAAAGTTAGAGAAAGTTTTGCAAATATCCAAGAAACAGACATCACAAATTAAGTTATTATATGTCGATTTGGATTTTCTTTAAGCTCATTGGTGCATTAGCTTTGCTGATGTTCGGTATGAAGGCAATGAGTGAGGCACTGCAGAAAATGGCAGGTCCGCAGTTGCGCCACATCCTTGGTGCAATGACAACTAATCGTTTTACGGGTATTCTTACGGGTACATTCATCACAGCTGCCGTACAGTCGTCAACTGCAACTACTGTAATGACAGTCAGTTTTGTGAATGCTGGATTGTTGACATTGGTGCAAGCCATCTCTGTTATCATGGGAGCGAATATTGGAACGACGCTGACGGCATGGATTATGTCGGCTGGTTTCTCGTTTAATATCACTGATTTTGTATGGCCAGAATTCTTTATTGGTATCGTATTGATTTACTCTAAGAAGCGTAAACTCATAGGTGACTTCCTCTTTGGTATCTCATTTATGTTCTTGGGATTGGGAACCCTACGTCAGACAGGTATCGATATGGACCTTGCGCACAATCAGGCTGTACTCGATTTCTTTAGTAACTTCGACCCACAAAGCTTCATCACAACTATCGTTTTCCTACTTATCGGTAGTGTGCTGACCATGTGTGTGCAGAGTTCTGCAGCCATTATGGCTATCACAATGATTCTTTGTTCAACGGGAGTATTGCCTATTTACCAGGGTATTGCACTCGTAATGGGTGAAAATATCGGTACAACTGTAACCTCAAATCTTGCTGCTTTGACAGCAAACACACAGGCTCGCCGAGCTGCTATGGCTCACATGGTGTTCAATGTCTTCGGTGTTCTTTGGGTGTTATGTATCTTCCATCCTTTTATCAATATGATTTGCGATTGGGTAGGCTATGATGTAACGATGCCAAAGGGTGCTCCTGGTTTCGCTGCCAATGCTGCTAAACTAAGCTTTGTGCTTGCAGCTTTCCATACAACCTTCAACGTTGCCAACACACTTATCCTCGTTGGTCCTATAAAGTATTTGGAGAAACTGGTTTGCAAGATTATCAAGCCAAAGGCAAACAAGGATGAAGACGAGTTTCGTCTGCACTTTATTCAGGTTGGTATCATGAAGACTCCAGAGCTTTCTGTGCTTGAGGCTTCAAAGGAGATAAAGTCATTTGCTGAGCGTATTCAGCGTATGTTCGGTATGGTTCGTGAGCTACTTGGCGAGAAAGATACAGATAAATTCACCAAGCTCTATAGTCGTATTGAGAAGTATGAAGGTATTTCTGATAATATGGAGATAGAAATAGCGAAGTATCTCGACCAAGTTTCTAATGCTCACCTGAGTGATGAAACCAAGGAGAAGGTACGCTCTATGCTTCGTGAAATCTCTGAGTTGGAGAGTATCGGAGATGCTTGTTATAACATTGCTCGTACTTGCAGCCGTCTTATCAATAGTAAGGAAGACTTTACACAGGAGCAGTATGACCACATGCATCAGATGTTTGAGTTGACAGACGATGCTCTGACACAGATGAATCGTATTCTTGTTGGTCACCGTCAGGACAACGATGTGAACCGTTCGTTCAATATTGAGACCGAGATTAACAACTACCGCAACCAATTACGCTCGCAGAATATCAACGATGTGAACGACCATAAGTACACCTATGCAGTAGGAACAATGTACATGGACATCATTCAGGAGTGTGAGAAATTAGGCGACTATGTAGTCAATGTTGTTGAGGCTCGTATGGGTGTTCGCCAGCAAGACGCATAAAGAAGTCGTTAGTTATTTTGGTTAAAAAACGTATATTGCAAAATAAAAGACCTCTCTTTCCTTTAGGATAGGGAGGTCTTTTCGTATATTTGCAGTCGAAAATAAAAATATGTTGTGGCTTGATAAATGATGTGTTTAGATAGCCATAAAGCACAAGAAGCAATAGAAAAGAATGGTTTGGGACATCTTGTAGTCTTACTGATAATAAAGTTGTTTATAAAGAATGGTAACTTTATATGTTCTTTGTCATCAGCCTTTTAAAGACAAATACTCCCTTTCATTCATTGAGTTGTTGATAGAAAACAATTTAATGGGCACTTGTCTTAAGATTTGAAGCTTTTTAAATTAAATATATGAGTACAAGCGACTATGCAATTATCTTTATGAAGATTATGGGCTCTCTTGCCCTGTTAATCTACGGAATGAAGGTTATGAGTGAGGCTCTGCAGAAGATGGCAGGTTCTCAACTTCGTCACATTTTAGGTGCAATGACCACCAATCGTTTCACTGGAATGCTTACAGGTACCTTTATCACTTGTGCGGTACAGTCGTCATCAGCAACAACGGTGATGACGGTGAGCTTTGTTAATGCAGGACTGCTTACCCTTGCGCAAGCTATCTCGGTCATTATGGGAGCTAATATCGGAACAACGCTCACCGCATGGATTATGTCCTTGGGTTTCAATGTCGATCTAACCTTGGTTATCTTCCCTGCTTTCTTTATTGGGATTATCCTCATTTACAACAAGAAACGGCGTTACATCGGTGATTTCCTCTTTGGTATTGCCTTCCTGTTCTTTGCCCTTGTATTGTTGAGTAGTGGTGGAAAAGACCTTGATTTAGAGCATAATCCAGATGCAATCAAGTTCTTCTCATCCTTTGACACAAGCAGTCATTTGACGATTATTGTCTTCCTGCTGATAGGAACAGTTATTACTTGTATCGTACAAAGTTCTGCTGCGGTAATGGCTATCACCATTCTGCTCTGTTCAACGGGTGTATTGCCAATCTATCTTGGTATTGCTTTGGTGATGGGTGAGAACATTGGTACAACAGCAACAGCCAATCTTGCAGCTCTTGGAGCGAATACACAGGCACGACGTGCAGCCTTTGCCCACTTGCTTTTCAATGTCTTTGGTGTCTTTTGGGTGATGTGTTTGTTCTATCCTTTCGTCAACTTTGTTTGCGGACTCGTAGGTTATGACCCAGTAAATGATAAGTCTACGGCTGCAGAAAAGGCTGCTACCTTACCAATTGTATTAGCAATGTTCCACACTTGTTTCAATGTTTGCAACACTGCCTTGCTTATTTGGTTCATTCCACAGATGGAACGTGTCGTATGTTGGATTATTAAATCGAAGGCTAATAAGGAGGAAGATGACTTCCGTCTGCGTTTTATCCATTCGGGTATCATGAAGACTCCAGAGCTTTCAGTGCTTGAGGCTTCAAAGGAAATTCACTCATACGCAGAGCGTACACATCGTATGTTTGGTATGGTGCGTGACCTTCTGACGACAAAAGATGATGATGCTTTCGAGAAACTCTATGAACGTATAGAGAAATATGAGGGTATATCTGATAATATGGAGGTAGAGATTGCGAAGTATCTTGACCAGGTCAGCGATGCTCACCTGAGTGATGACACGAAGGAAAAGGTGCGTGATATGCTTCGTGAGATTACTGAAATTGAGAGTATCGGTGACTCTTGCTTTAACATTGCACGAACGATTAGCCGTCTACGTAGCAGTAAGGAGGAGTTTACCGAGAATCAGTATGACAATATCAAGCAGATGTTCGAACTCACCGATGATGCTTTGTCACAGATGAGTGTTGTACTGATAAAGTATAAGCGTGAGGTCGACGTGAACCGTACCTTTGCTATTGAAAGTGACATCAACAACTATCGTGCCCAATTGCGCACACAGAATATCAATGATATCAACGAACATAAGTATAGCTACACTGCTGGTACGCTGTATATGGATATCATACAAGAATGTGAGAAATTAGGCGACTACATCGTGAATGTTGTTGAGGCTCGTATGTGTATTAGAAAGTAATAGGTTGCGCATTGGCGTTTTATGCTCGGCTGTTGAGTATCAACAGCTGAACAAACCGGCTTAAACAATATCAAGGCAGGGGCATACTAAATGTGTGTTCCTGTTTTTTTAGTGTTCTGTCTTCCATAAATTATTCCCATATTAGTCTGTGTTTGTAAACTATTTTCATGTGATTCAGAACCAATACATGCTCTTTTGGCTTCTAAAAGACGCCTAATTGACTTGCAAAAGGTGCCCTTTAAG
>CAUTPS010000088.1:0-6993 GCA_963540415.1 uncultured Prevotella sp.
CGAAATAGTTCTTTGAAAATTTGCATAACTCATTGTTTTTTAGTAACTTTGAAGTACAATTCAAGAGTATACAAATCAATGAAAAAGTTAGATTCAAACCGTGATAAAGAGACACCCCAAGAGGAGCTAAAACGTCTTCGTAAAGAGAACAAGAAACTTGCATCTCAAAAAGACAAGTTCAAGGCTAAGTATGACAAAGCCCAGAAGGAGCTTAAAAAAAGACGTTCGGAAGATAAGATAACATTGACCGAAGAACAAAGTCGGTTACTTTCGAGCCTGTTCCCGGACATAGATTCCCTCTTATAGTCATTCAACTCTGCGTTTTAATCTACATGCGTACACCATGTGGGCTGCGAACAGTAGTGACAATCCTGGAGATCTTCACCGAGCTGCTGGGTGATGCTTTCGGAAAGGCCCCGTGCTACAACACAGTTGAGAACTGGGTTAAAAAACTTGGTCTCTCTGTCTACCAGGATGACCAGCCATACAAGGACAAGAAGTTCGCAATGGTCGTGGATGAGAGCATTGCCATAAATGGGCAGAAACTTCTCTTGACTCTCGGTGTTCCTTCCGAGCATCAGGGGCGTCCTTTAAGACATGAGGATGTTACGGTCCTTGACATGTCGGTCAGTAAGGGTTTCAATGGCGATGACGTTCAAGACAGAATAAAGGCAGCAGAAAAATCCGCTGGAAGTGATTCCGATTACATCATAAGTGACAAAGGCCATAATCTGGTCAAGGGTATTACTGGATCCGGGCATATATATCATGCAGACATTAGTCATTCCATGGGTGTAATCCTCAAGGAGGTTTATGGGGAGCAATCTGATTTTACGGAGCTTACGACACTCCTTGGCAAGAAACGGTTG
The DNA here is from genome assembly GCA_963540415.1 of uncultured Prevotella sp. Taxonomy (GTDB): domain Bacteria; phylum Bacteroidota; class Bacteroidia; order Bacteroidales; family Bacteroidaceae; genus Prevotella. Next base: position 870 of record CAUTPS010000088.1, read on the forward strand.
CAGTATCATCTGACCGACAAGGCATACTTGCTGCCTCCCAACATGAGAGCCATATCACGATTCATGAATATGTCCTCATGGGTTCTTTGGGGTAATGAGATGCTTAACTGTTATGACACTCTCCCGGAGAAAATGCAGGAAGCGTATGCATTCATAAAGGATTATGAGTCCTTGTTGAGGGAACTACAGACCGTCATTTGTGCTGTAAGGCACGTCGAGACCATCTGCAAGAACGAAGGCTTCTCGATTATGACAAGTAGAAAGTGCAGGTCCTACATCATTACTCATGTCTTAGGCAATGCCCACTATCGGCAGGCACGTGTTGGCATCAAGATGCTTGAATACTTCAAAAGGGAAGAGACTCCTCTCACCGAGAACAAGAGCATCAACTTGTCATCCGACATCATTGAATCTACTTTTGGCATCTACAAGAGCAAGAAGTCACCCAACAAGCTGTACGGCGTGACCTCTTTCGTTCTAACGATACCGTTATATCCTAAAGTCGCGAACGAATTCGTTACAAAAACAATTAATTTCAAAGAGCGCATTGTAAATGTGAAACTTAAGGACATCAGTGCCTGGTCAACCGAGCACCTGCCCAAGAATTGGGTTACAGAACGGACCAAGACGCTCAGAAAAGTGAGCTAAAATTGGCACAACAAACTGGACACCCTAACAACCATTTAGCTTATGGAAGATTTTGTTTTTGCAGCACTGAAGAAATGCCCCCTCTTTGCCGGAATGAAGCGGAGCACGATTGACTTATGCCTTTCCGCCGTGCCACACAGTATCGTCGACTATGACTGTTATGAGGTCTATGCCCTCACAGGTCTGCCCTGTCAATATGCCGACATCGTAATCAGTGGAACGCTGGTCTGCCGCATGGCCTCACATGGCGGCAAGCTGGTGGAGATGACGCGGCTGCACGAAGGCCACATGATAGCTCCTGCCTTGCTCTTCTCTACCGACAATTCCATGCCCGTGAGTGTGGAGACCGAAAGTAAGGTGAGGGTGCTGCGCATGACCAAAGACAATCTGCTGAAGCTGATTGACCTTGACAAGCAGCTGCGTATGAACTTCATTCGTATGATTTGCGATATCAATGTCTATCTTACAAAGAAAACGCGTATGCTGAGCCTGATGACAGTCGGGAGAAAATAGCCTTCTATCTGAACCGTCGCTCAAAGGAGCAGAAAAGCCTCACGGTCACCCTCGACCGCAGCCGACAGGAGATTGCCGACAGTTTCGGCATACAGAAATTTTCATTGATAAGGACTTTGGCAGAGATGGAACAGGATGGCGTCATCAAGATAGAGAACCGTGCCATTACGATTCTAAATCCTCAGGCGCTTCATAGATGAATCTGCCTACCAACACATTTCGCACTTTCATTGACTATCTGATTGAAAAATGAGTTGGGCCTAGATGTAATAACGGAAGAGAAACTGCCGTTTCAGTGTGAGAAAAATACTTTTGAACTTGAAATTTTATATCTTTGCTCACGTAACATTGTAGGGCAAATTGATTTTGTGAAGCTATTATAATTGGGAAAATGAGAATAGACCATATTGCACTTTATTGCGTTGACATTGAGGCTATGCGTGACTTTTTCGTCAGTCACTTCGGCTGCACGTCCAATGAACAGTATCACAATCCACGTACAGGGCTACGCACTTATATCCTTACACTTCCCGATGGTGGAGCTCGTATCGAGATTATGGCACGCCCTGAGGTGACGGAGCCAGTTACGGAGCGGTTCCGGGCTGGATACATTCACTTTTCGCTGGCTGTCGGCTCCAAACAGGCAGTAGATGCTAAGACGCAGGAGCTGCAAGCAGATGGCTTCTCCTGCATCTCCGGTCCTCGCACAACGGGCGATGGCTATTATGAGAGTTGTATCGTCGGACCCGAAGGTATTCTCATAGAGATAACGGTTTAAAGGTCGCAAGTATCTTTATTGCTTGAGCAGCAACTTTTCACTCTGTAAGTCTTTAAATCGGACAGATAGAGTGGTATGTTAAGTTACTCATTATTTATCAATCAAGAACTTAATGACTCTAAACTTGTCTTCTCCGCATCTCCGATGGTGCCACTCCCATCACCTGCTTGAAGGCGCGGTTGAAGTTGGCCGGTGTACTGAATCCCGTGTCGTATGCCACCTCTTTGAGAGTCTTCGTCTTATCGGCCATCAGTTCCAATGCACTGATAATGCGCTGATAACTCAGGTATTCGCTGAACGTGGTACCGGCCTCACTGAACTGCCGACCTAGCGTTCTTGACGAGATGCCAGCAGTCTTGGCAGCATCCTCAACCTTCACGTTGTCGGCCAGATGGTTGCGCAGGTAGTCCATCGCCTTACGCAGTGTGGATGGGGTGTCAGCATCGATGCCTCTGATGGGCAACATCATCTGCCTCTCCTCCTTGCGGAAAGTGTGGAAGAATGAGAGACAGAAGGCGTAGAGGTCATGTTCGCCTCTGCTTATGAAGGGAGCCTTCTGAGCGATGAAGCGAAAATTGGTCGATGCCCATGGACAGACATAGTGAACGGAGAAATGGTCTGCACCCCCATCCGATACATCCTCAGACGAGAAGAAGAAAAAGCGAAGCACGATGCGGCGGTTGCAACTAGTCAGCGCATGGACGGTATTACTTGGCATCCAGCATGCATAGCCGTTCGGCACAAAATATTCCTGACCATCAACCTTAACGTGCAGCGTACCCGTGACCGCCTCGACAAGCTGTGTGCGGTTGATGCTATAGGGTCCCAAGTCAATGCCCTCACGTCCTGTGACCTTCACTATCACCTTGTCGCGTGCAGCAGTATTGACATAATCAATGTAGGCTCTTTGTTCTTCGTTCATCTTCCTATCACTTTATTGTCTCGGACTTAGATAGTAACCAGATACTTTTGGCGTAATATGATAAGTCATTGACTTAATTTGCAAACCGTGTACAAAGATAATATATTAATTTTGCAACTGAAAAGAAAACAACAAAAACTTAAATAAATGATTATTATAAAGAAACTAGCACTGTTTTTTGCCTTTATGGCATTTGCATTGACCGGCTTTGCCAAGGGTCTGCAGCTCAAAGTCTATAATCCTGGGCCAAAAGCCATCTTCCCCGTGACCTCAACCATCGTCTACGGCAAGAAGGATGCCGCACTCGTCAATGCACAGTTCCAGAAGCAATATGCCGAGGAGGTCGTCAAGGAAATCAAGGGACTGAAGAAGAATCTGAAGTATGTCTTCGTTTCCTATAACGATCCTAATTACTACTTTGGACTCGACGTCATCCGCAAGGCCTTCCCTGATGTACAGATTCTCTCCACGGCCCAGACCGCTTACCTCATCGAGGCTTCCAAAGATTCCAAGCTTGGCGTTTGGAAGAATCAGCTGGGTGCCGACGCTCCCGACACGCTCTTCGTGCCGCAGCCTGTTGACTCGTTGCCAGCTATAGAGGGCAATGATCTGCAAATCAAGTACAATAAGGACGACTCTGCCCATCCCTTCGTGTGGATCCCCAGTCTGCGTACCGTCGTCGGCGCCAGTAGCGTGGCACAGGAAGGACATCCCTGGATGGCTGACACTCAGGGCGACAAAGGTATTGAGCGTTGGCAGAATGTCATCAGCACCATCAAGCAACTCAACCCCACGACGGTCATCCCGTCGCATTTCATCATCAGCAGCAATTACCAGCCTGGCATTCTCGACACCATCAGCAAGTATCTTGCCGACTACCGCCAGGCTGCCGCCAAGAGCCACAATGCCGACGAACTGATTTCGGCCATGGAAAAGCTCTATCCTCAGATGCCCGGCAAGGACAATCTGGTCTTCGGTGCCAAGGTTTTCAAGGGTGAGCAGGAGTGGAAAATCTTCAATCCCTATCCACCCATCGGCCGTGCCATCAAGGTGGACTTCGGCGCTTTCGCCTTCCGCAATTCCTTCAAGGATGCTCACCACATGACGTTCTTGGGACTGAATGGCGGCTATAAGGGCGTCACTGACAGCGTGCTGCCAACGGTTGTAGAAGTCGCGCCCAACGTTTTCATGCTCTATTGGTCGGAACCCAACTCCACCAAGTCCAACGTGGTGCATGTGCAGAACTACAACACAGGAACCGTATGGACGAATATCGCCGCTCCTGACGGAAAGTTCTACAACATGCAGGGTAAGCTAAGTGTAATCGAATGATATTACGCCATTAATTAAATAAAAGAACCATGGACTCACCATTTGCTGGTGAATCCATGGCTCAATTTCGTGTGTCGGGCATGACACAAACCTAACTGGTTCAACTCCAGTCGCAGGTATTTACCGCCAAGCGAAGCGAAAGGCAAGTCGTTGTCAGTAATGTCAAGGATGAAGGAAGCCACGTAGCGAGACGGCCGAGCCTACGGACAGAAACTTGGTACAAGGCTAAATGGGAATGGGTAAGACTGCGAAACAAGTTGAAGCCCGAATGGTAAACGTACTCCCCAAAGCAGTAAACCAAGAGGTTGTGGCCGTCATAAGGTTAGTGCCTTACCCCGAGAGGCCCACCCAGCGTGGAGACACGTGCGATAAAAAGCTCATGGGTGGGAGTCAGCTGAGCCCATAGTAGGTGCGTCACCGTCACCGAAGGGGTTAATGTATATATAGTGCAAATCGCTGTAAACAATGCATTGGGATTCAGAAAGCGAGACAAGAGCAGAGTGATGGAATCGTAATCCTTCCGGCTTGGATGTAGTGGTGAGGCTCCGATGTATATTTACAAGCAGAACGAAGAGCAGCAAATGGAATTAATAGACGAGATTGTAGAAGAAAGAAACTTCCGGGAAGCCTGGATGTCAGTCAGGCGCAACCATGGTGCAGCCGGCATGGACAAGATGTCGGTTGAATCGCTTGAGGTGTATATGCCAGCCCACATAGAGGAGATAAAAGCCTCGGTAAAGGGCAAGCGATACAAGGCATTCCCCGTAAGACGTGTCTACATCCCCAAGCCTAACGGCAAGCAAAGGCCGCTGGGCATCCCTACGGTCGTTGACAGGGTAGTGCAGCAGGCCGCGGCGCAAGTGCTGGGCAAGGTGTACGAGCCAGTTTTCAGCGACCACAGCTACGGTTTCCGTCCCAACCGCAGTTGCCACAAGGCAATGGAGAAGGTGCTTGGATATCTGAACGAGGGATATGAGTGGGTGGTGGACTTCGACATAGAGAAGTACTTCGACACGGTCAATCACGACAAGTTGATTTCAATCCTCAGAGAGCAGGTCAATGACTCTGCTACTCTCCACTTGGTCCGCTCGTTCCTAAAGGCGGGAGTGATGGAGGAGGGGCTGGTACATGCCACCGCGGAGGGCGTTCCCCAAGGCGGCTGCATATCTCCAGTGCTTTCCAACATCTACCTTGACAAACTGGACAAGGAACTCGAAAGCAGAGGTCTGAGGTTTGTCCGCTATGCAGACGACTTCGACATCTTTGTCAAGAGTGAGATGGCAGCGGACAGAGTAATGGCATCGGTCAGCAGCTGGCTCGAGCGCAAGTTGCGTCTGAAAGTCAGTGCGACCAAGACCAAAGTTGTAAGGCCCGGCAAGAGCAATTTCCTGGGCTTTACGTTCTGGAAGGGCACCCAAGGCTGGCAGTGCAAGCCAACGGACAAGGCAAAGGAGAAGCTGGAGGACAAGGTCAAGTCGATACTCGTACGTAAAAGGGCGAGCGCGCAGCCCTTGTCCAAAGTTTTCACCAAACTGAACCAAACCATAAGGGGCTGGGTCAACTACTACCGCATAGGCAGTATGTCCACGTACCTTAGGGATAAGTTCGGGCCATGGATGCGTCACAAGGTAAGGGTAGTGATAGTCAAGCGATGGAAGAAATGTGGAACCATCTACAAGAACCTGCTTGTCCTGAAGAGAGTCACAAAGAGCAATCTTGATGACACCCTCATCTACCAAGCTGCAATGACAAGGTTGGGATGGTACCGCCAATGCGGCATGTCCGTCTTCATCTACCTTCTCAGCCCCAAGGTGCTTGCCATGCCGAAAGTGGACAGGACTGATAAAAGCAAGAGCCGACCTGGCTTGGTCGACCCTTATGCTTTGTATCAGAGTTTGCGTACTCCTATATGTATGTAGCGCCGTATACGA
>CAUTPS010000089.1:0-6909 GCA_963540415.1 uncultured Prevotella sp.
AAAGTTGACAACTTATTGTTAATCAAGGAAATATAATTCAAACTTTCTAATGGCGATCATTAGAAGCCTACATCAGAAGTCCCTAATGACCGATTTGGGATAATCCTCTCCCTCGCTTCTTCTTTCTGTTAGCTTGGTTTCTGAGCTTGCGCTGCCATTCGGTCTCGGCATAGTCATCGCCATGTGTCGTTGGTGTAATCATTCCGCCTACTCCCTCCACCAAATCATCGGCTGTGCTGATGGCTGCATCTGCCATATCTCTTATCGTTTGTGCGATTTTTGGCGTTTCCTTAGTTGGTGGTGGACTGTATGAACGGCTTGGGGGTACGAGCTGATAGCCTGCTTCCTTGGTATCTGTATGCTTTGACGATTTGCGTATTACTTGGTCAGATTTATTCGTATCGGCTTTCTTACCTGCCTCGAAGTTCTTCTGCAAGGAACGGTAGCCAAACTCCCTGCCTACTTCCGAAGCCTTGAACATATGTTCTCCGTATGAGAATTTCAAGCCATAGACCTTGCCCTGCTTGTTCTTCATACGATCTATGGTTACTCCATGCTTGTTCAACTCATAGAGGAACATAGAATGTCCCGTGATGCCTGTACCTTTGTATTTATCAAGCAGGGTATAGCATATCCCTTGCAGTTCTTTCTTTGCTTCCTCCCTTGTGGGATTGACTTTTGCCTTTTGGTGTTTTCTCTCCGCCTTGACCTCCTTTGCGATGGTCAAGCCTTTCTCCCTGCTGATGTCCTCCGCCACCCTTGCAGCCCTGTTGCTCACAAAAGTGGTATCATATACCTCACCGTACAGACTGATGCGGTTGGCAATGATGTGAATGTGTCTGTTGTCTGTATCCTTGTGCGTTACTGCCACCCACTGATGGTTGTCAAGTCCCATTTTCTTGGCAAACAGATGGGCTATTTGGGCAAGTTCAGAAACTGATAGTTTCTTCTCGTCCTGTGGTGCGATGCCGATTTCAATGCGCAGGAATTTGTTTCTGCATCTGGTATTGTAATCGCCGACCAACTTCATTTCCTCGTAAATAGCCTTTGAGTCTCTGCTACAAAGGTTATGGAAGGCAAGCCGATTACCCAGCTTGCCCTCTCTGAAGATATAGTCCAATGCAGTACTTCCGTGCGCTATCGCCTTACACTTTCCTATCATACCTCGGCAGATTTAAGACCTTATATATATCGTCACCAATGCGGAAGTGAGGGTCGAAAAAACGCTTAAATGCTTCTTTGGCACATATGGAAAGGTTCTTGGTTATCGGCACCCATGACTCGTCCTTTATCCTGATGAGGTTGGAAACCTGTGCGTAGTACATTCCCGTTCGGTGGAGTACGGCAATGGCTTCCTTTTCATTGTCGGTCATCTTGGGAACGGCTACCACTTCACCATTCAAAAGAATCTCACGGCAGTACTCGGAGAACTTCCGCCCTGTACTTTCTGCCTTTGCCTTGATGCGCTGCTTCTCCTCCGAAGTACACCTAACCTTGATGAACTCCGTCTTGTTCATCTGTTTTTCTTCATTGTCCTTCTGCTGCCATTGGGTAGCTTTTCTTCTGTATTTCTTCATATAAGTTTCTCTGAAAGTTAATCATTATGGATGATTCGTTGCTGCTTAATTTCTGAACGCTGACCGATGAGAACGGAGTGATTACGGTCTAATCTCCCCGACTGTTTGGCGAGGGGAGCAAGCGCAGTTTGTGGGTACAAACTGACGTCTTGCAATATCAGTTAAAATGCCGATAACACCTAAGGGTGTTGCTCCTACCGAAAGTGGATGCACGACATTCCGTGTTTAACTGCGTTCGTGGTATTCTCACCGTTCAGGCATTGGACTAATAATATGGTTTTATTTCTTTTGGGGAAGGGTCGAGGGTTTCAAGGAAAAGGAATGACCTTTTTGTGCAAAACCCTCAATCCTTTTTTGTGCTTACAGCTTCCTCCATTTCTCGATGTCTTCCCCATACTCTTCTAAATGGCTACGCACGATATTCTCCACGAAGCTTGAAAGATTGTTCCCCCTGTCGCCCAATCTTCGTACAATGAAGTCGGCACGTTCCTGTGTCTCTTTGCTCAGATAGACAGCTTTTCTACTTATCAACTTGATGGGAGTAAGGTAGGTTTGTTTGTATGCTTCGAGCGTCTCCTTTCTCATTTTGGCACTGATGCGTCTTTGAACGGCTGCGTTCTCTGTGTGCTGTGATGGCACTGCATCTTGTGATGATACAGTATGCTGCTCATATTCCATCTTTTCCGAAAGAGCGTCCACCTGGTTCATGGGTGTTCTTTTTTCCTGCTTCCTGACCACTTCCCGTTCAGGGATAAACTTGTCTTTTTGTTTGCTAGGCTTTGAATAGGTATCTTCTTCGTTACCACCCAAATAATATGAAAGGTCATACTCTTCTTCTGTTGTTTTCTTCTTTTCCATGTCTTTATCTCATTTTATGTTTAACTTGTTTTACCTTTATGGGATTGGTTTGTGTTTGTGACATCGTCAATGATAGGCTTTTCTGCTGTTCACGCACCCTGTGGATGTGATATTCGTTGAGGTCTTTGAAGTTCCTGTAATGCACGGACATATCATCTACCTTGAAACCAGCCCTGATGAAATCATTGGTTGTCCTCTTTCCTGCATCATCATTGTCAAGGAAGGCACGGATATGGGTTAGGTGTCGGTCGTTCAGATAGCGGATAGCCCTTGCAACATTGCTTACGGAGTTCATCACAAGACAATGGCTGACTTCTTCTTTCATTGAAAGGAAGGAAAGGAAATCCATAAATCCCTCGAAAATACAAATAGGCTCTGCCCTATCCGCAAATATCGGAGTAATATCCTTTGGTGCAATCGTTCCCTTGAACATTCCATTATCTCGAAGCTCATAACCGCCCGATTGGTTGGCGAAACCTATGGCTTGATAGTGCAGCCCTCTTACCTCATAGCTGATACAACGCAGAAAGGGCGTAGCCTTTTCTAAGTTGATGCAGCGGTCTTCCTCAAGATACTTTAATAAGTGTGGAGGTAAGGTGTCTGATATTTCTATCAGTCTCCTTACTCCACTTGCGGATGCCATAGGTATGCTACTTCTTTTCATTGCCCTGTCTGCCTTTTGAGAATTGCAAGCAGTATAATCGGGAGCGTTCCGTCCCAAAAGGCGGATGGCTTCCGACAATGTGCAGCCTTCCAATCGCATACAAAGGTCGATAATACTTCCGCCCCTGCCATCGGCATAGTCTATCCAGAGGTTCTTCTCTGTATCCACCTTGAAGCTCGGATGCGTTTCTTCACGAAGCGGTGAATGGTAAAGAGCATAGGCTGGTGTGCTGCGCACTGGTTTGATACCTTTCCTTTCAAGATACTCCACTATGGAGTATCGCTTAATGCGTGATAATTCTTCTTCTTTCATTGTTATTATAATTATTGGTTGAACATTTATTCATTCTGATTTTTATATAGGATTATATTTTGATTATGCTGATAGCGCAAACTTCATTTATGCTTTTTTGCTTCCTAAAGTTTTTCCCCTAAAAACTTTTTTCACTTTCTTCTTACTACATACTTCTTTAATGTAAGTTATTGATAATCAACAATACTTTGTAATAAACGATGATACTATACACTCTACTACATCAAACTACTACAGCTATTTACCAGTGGGCAGGGGTGGATTTTCCTAATCTTATACACATAGACAGGACTACAACCCTCACGCCTCTTGCTTACCTTTTCAAAGCCAGCTCTTTTGAGTGCCTCGCCCATACGTTTGAGTGTCAAAGGCTGATGGGTATAGATGCCTAAGTAGGCGAGTATTTCGGTAGTGGTCATATAAGCACAATGAGGATTGTCCTCTGTTGGCTTTTCAAAACAGCGTAATAGTAGTTCCATTTCTGCGGTCTGTACTTGGAAGTCCTCACTCTCCTTGTAGAGTTCCGTGATTTCTTCATCGTTAAACCAATATCGAAAGCCTGCGTTTAGCAAGGCTTTCGCTTCGGTATAGACGGCATCCATAGAAATTTCCTTTGCTCGTTCAATGTCGATGGCAAGTACCTCAAAGGGCAGGAAGCGTCTGCTTCCTGTCGGGTCGGTCAAAAAATCGTTGCCGTTTACCGATGCTACGAAACTCGCCAAGTGCGGGTGTTCCTCCACATACTTGTCGTAGGGCATACGGTATTTGACCATCGGGCAGGTGATGAGGTTCTTCAGCTCGTTCTCGTCACGTTTGTTAAGGGCTTTGAGCTGGTCGTCGATGTTTACGATAATGTTTTGACCGATATAGGTAAGCGTGTCTTTTTCCTGCGGATATATTTTTCCTGTGTAGCTGTAACCTTTAAGCGCGGGTGGACAAAGCAAATCAAGAAAGGTGGTCTTGAACTTTCCCTGTTCTCCTGTCAGTACAAGGCAGGTATGGTTACGGCATTCACGGTCGTCCATAGCGTTGGCAACCACTGCAACAAGCCATTTGGTAAGGTATGGCAGCCACTTTTCAGAGTTGCGGACGATAACGCACGATGCAAGGTTGGCTATTGTGCTTTGGTTTACCTCTATCTTGTGCAGCACTTCTGAAGCATCAACCTCTGGCAAAGCCTTGAAATACTCCTGTATGGGATTGATGCGTGGCGAGAAGCTACTTTCGATGATGGAATAGAGATTGTCGGACGATGTAATGATGCCCACGTCGGAGTCAAGTTCCCTACGGAGAGAGTTGATTTCATAGCGACCAACCTTTGTGAAACGATTGCTTGCATCTTTACTGCTTCGGTATTCCGTCCTGCCCAGCACGGTATTATACCTGAACGCATAGTGCGCACGGAGATAGGTTTCTATCTCGCTGTTCTTGGAGGTGTTTCCCCTGCGTTCGGTAGAATTGCCAGTTGTTTTCATTCTGCTTTTATCTGCTTCATTTTTCATTGTTTACCCGTTTTGGTTTCCAAGAGTGAAGTTACGGCGAGAATGTCAATGTTCCAAGCAATCTGAGCATGCTTGCATAATGTTGCACTCATTGGCAATGAATTTCTCACGGATTTCTGACAGGAAGAAGCAGGAAAATAAGGATTTAAGCCAAGAACAAGCGCACAAGTGTAGAAAAGTAATAGGAAATGTCTGTACCTGTTTGCTTCAATCTGCACTGTATTGCTTTGACTAAAACAAACCTAGAAAAAAGGAAGATAAGGAACTACAGAATAGTAAGAAAGATAACCGCATTTCCTTCGGTTTCCCTATTCTTCCCTACTGTTCCCCACTGCTTTGTGGAATGGAAAGAAGCGAATACTTTTGCACGCAGAAACATGCGATGGAAAGCAAATCGCAAAAGGAAAATATAAACAAAACAATATAACGCTATGGGATATTTTATCATTACCGACAAGCAATGGGCAATGCTGAGGGACGAAATTGTCGCTCTTGCCCAGACCTGCCACAAGGCATTTGGAGAATCGAGTAAGCACACTGATTGGCTGCACAATGGTGATGTGTGTAGGCTGCTTAATATCAGCAAGCGCACCTTACAGCATTACCGAGATACGGGCGTGCTGCCGTTTGCACAAATCGGACACAAGTGCTATTATAAGCGTGAAGATGTGGAGCGGTTGTTACAGACAAAATCAGAGAAAACCAAGAGCAACAAATAGACAAACAATGAAAAGATGGAAACAATTAGAGATTTAAGCATGGATACGGACGATATGCAGGTGGTGCTGTCCGCTATCCACAGTGTGAACAGGAGAATTAAGGAAGTGGCACAGACGCACAAGCCTCTATTTGGCGGTGAGCATTTCCTAACGGGAAAGGAGGTGTGCGAGCGGCTGTATATAAGCCCTCGCACCTTGCAAGACTATCGAGACAGAAAGATTATTCCCTACACGCAGTTTGCAGGAAAGATTCTCTACAAGGCTTCGGACTTGGAGAGATTACTGGAGGATTGTTATAGGACTTCAATTCCGCAGCATTATTCCTTGTGAGGTACTTTTATATATTGAAGTGACATTTTTGGGATTTATCCATTGATATGGGGATTTTCTGGGGTTCTTGGTTCTTGCATAGACATGAAATCCCCCACCCAAACCAATGGGGAAGTATGAAAAGCCACAAAGAAATGATGTAAATTCCACCGAAAGAAGTGATATTCTCGTTTTTAATTGCTACCTTTGTCATGTCAGTTTTTTGCTTACTTGTTATGTTTGCAGCACCAAGATAGGTGAAATTTCTGACATATCCAAGTGTTTTGAGAACTTTGTTTCTCAGAAACTTAGAGTTCTCACAAGAATTTATGCTGCGGAATTAAGACATTATAAGATGCGAACACGAACTTACTTTTTAAGCCAGTACAATAATGAAATATTTTTTTATATTCGTGTTAGTATTATTCTCTTGTTCAGATCCAAGGGAAAAATTACCCTATAATTTGAGCGCACAAGTAGTTTATGAATATCCTGCGCATTTTGAGATAATAGATTCGCAAGGATTTCCTGTACTTGGGCCAGGCTTTAGATATACAAGGTCTTCCAGTTTTATAATTGCAACAACTATTGCCTATGGTTACAATAAAAGCGGTATAATAGTGCAGGTTACAGATAAACAAAAAAGAGTCCATTATTTAAAGACAGAGGTGAAAAAAATAAATAATGATTATAATATAACTTTTATAGAAATAAGTAACAAAGCTTTTAATAAAGAAAAAAAGAAATATAAATGGAAGATGGTTAGTATATAGTTATTATGGCTTATTTCTGACATATCCAAGTGTTTTGAGAACTTTGTTTCTCAGAAACTTAGAGTTCTTACAAGAATTTATGCTGCGGAATTAAGGTTATAAATCACACAAAATATAATTATAAATAAAAAATTTATAATAATCCTCAATTCCGCAGCATTATTCCTTGTGAGGTATTTTTATATATTGAAGTGA
>CAUTPS010000090.1:0-6885 GCA_963540415.1 uncultured Prevotella sp.
TTACGTTCAGCCTGCATCTGCTTCTCCATTGCCTCAGAAACACTTGCTGGAGGAGTAATATCCTGAAGCTCAACACGATTCACCTTGATGCCCCACTTATTTGTAGCATCATCAAGAACGGCACGCAATTTAGTATTAATCGTATCACGAGAAGTCAGTGTTTGGTCAAGTTCCATCTCACCAATGATATTACGAAGTGTAGTCTGTGTCAACTTTTCTATCGCATTTGGCAAGTTGTTAATCTCATAAACAGCCTTGAAAGGATCGATGATTTGGAAATAAAGCAGCGCATTAATCTGCATCTGAATATTATCCTTTGTAATTACATTCTGGCGATCAAAGTCATACACCTGCTCACGCAAGTCAATTGAGTTTGTATAAGTATAACGTCCTGCACGCAATGCAACAATATCCTTTGCATGATCTATGAAAGGAATAATGATATTGATACCCGGTTGAAGGGTTGCATAATACTTACCAAGACGTTCGATAATCTTAGTTTCACTTTGTGAAATAATCACAATTGACATCTTGGCAAAAACGAGTGCTAATACAACAATTGCAATCAGCACATAAGCTATCATATCCATAAGCATTAAAGTTTTTAATTCCTCACCCTAAGTATTTTATTATCTTAATGAGGCAAGAAACCGAAGGTTATTATTTGTTATTTAATTATTTTCAGATTACTGTTTAACAACGTTCAACCGTTGCAATGATAGAATCAAGTCGTAAAATACGCACAGCAGCACCCAGATTTATTTCCTTTCCATCAACCGACTGCGCCTTCCATGAGTCACCATCTATCTTTACTCTACCATATCCACCAGCCTCTATCGTATCTGTAACCTTCCCTTCACGACCAATCAGTGCATCTGCATTACTTAATCTTTTATCCGCACCTTGATGAAGATATTTAAGGGCTATCGGCCGTACCAAGAATATACTCAATACCGAGAAAAAGACAAAGACTATCACGTGAACAACTATGCTATCCGTAAATGCAGAAGCAAGTGACGCACAGAAACTACCTATCGCAAAGCACATAAGGTAAAGGTCTCCGTTCATCAACTCTAAAATCAGACAAACAAGACCTACTAACAACCATGTTAACCACAGGTTTTGTATCAGATAATCCATCATCGTTATAAAGGTTTAATTCCGCTTGTAAAGATAATAAAAAAAGATGATTCTATCAAATCTTTCAATAAAAAAACAACACTATAACAGCTACTTACCACTATCAGAAAAGTATTTCTTTGCAAGATGGCAATATAATACGAATCATAACGCCTAATAAACATTTCGCATAAATTAGCCGTTAGTGGCTTTTAATATTCTTGATGATGACTATTATACTCGCATCTTTGTATATCAACCAACGTATTCGTGCTTAGCACATGACGTGCTGATGCTTAGCACATATCGTGTTAGTGCTTAGCACCAATGGTGCGGAGTGCTCATCAGCTTATAATATATTACCAAAGTAGGGTTAATCGATTGTTTAAAGGGCGTTTTTCAAGCATAAAACAGCACGACTTGTTCGGTCAGAAGAATATTACTTTTCGGAGTCTAAAACGACTAAGTCTATTTGATAGAAATTTCATATGCTAAAGAATGTCATTACATTTTTTATCAAACAGTATTGACTATATAAAAATTACGGCTATGTGCCTTCGTTCTTTAAAAAGCAAATAGCCGTAATAAGGTACTATAAAATGATGGTCGTTCAAATTATCAACGTTTGTTTGAACGTTTAGAAGACGAAGAACCACCTATATGCAATGTTCTTGATGACTGTGAATATCCCGTAGAAGAAACACTATTAGAGCCACGACCACGATAATATTTCTCTGCTTCTGGCAGCCACTTCTTGATATTCTCAATACGACGAGCATCTGAAGGGTGGTCGCTCAGAATCTCAGAACGGCTACTATTCGTTGCTGCAGCCATTCGTTGCCAGAATGTTACGGCATTCGCAGGGTCATATCCAGCCATCGCAGCAAAGATAAGTCCCATGTAGTCAGCTTCACTTTCATTATCGCGACTGTACTTCAAGTTACGGAAAGAGAAGTATCCTCCCGCTACCTGTGAAGCGATATCACCCACTCCACTACCAACAGCAGAGTTTAAGACAGTACCCAAAATGCTGGTTCCCATCTGCTGATTCATCTGCTTTGTAATCTGCTCAGCACTGTGCTTAGCTACAGCATGCGCAATCTCATGACCTAAAACGATTGCCAGACTTGCCTCATTCTGTGTGTAAGGTAGCAATCCCTCATAAACAACAATCTTACCTCCAGGCATACAAAAAGCGTTAGCCTGCTTGTCTTGAACAAGATTAAACTCCCACTTGAAGTTATTAATCTCATTGGCATAACCATTGTTACGTAAATAAGTCTCCACCGCATTAGCGAGGTTACGACCTACACGCTGAACCATAGCTGTATTCTTTGCATCAGTAGAACGCTTTGCTGATGCCATAAACTTTGTATATTCCTGATTACTGAGGCTAAGAAGCTGCGCATCAGAAATACTGACACGATGTGTACGACCCGTCAAAGGAACTTTTGAAGCCGTACCACAGGCTGTCATCAAAGCGACAACAGCTGCCATTAAGAAATACTTAATCTTCATTTTATTTACTGTTTTTTATAACTATCTATTTGCGAAAGTACAACATTTTTCGTGAGGTACAAACAAAATCATGACTTTTTTATAAAGGTTAACGGCTGAAAACAAAACATCAAAACCGTCGTTTTAAATGGATTTAAACCATCCTTTTTCGTTTTCCTATCTCCTTTGTTACAGGGAGAAAGTAGGTCACTATAAAACTGATAACACCCAACATTGCCACAAAAAGGAAGAATAGACGATAGCCCACATACTCCTGCAAGAAACCTGTAAACCATCCTGTCATCACCAACGAGAAGGCTGTTATTGCCGTACCTATTGAATAGGTAAATGTGGAGTGTTCCCCTTTCGTACAATGAGTGAGCCATACAACATAAACCGTTAATCCCAAACCTGCTCCAAACTGTTCGGTAATCACACACAAATTGATAATTGATAAGGTGGAGACAAAGTAATAACTGAGATAAACAAAAACAAACTTTGGCAAGGTCAAGGCTATAACAAACAGCCACAACCAACGCTTTAAGCCATCACGACGCACCAGATTAGTTCCTAAGGCACTGCCTCCAATTAATGAGAACGTACCCACTGTTCCCAATACTAATCCTAACTCCTGTGGTGAAAGAGCCAATCCTGCATTACTTCCTGGGTCTATCAAGAAGAGTGGTGCTATTCTAAAAAACATCCCTTCGGGTATTAGAAAGGCAAAAAGGAAACACAAGTTTGCCACATAATGAGGACGGAGAACAAAGGCAGCCTTGACATCATGCCACCATTGACGCGTCACTCCCGTCCATATCGGGAGTTTCGCATGAATATTATCTTTGGGAAGTATAATTGCATGAAGTAGCATCAAACAGGTCAATAAGACTGACAGAACCCTAAAAATAGTTGCCCATGAAGGCACTACCGTCCTATAAATGACCTCTAAGTTTCCTGCTATCGTAACAGGGATAGCCATTCCCACAATGATAGAAAGCATATAAGAAATGGCTCGAGTTCCAAAGAAAGCAGGGCGATTATGCAAGGCCGTTTCACGCTTATACAGTCTTTCGATAGCCACATCATGCAAGGCAGCCATCGTTGCGATTATCATTAAGAAGAAGACTGTCCACTCAAACCAATCAACAGATGATGCCATAAACGCCAATCCACCAAGACTCAGTGCCATAACAAACTCTGTCAGAATTATCCATGCATACTTACTCCAATAGCCAACGACCAATCTTCCTAACAAAGGGCGGAGGATAAACGGCAGAAGAAACCACGATGTAGTCAGCGTGATAGCACCATTCGACAAGCCCATTCTGTTGAAATAGACTAATGAAGTCATCAACAAGATAACATACGGTAGTCCACGTGTCAAATAGAGCGTAGGAAGCCAGAGCCAATAGCTACGCCACTGGTCTACAATAGGAATTCCATTGATTATCTTCTGTTCCTCGTGCATCTTCGTATGCGTTATTTGTATTGTGCTTCAATAGCTGCTGTCTGGTAATAATGATGGAGGATTTCGTCATATCTATAGCCTTTCTCGCCCATTACAGCAGCACCAATCTGACACAAGCCAACACCATGTCCCCACCCTGCACCAATAAGACGGAAGTGCTGTGGAACACCATTCACAATCTCACTACGTTCTACTACGAAAGCAGAACTGTAGAGATGGCTCTCACTTAACGTACGTCTTATCTCTAATTCCTTACCGATAATACGTGTGAGCTTTGCCCCTACAATCTTCAAACGCGTGATACGACCACTCTTACCACGCTCTAAAGGTTGGAGGTCAATAATCTCTCCGAAATCAAGACCACTCTTACGACGGATTAGCTCAGCAAGTTCTGACTGCGTGAAGTCTACCGTCCAGCGATAAAAGTCTTGTGTTTCTTGATCGTAGTTATTAAGCACCTGCCCCAAGACTGCCGTATCCTTTGTATTACAAAAAGCCTCTGGAGACAACAGAATCCACTCCTGTGCCGCCTTCTCATCAGTGAGATCAATCGTAGGGGCTGTTCCCAAAGGAGCATTATCTACTACCGAGAGCAGGTATGGCTTATGAGTATTGTCCCAACAGTATTCATATTCCTCCGAAACACCTCCACAACACTTACTGAAACGAGCGTCGCAAATTTCCTTTCCATTCATCAATAACTGTCCACGGGTAGCCTTTATTGCCTCTTCAACATGTGGACTCGTTGCCTTCGTAATGCCCTGATAACGCTGACAATGGTCGTCTGCACAGACATCAAACAAAGTATGTGCATCACTATCATACCATACCACACCTTCTTCATCCGACACTTTTACTGGTGTAGATGCTGTCTGAATACCCATTTCAATGGCTTTTCGTCTTCTCATCTGTACCAAAAGCCAACTGCGAGAGATAACAGCATGTGCCTTCAAAAGCTCAAGAGAAGACGTTGCACTCATCTCACTTGAGATAACACTTGCTAAATAAAGTTCTACAGGTAGTTCATTAATAGCCCAAAGCTTATCTCCATCGACAACAAAACGTAGCTTGCCAAGGAAGGTTTGTGCCTCTTTGCGCTCCCAATGGAAGTCTACTCCAATCGTAACATCTTCCAAAGTGAAGGACATATTATCATCCTTTGGCGTAAAGCAAAGTTCTGGATAGTCTGCTGAATCCCACAAAACACGTCCGTTCATAAGTTTTACGGTCTGCTTGCCTATCACCTCTTTGTTCCCTATTGTATAAGTACCATTTAACTGAAAACGAATTTCGTCGCCGCTAACAATACCTACCGAAACTATAGGCTCTTGCTTCCAATCATCGAAAGCAAGGTCAACCGCCCTATTACGAATCCGCTTTACGACTTCTGCCATCACCTCATCTGACAGCGACACCTCACGCAAAACAGCCTTAGCACGCTCTGACGTCATCCCTTCGAAGTCGCTCTGACGGGGCAATATCAGCAATCCAGCCATATCTAAACTACCCGGACTAACCAGACATTGTGCCTCTCCTTCTGCCGAATAGCAATCAGGGCGGTGCTTCTCACGTGGGAACACAACTGAAATAAACGCCTCCCCATTACGCCATGCCACGATATTCATCATCGGCTCGGTCTCATCTTCCTTTATTGGAAGTGCTTCATATAAACGACTGAATAGCTCAACATCGTGTTTCTCTGTATGACTCACAATGGCTAAAGCCGGACAGACATAGTCCTTTATCTCATAGATTCCCTCTGTACCATTCAGTTTTAAGAGCGGAAGAGAGGTTTCATAAAGCCGTTGCCAGTCACGTTGCAAGGGTAGCATACCACTTGTTCCTGCCTGAAAGTGCAAGTGGTCAGGTGCACTGGCACCACACTTCGGTCCATTATAGAACACCATTAGCTGCGGATAAGCCCTCAATAAGCGATGTATCTGTACATAATTCTCTGCTATTGCCTGCAGTTGATGATGGCGAGAAGGGATAGTGAAATGAACAGGGAGAATTGGGAAAGGGTTGACAAGGATATCAAAACCTTCTCCAAAAGGCAAAACAATCTGCTCTCCTGGGCGATTCTTCTCACAAAGGAAGCAAGGACGCTTAGCCAATGTCGCCTTATCAATCTTTGCTCCTGTACTCACCAAGCGTGCAGGATTGAATTGCGCAAGGGCTGAACCCACCTCACGCGTCTGCACACCCTTCAACTCTTCAAAACGTTTTGCAACGTCTTGCCATTGGTTCAGCTGGTTATGAAAAAAATCAGTTAGCCCTTTCTCTCTATCTTGATTTTGTTTTTGACGTGCTAAAATCTCAACTGTACGCAGCTGATCTTTATAATGATTGTTGGCATTTACCTTATCAATGCTCAGTACGGCATCACTATTTCCACCCCAACGACGGCAAAGATAAAGTTCATCATAGATTCGTCCGATACGGAAACGACGGCTGAAAGCCAAGCCCATCGCATAGTCTTCGCCATAACTTGTGTTAGGGAATTGATGCTGACGAACCAAAGGAGTGAAGAAAGCACGTGGCGCACCGAGTCCGTTGATTCGTAAGGCATTGTTGCAGCCATTATCCTCCGTCCATTCATTATGACTAATCAAGCCCGGTGGAAGGGTATTAAGATCGAAGTCACACATACGGTAAGAACCTACAATCATTGCAGCCTTCTGTTCGTGGAAAGCATTGACAATGGTCTGCAAAGTATTCTCTGAAGAATAAAGGTCGTCACTATCCAACTGAACAGCAAAGCGACCGCAATGCGCATCATTGATAGCATAGTTCCAACAGCC
>CAUTPS010000091.1:0-6827 GCA_963540415.1 uncultured Prevotella sp.
ATATAATGAGATTACCAACTTTTTACAGACATTTCTTATCCCGAGTTCAGGTTAAATAATAACTCAATGATGAAGTTTATATCTGGGGTAACTTTCGCCGTACTCCTTTTTGGTACGACCACAGTACATGCACAAGTAAATGCAGCCGATTCTGTTATGACACATGCTAAAGGCAATAAGTTAAGTCTTGGCGGATATGGTGAAGCTGCTTATTCTCGCAATTTTTATAGTGATAATGGAAATCGCTACACAACGCCAGGTCTTTATAAGAAGGACCCAAGCCATGGAAGATTTGATATTCCGCATGCCGTTATCTATCTTGGATATGATTTTGGAAAGGGCTGGTCGTTAGGTTCTGAGATTGAATTTGAACATGGTGGCTCTGGTTCTGCTATAGAATATGAGGCAGACGAGGCGATTGAGTTCGAACATGAAACAGAAAAAGGTGGAGAAGTTGAACTTGAGCAGTTCTGGCTTCAGAAATCATTCAGTAAAGCCTTTAATATTAGAGCAGGTCATATTGTAGTTCCATTTGGTTTAGTGAATGCACACCATGAGCCATTAAACTTCTTCACAGTATATCGTCCTGAAGGGGAAAACACAATTCTTCCAAGTACATGGCATCAAACAGGTATTTCTTTCTGGGGTAAGGCTGGCGATTTCAGTTATGTCGCACAGATGATTGCTGGATTAGATGCTTATCATTTCAGTCGTGCTAACTGGATTCAGAAAGGTACATCAAGTCCTTTTGAATTCGAGGTTGCTAATAAGTATGGTTTCCTTGCACGTGTAGACAATCATACTATTCCTGGTCTTCGTATTGGTGTTAGTGGCTATGTTGGTCAGGCTATGCACAACAATGTTCCACATGATAGTGAGAAAGGAGAGAAGAAGAAGATTAAGGGTAATGTCTATCTTGGTAGTTTAGACTTCACCTATAATAAGTATAATTGGATTGCACGCGGAAACATTGACTATGGTTATGTAAGCAACGCGCAAGAGATTTCACAGCTTTCATACCCTAATGTACAGTATGTTAAGCCTTATGAGTCAGGTAATGGTAAATACTTCGGAAGTCATGCAATGGCAATGATGTTTGAGGTTGGTTATGATATCTTCTCTCAGATTCACAAGTTGCGTGAAGACAATCAGAAACTTTATGTTTTCGGACATATTGAGCACTATGATTCTTATGTTCATGCTGTAACTAAGCAGTGGACTAATAGAACCGTTCTTGCAACAGGTATTAACTATTACCCTATTCCACAGATTGCTATCAAGGCAGAATACAACTATCGTAATCTGAAGAAAGGGTATAACGATGAACCTTCTATTAATATTGGTATTGCTTACGAAGGTTTCTTCCTATAAGAGAAAACACTATTATAAATTATCATTAAATAAAGATTGTGATGAAAAAAGTAACAAAACTTGCAATGTTCCTTCTTGCAGGAACATTAGCTATAGGCTTCGCATCATGTAGTAGTGATGATGAAGAAGTTATTAACACAACATTTCTTACACCAGAACAGCAATCTGTATTAAGTCAGGCTGAAAGTGAAAGTAGAGCAAACGCTAATAAAACAGAGATGGGTAAGGTTGTTGCCAACTACATTGAGGCTGTTGTTAAACCTACATATTTAGATTTGGCAGAGAAGTCTGATATTCTTTATAAGGCTTGCCAGAATCTTTATCAGAAGCGTAAAGCAGGTACTTTGACTCAGAATGATATTGATGCAGCTTGTGAGGCTTTCAAAGGAGCACGTAGAGATTGGGAACAGAGTGAATCTTTCCTTTATGGCGCAGCTTCTGACAATGAGATTGACCCACATATTGACTCATGGCCACTCGACCATGATCAGTTGACAAAAGCTTTAAATAATGCAGATGTTATCGCAGGTATTAATGGTGAGAATCCAACCAAGTATGTTTATGACAACAATGGTAACTTCGACTCAGTGTTAGGTTTTCACGGATTGGAGTTTGTTCTCTTCCGTAATGGTAAGAATCGTACAATAGCAGCCTTCAATGCAGAAAAAGAAACAGAAACTGGTCTTACAAGTGTAAGTACCGTAAACGAAGCTGCCTTTGCAGCAGCAGTTGCAGGCGACCTCCGTAACATGACTTACCTTTTGGAATATGGCTGGTTAGGTACAAGTATCCCAACATCACACTTGAATCAACTTGCAAATGCAATGTGGGTAGTTAATGGAACACGACACAGAGGACTTTCTGCAAAGAATATCCCATATCGTGATTATTCACAGTTTGCTACAACGGAGAAAGGTATGTTTGCCTCATGGCATGAGACACTGAACAATATCTTTATTGGTGGATGTTCTAATATCTGCGAAGAAGTTGCTTCACAGAAACTTGGTCAAGCTTATCGTAAGGCTACAGGTACTGGTACTGCAGACGATGCTGCTAACTATATTGAGTCACCTTACAGCAAGCGTTCATTCCAAGACTATCAGGATAACATCTATTCTATCAAGAATTCACTCTATGGTGTTCGTGGTACAGAGAATATCTCTACTCCAGCTCAGAACTCTATCATGAACTTCTTGAAGAATAACAATTATCCTAAGTACAATGACTTAAATAACGCTCTTAACGAGGCTATCAGTGCACTTGAAACAGCTAAGAAAAGCGGTATTGCTTTCATCGATAATCCAGGTCATGCACAGGTTAAGACTTGCATTGATAAGGTTGATGCTTTGAATGAAGCACTTAATGAAGCTGGTACATGGATTAATCAACAGACAGACAAGTAATACAATTCTTGCAAATCTGAAAAGCAAATATCAATAATAAACGTAGCTTTGTCTTCTTTTAGACAAGGCTACGTTTCAAACGTAAATTTAAACTATAAAACATTATGAGACACAACAGCTATAGCAAATTATTTCTTGCTGGAGCACTATTATGTTCGTTTGCTGCATGCTCAGACGACAATGTTTCGCCAGAGGCACCACTGAATCCATCGGAGCCTGATACGAAGTACATTGGTCAAGCGGTAGGCAACTTCTCTGCTGACGAATGGTATCCAGCGGGTAAGCTTGGTACGACAGAGAATACTGCAGCAGGTTGCTATGAGGACAATACACCAGCTATTGACGAACAAGGACTAACTGATCTCTTCAACCAAGGTGATATGATGGCAAGTGCTAAGTATACCCTTAGTACCGAACCATACAAAGGTTGGGGTCCTGTAGCTTCACGTCGTTCATGTGAGTATTGTCACTCTGGTGGTTATGCTCACGGACACAGTCGCGACAACATGGAGCCAGTAAAGGGCAACGGTTACATTGTTTCAGTTTATACACCTGATGCCCCAGGTAGCAACAATGGTACACCAATTGACCAGTTGACTACCTTTACGATGCTTCAAGCTGTAGAGCCATTCTTGCCACCAGTAGATCCAAAGCAGATAAAGATTACTTGGCATGATGTTACTTCAATGCCAAGCGGACTCCCAATGCAGTTCCCTGATGGTGAGAAGTTTAGTCTTCGTTATCCTTCTGTTGCTATTCCACAGTCTGCTTTCAACACAGATCCAGTGCCAAGCAACTATGAAGTACGTTTGATAGCTTCATGTAACTTCCAAGGTCTTGGTTTGATTGATGCTATTTCTAATGAAGACTTAAAGAAGCAATATGAAACAGAGGGACGCTTTGTAGAGTTGAACCCAGAGTTCTTCGATAACACAACAAAGCAGTTGAAGCCTGAAGCATGGGCAAGTGATTATTTTGGAAACAAGTTCATCAAGCGTTTCAACTACGACTTACTTGATGGCTGTCTTGAGAATGATGTAGCTTTGTGGGATGAGTTGAACATCTTACGTTCAGATATCAAGCACATCTGTTCTACAGAGCCATGGGCAAAGGCGATGTCTGAGAATGAGAATGTGATTAGTTATATTCAACAGCATGGTAGCAATCCTAACTCTTATGTACATCCATATTATAACGATGGAACTCGCGAAGGTATAAAGAAGGCAGTAGGCTATTTGCTTTCTCCAAACGATAATGTAAACCTCTATAATAATCCTTACTTCAACTTCAAGCCAGAGATGAGCGACGATGCTTATCATGCGTTTATGGTTTGGCACAGAGGTATTGCTGTTCCAAGAGCAAGAAACTTGAATGATAAAGAAGTTCAGCGAGGAAAGGAACTCTTTGTTGGCGATCTTGGATGTGCTCATTGTCACAAGGCTTCTTGGACAACAGGTGCAGACAATCATGGCTCTTCTAAGATTCTTGGTAATAAGCAGTTGCCTAAGTATGCTAATCAGAAGATTTATCCTTACTCAGACTTTATCCAGCATAAGTTGGATATGAAGAACGATATTCATGGTTCATGGTGCCGTACAACACCTTTATGGGGTAGAGGTTTGTCACTTATTAACTCTGGTGCAGAAGATCGTCTCCATGATGCTCGAGCACGCAATGAGATTGAAGCAATCATGTGGCATGCTTATAGTAAGAACAGTCAGGCTTATAATGCTGCTGTGAAGTTCTATAAGTTGCCTAAGGCTGATAGAGATGCAGTGGTTAAGTTCATACGCTCTATCTAATAATTTTAGTAAGTAACAAGAACATTTATAGGAAGAAGATGTAGTCTCAGAAGGACTCATCTTCTTCTTTATTATCTTACAGATGCGAACAAAGAAGACGCTTGAAATTATTTATATTCTCCTTGTTATAGTGATGGCAACGGGGACAATCATTGGGAAATATACCAGTCTTGATTATGTTTCAGACAATATCTTCGGGTCGTGGTGGTTTTGTTTGTTGTGGGCTATTGGCACTGCAGCAGGCATTGTTTATTTTCTAAAGCGAAAGATTCGTCGGCCAATTGTTATAACATTACATTTGTCTTTTGTTGTAATTCTCCTTGGGGCATTGCTAACTCATCTCACCTCTAATAAAGGTGTGGTACATCTTCGACAAGGGAAAGCGATAGATACATATATTACCAAGGATGGAAACGAGGCTAAACTACCATTCTGTATTCAACTGAACAAGTTTACTGTATCTTACCATGCTGGCAATATGGCTGCAATGGATTATGCATCAATTGTCACACTTATCCAAGGAGATAAGCATGAACAGTATCAGATTTCAATGAATAATATCTACTCTGGATATGGCACACGCCTTTATCAAAGTAGCTATGATGAAGACATGAAGGGTAGTTATCTCTCTGTTAATTCCGACCCGTATGGAATTCCTGTTACTTATTTAGGTTATGCTCTTCTGTTTTTCGGACTTATTGCGATGCTTATTGACCCTAAGGGAAACTTCCGGCGTTTGCTCCGTAAGGAAGCAATAGCTGGCATCATGTTGGTGATGGGCTGTTTGAATGCAAGTGCGCAACCTGCATTACCACGTCAGACTGCTGACGAGTTTGGAAAGATATTGATTGTATATAATGGACGAATTTGTCCTATAGAGACATATGCTATCGACTTTACCACAAAACTTTATGGTAAGAAGAACTACAAAGACTTTACTCCTTCTCAGGTTTTAACGGGCTTTATGTTCTGGGGACAAGAGTGGATGAAGGAGCCTATCTTAAGACTAAAGGGAGCTGAACTGCGTAACAAGTTGAACTTAAATGAATATATTTCTCCTATGAGTTTGTTTGGACAACAAGGTTATATCTTAGGACCTTACCTCCAAGATGCACATAACCAGGAGAATGACAATGTATCAAAGCAGTTGCTTGATACGGACGATAAGATGATGCTGTTGATGGAATTAACGCAAGGTAAACCTCTCAGAATCTTCCCTTATACGTCTAAAAGTAATACTGTTGACTGGTTTACACCTACTGACAGATATCCGAAAGATATGCCAAAGGAACAGCAACAGTATATTAGATCTATTCTTCCTTTAGCGGGGCAGCTTGCCAGACAGGGGAAAATAGATATGCTGAACGAACTCATCCTGAAACTAAGAAAGTATCAATATAGATATGGTGGCAATACTATTCCATCTGATACGGTAATTAAAGCAGAGGGAATCTACAATCATTTCCCATTTGCAACTATACTTTTCATTTTTAATTTGACAGCAGGTTTACTCTCTGTATTATTCCTTGCACATAAGAAAAGATATAGATTTTTTACCTGGTTAATGTCTCTCTCATGGTGCGTTCTTACCTTTACGTTAGCTCTGAGATGGGTTATTAATGGTACGATTCCACTTGCTAACGGCTATGAGACGATGTTACTGTTATCTTGGCTCATCATGCTTGTATCTGTTTTGACGACAAGGAAACTACAACTTATGACAACTTTCGGATTACTCATGAGTGGTTTTATGCTTCTTGTAAGTCATCTTGGCGAGATGGATCCAAGTATTACGCCGCGTATGCCTGTGTTGAATAGTCCGCTGTTAAGCATTCATGTAAGTATCATCATGATTTCTTACGCACTTCTCTCTCTTACGTTTATTAGTGCGATAGCCTATTTCCTTACTTGTAATAGTAAACGAGAAAGCGTTATGGCTGCTAATCGCCAGTTGACCGTTCTTTCACAGATTTTCCTCTATCCAGCCATAACAACATTAGGATTAGGAATATTCATTGGAGCTATATGGGCTAATATTAGTTGGGGAAGCTATTGGGGATGGGACCCAAAAGAAACGTGGGCTTTGATTACCTTCATGATTTATGCTATCCCCTTGCACACCAATTCATTTTCAGCATTAGGTAAACCAAAGAATTATCATCTCTTTATGTTGCTGTCATTCTTTAGTATACTTATGACCTATTTTGGTGTCAACTATATCCTTGGTGGTATGCATTCTTATGCTTAAGGT
>CAUTPS010000092.1:0-6498 GCA_963540415.1 uncultured Prevotella sp.
TGAACTCCTTGATGAAGCTGGAAACGTTCTTGTTAGAGATAACAGTACACTCCCATTCCTTAACGCCCATCACAGACTCAGGAACCTTGAGTGACATATCACCCTTCACCTTACACTGACATCCTAAACGCCAGTGGTCTTTAATATCTTTACGGCTGAAGTGTGGACGCTCAGAATCGAGAATTTCACCGCCACCTTCTACGACTTGCAGCTTACACTGACCACAGCTACCCTTACCACCACAAGCAGAAGGGAGGAAGACACCGTTCTCGTTCAGCGTAGACAATACCGAGCTACCCTGATCAACGGTCATCTCCTTTTCACCGTTAATTGTTATCTTTACCTTTCCGCTTGGACTAAGGTACTTCTTAGACACAAGCAGGAGAATCACCAACACAAGGATGGTGATAAGGAATACCACAATACTTATTGTTATGAATTGTCCCATTGTTTACTTAGATTTTAAGACCTGAGAAGCACATCATTGCCATTGCCATCAGTCCTACTGTAATAAATGTGATGCCAAGACCCTGCAAAGGCTTTGGTACATCAGAATATTCCATCTTCTCACGAATAGCACCCATTGCCACGATAGCCAATGTCCAGCCAAGACCAGAGCCTGTACCATAAATGAGAGCATCCCATACACTACCGATATACTGAGTGCTTGCTGGGTCAAGACCGATACGCTGCTGCATAAAGAGTGATGCACCCATGATAGCACAGTTAACGGCAATCAGCGGAAGGAAGATACCCAACGCACCGTAAAGTGAAGGTGAGAACTTCTCAACAGCCATCTCCACAATCTGTACGATACCAGCAATGACAGCGATAAAGAGAATGAAACTAAGATAAGTAAGGTCAACACCCGCTGCAAGACAGTCTGGACCGAGGACCTTAGTCAGCAAGAGATAGTTGACGGGTGTGGTAACAAGCAACACGAATGTTACAGCTACACCAAGTCCCAATGACGTCTTCACGCTCTTTGAAACAGCAAGGTATGAACACATACCGAGGAAGAACGCAAATATCATATTGTCCACAAAGATGGACCGGAAGAATAAACTAATAAGATGTTCCATAATTACTTCTTGTCTTCTTTATAGAAATATGCACGATGAACCCAAATAACACAACCAAGAAGGATGAGTGCCATAGCTGGCATAGACATCATTCCGTTGTCCATATAACCTGCATCATAGAGGCTTTGTGGGAGAATCTTGAAACCGAGCAATGAGCCACGACCAAAGAACTCACGGACAGCACCTACAACAACAAGTATCATAGCGTAACCCAAACCATTACCGACACCATCAAGGAAACTTGGCCAAGGCTTGTTTGTCATAGCGAAAGCCTCAAGACGTCCCATAAGAATACAGTTGGTAATGATAAGTCCAACATAAACTGAAAGCTCTACACTCACGTCGTAAGCCACAGCCTTAAGAATCTGACTAACAATCGTTACCAGAGCTGCAACAACCACCAACTGCACGATAATACGAATACGGTTAGGGATTGTGTTACGGATAAGTGAAATAATAACATTAGAGAATGCCGTAATAATGGTAACGGCAAGTCCCATAACAATCGCCGGCTTCAGCTGTGAAGTTACGGCAAGGGCAGAACAGATACCGAGCACCTGGACCATAATAGGGTTGTCCAGATTCAGCGGATTGCTGAACACCTCTCTATTTTGTTTTGAGAATAAATCCATATTCTTATTGTTCTAAAGATTAGAATATTATTTGCTGTTCAGGAATTTAACGTAAGGCTGAAGTCCACCCTTGTCTGCATGGAACATCTCTGTTACACCATTACTGGTAAGTGTTGCACCTGTTACGGCATCTACCTGCGTAGATGGGTCTTCGATCTTCTTTTCAACAGCAAGTGCTATCTTCTGAGTATCGTTTCCACTAAAGAGATGCTTACCCTTGAACAAATCCTGCCATGCCTTGTTGTCTTTGATTTCAGCACCGAGACCAGCAGTCTCACTCTCGTGGTTGAAGTAAGCACCAAAGACGGTTCTCTTATCACCATTGATAGCGATGAAACCATTGATAGGTCCCCAAAGACCGTTACCATAAACAGGGATAACATACTTATCCTCACCGTTCACCTTACAACGGAACAAAGCGAGTTTGCCTTCCTTGGCATCCTTACTATTCAACTTAAAGCCGGCATCAACGCCACCCTGCTTTCCAGCCTCAACGACCTTACCATCTGCATTGATAATGTCATCTGCCACAATAATCTGCTTCCAAAGCTTAACAGCTTCCTCATTGCTCATATCACGATTCTGATTGAGTGCAAAGAGAATCTGCTTCTGCTGATCAAGCTGTACATTAGCATCCTGCATTGGCTTCAATGCTTGGAACACGAAAGCAAGCAAAAAGGCTACAATCAGCACGAGGATGGCAGAATAGATAATTGTATAAGAATTACTATTTGTTTTCATTTCTTCGTCCTCCTTATTTATTTAGCACGCTTTGCGCGCTTGCTGATGTTTGACTGAACTACACAGTAGTCGATGAGTGGGGCGAACATATTGCCAAAGAGGATGGCAAGCATCATACCCTCTGGATAACCTGGGTTCAATACACGGATGATGATAGCCATCGCACCAATGAAGAAACCATATACCCACTTACCTGTCTCTGTACGTGCTGAGGTTACTGGGTCGGTTGCCATGAATACTGCACCGAAGCAGAAACCACCTAAAACAAGGTGTTCATACCACTGAATTGGTGTTGCACCAGTTGAATGGAAGATAAGTCCCATCACTGTACCACCGAGGAATACGCTCAACATTGTCTTCCAGCTGGCGATGTTTGTCCAAAGAAGGATTACAGCACCGATAGCGATAGCGATAACAGATGTCTCACCCACAGAACCTGGGATAAGACCTAATACCATATCACATACAGATGCGTTCACACTTGTTCCCTGTGCAATCTCACCCAATGGGGTTGCCATAGTGAAACCGTCTGGCAAGGTATAGCCGAAACCTAAGATAGAATCCTTTGCTACCCAGATGCTATCACCTGTCATCTTACTTGGATAAGAGAAGAAGAGGAAGGCACGTGCAGCCAAGGCAACGTTAAAGATATTCATACCCGTTCCACCAAAGATTTCCTTCGTGAAGATGACAGCAAAGGCTACTGCAAGCACAAGAATCCAAAGTGGTGTGGTCACAGGAATAATCAATGGAATCAGAATACCTGATACAAGATAACCTTCCTGAATCTCCTCACCCTTCCACTGTGCCCAAGCAAACTCAATACCTAAGCCGACAATGTAAGACACAAGAATCTTTGGCAACAGGGCAAGCATACCATAGAGGAACATTCCCCAGCAGGTAGCATCAGCCAACTTACCAGCTGCTAAAGCGTTCTGATAGCCGATATTGTACATACCGAAGAGCATAGCTGGTACCAATGAAAGTACCACCAAACTCATAATTCGCTTCGAGTCAATAGCGTCATGGATAGAAGTACCGCTCTTTGATGTCTCGTTAGGAACATAAAGGAACGTCTCGAAACCATCGTAGACACTCTTGAAAGCGTGAAGCTTTCCGCCCTCTTCAAAGTTGGGGCGTATCTTATCGAGATAATTTCTTAAACTCATAATACTTTTATTATAGGGTTCTTAAAGTCCAAAGTTTCTGTTTCTTGAATCATTACCATAGCTTGATAAAATCCTGAGAAACTTATTCTGAAACTATAGTTAAAGTTATTGTGGGCTCATAAGACCCCTATGCATTCTCTTTTCTAAGGATATCCAAGCCCTCACGCACAATCTTCTGCAAAGGTAACTTAGAACTATCAACGAACTCAGCGAGTGCAAAGTCTTCTGGACTTACCTCATAAATACCCAACTGCTCTTGGCTGTCAATATTGCCAGAGATAATTGACTTGATGAGGTACTCACTGTAGATATCCATTGGTAACACTCTGTCGTACTCGCCACTCATAATCATGTGACGCTCTCCACCCTTGAGACGTGCATCGAGATTGTACGCCTTCTTGCCCTGCAACCAAGTGAAGTAGCTGCGAGAAGTAGAGAAGTCTTTGAAACGAGGGAGCATCCAACCGAAGATTTCGTGTACATCATCACCCTCTGGAATCAAGGTTACCTCAGAAGTATGTGCTCCAAGCACTGACTCGTCATTAGCAATAACACCAGTGAGAGGATTACCATTGAGGATGCGAACGTTGCAACCGTCAGCGATGTTGTCTGCAAGAATCTGCTTCAATGGAGTACCAACGAGGGCATCTACATAACCAGTCTGCTTTACCATACTACCTGCAATGGCTACACGACGAGTGAGGTTTACCTTACCGGTGTTAAACAAGCGACCAAAGAAGATAACAGCTGTTGGGTCAACAGTCCATACCACTTCGCCCTTATTGACTGGGTCGATATGATTTACCTGTACACCAACATTACCTGCTGGACAAGGACCATCGAAAACAGTTACTTCCGCATCCTTTGCACCAGTCAACGCTGAAGCCGACTGCTTAGCACCAATACCCAAATAAACCTTTGCAATCTTAGCGAGAGCTGTCAAACCAGTCTGGAAGTCTTTCTCCTGACCCTTCAACTCAAACTCGAAGTCACCCTGCAAAGGTTTATCACGAAGTGCAGACACAAAAATTGCCTTTGGTTCTGTGTCTGGACGTGTAGCAACAGCATAAGGCAGTTGGTTGATATAACCAAACAATCCCGCCTGCAGCAATGAAGCCTTGACATCATCAGCGGATAAGCCCGCCACGTCCTTCATGCCGAAGTCAGCATATTCCTGCTGCGCATCGGCAGCAATCTTCACACGCAACACCTTACGTCTTTCTCCGCGCTCAACAGCTGTGACGGTACCGCTCACAGGAGAAGCGAAGCTAACTTCAGTGCACCCTTTGTCAACAAACAATGGGTCACCAGCTCGGACATGATCACCTTCACGAACGGTCACCTTAGGTGTCAATCCTGGGAAGTCATCTGGAACCAAAGCGTATTCCGTAGATGATTTCACAGGTAACATCTGTTCCTGCGCGCGTCCTGTAAGGTTAATGTCTAAGCCCTTTCGTAACTTAATTACATTTGCCATAACAATGATAAAGCGATTTTTATATTATTTCATCTTAATATTTTCAACCCTAAATAAGCTTCACAAAACATAAGGTAAACAATCCTTTGCTTGCCGAGCGTAGCTTATTTTCTGCCAAAAATAATGCAAGCGAGGGCAATGAAAGGGGACTTTCTATTTGCCGAGCGTAGCTTATTTTCTGCAAATGTAGCAAATTTTAAGCAGATTTGGCACATTTAGATATAATAATTTCAGTATAAAATGGTTTTTTTGTAGTTTTGTAGACGCATTGAAGAAACTTAGAACAATTATACGATGGGTTATATGGACCATAGCGGGTCTTTACATAACCACAATCGTACTGCTACACATACCAGCAGTACAGGGTTTCCTTGCCCAAAAAGTAGGCGACGTAACGGGCAATAAATTGGGTACAGAAGTGCACGTAGGACGCATTGATTTAGGCTTTATCAATCGCTTCGTATTAGATGATATTCTCATCTATGACCAAAGTCACAAGAAGATGTTATCGGCATCACGAGTAGGAGCAAGGGTCGACATCTGGCATCTCTTACGTACAGGTGAGATTAATATTTCCTCTGCACAGCTTTTTGGTTTACGGGCAGAACTATACAAAACGAGTAAGGATGCCAAACCTAACTTCCAATTTGTATTGGATTCATTGGCTTCTAAGGACACGACAAGTCACACTCCTTTACACTTGTCCATTAATAGTCTTGTGATTCGACATGGCAACATTAAATACGATTGTTTAGATGCACCTACCACGCCTAACAGACTGAATCTGAACCATATCAACGTAAGTGACATCTCGTCTTACCTCATTCTTAACAAGTTGGATGACACGAGTGTGTGGGCTGATCTTAGGGCATTGGCTTTCAAAGAAGCATCAGGCTTAGAGGTGAAGCAGTTGGCTTTTGAATTAAAAGCTAATCAGCAGCAAGCCACATTACGTGACTTTATCTTCGATGGGACTAACAGTAAGATTGCGCTAAAGGAGTTACTTACGACCTACAAGTTCAATAACAAGAAGTTGGATTTCAACACCTTACGTTACACCATCAAGGACTTCAAAGCCGCTATAAAGCCTTCCGACTTTGCCCCTATCCTACCCGATTTAAAGCCATTGACGACCAACTATACTGCCACAGTTGATGCAGAAGGTACAAGTCAGTCTGTGTTGGTAAAACATCTTAACGTCTCCGACCAGACTCTTTCGACTCAAATCAAGGCAAAAGGATGGGTCAGAAACATCCAAAAGAGTCCTATTTGGGACTTTACTTTCAGTCCACTGAAGGTTAGCAAAAACACCCTTCAATCCATCACCAAGGTTACGCATAAGCCCCTCCCTAAGCCATTGAGCAACATTGGCAGTATCTACTATCGTGGTACCTTCG
>CAUTPS010000093.1:0-6331 GCA_963540415.1 uncultured Prevotella sp.
GAAAATAATTCGCAGAAGGTGAACTCTACTACTGCTTTATTCCCACTTATGCAGGTTGTTTTCATGTGATTGGGAATAAAAAAGGGGACATATTTGCCCCCAATATCTTATGTCGTCAGTTGTTTGAAACCTACTTTATAAGTAGCTGACGCGCAAACTCCCAAATGACAATACCGGTTGTTACACTAACATTCAGTGAGTGTTTGGTGCCGAACTGTGGAATTTCAAGACAGCCATCGCTCATATCCACGACACTCTGCTTTACACCTTTCACCTCATTACCCATGACGATAGCGTAGCGGGGTGTTGGGTGTTGGGTGTTGGGTGTTGGGTGTTGATGGTTTGTTGGGTGCTGTGTGTTGAGGTCTTGTAGCTTTGTTGAGCCTTCCACCTGTTCTACGCTATACACGAATACGCCTTTACGATGGAGTTCTTCGATGGCATCCTCTGTATGTTCAAAGTAACGCCAGTCAACTGAGTCCTCACCACCAAGTGCCGTCTTATGAATCTCTGCGTTAGGAGGTGTGGCGGTAATACCGCATAGATAGACCGCCTCCACGCGGAAAGCATCAGCCGAACGGAAGACACTTCCCACATTATGTAATGACCGCACATCGTCTAACACAACGATGAGTGGCAGTTTATCAGCCTCCTTGAACTCCTCAAGGGAAAGCCTATTCATTTCTATTGTGCGTAGTTTTCTCATAAGGAAAAGCCCCACCCGACCTCCCCGAAAGGGGAGGAGTCTTAGCTTGTGAAGTTCCATCTAACCTGTCCGAAGGGAGGAATATTAGCTTGTAGAACCCCACTTAACTTCCCTTAATGGGAGGAGTCTTAGCTTGTGTGTGGGTTATAGTTGTAGAATATTATTATAGAATAGGGATATATGCTAAATATTATAGATATCTCAACAAAGCATCCCTGTATTATTATCCCTTTATTATCTGTACTCCCCTCCTTTCGGAGGGGTTGGGGGAGGCTTTTTTTACTGCAAACTAAACCCTACAGCATACGCTTTAATCTTTGTCACCATAGAGAGTAAGCCGTTACTACGTGTAGGTGAGAGATGCTGGCGGAGACCTATCTTGTCAATGAAATACAGGTCAGCATCGATAATCTCTTGTGGAGTATGGTTGCTCAATACACGTATCAGAAGGGCAATGATACCCTTTGTGATGAGTGCATCAGAGTCAGCAGTGAAGATAAGTTTACCATCTACATTGTCACACTGCAGCCATACACGGCTCTGACAACCATCAATGAGGTTTTGCTCGTTCTTATACTGCTCCTCTAATGGCTCCAACTCGTTGCCCAAGTCAATGAGCATTTGGTATTTATCCATCCAATCAGTGAAGTCTTCAAACTCACTAATTACTGCATCTTGTGCTTCGTTTATTGTCATAGTTCTTTTTATTAAATTCAAAATTCACAATTCATAATTCATAATTATGATAACTTCTGTGGGCAGAGTTTATTGCTACAAGCAACTTACTATATTGTTATTTACCATATAATATTAACCAATAGAAGTAATCATCGTTGTGAATTTGGATTGTGAATTATGAATGTTGAATTCAGAATTACCATAGTAATCATAATTATGAATTGTGAATTATGAATTTTGAATTAATACTAATCATAATTATGAATTGTGAATTCTGAATTATTAATTTATTTTGTTACCAACTTAAACAGTTTATCATTCGGGCGCACCTTGTCTGGTACAGGGATAGAAACACGCCAGCCTTGTTCTGCTTTATCAACAGGATTGAGGTCGTAACGGATTTCTTCAGCATTGAGGAACATAGCACCAGTGCTGTTACCAGTGATAAGAAGCTTCTCTCCCTTTACAAAGGTGTTAGCCTCAACAGCCACCTCAGCTACGCCAAGACGAGAGAAATACTTTATCACCTTACCGATGAGTACCTTCTTTTCGGTAGCCTTATTGCCATAATCCTTTGTCCATTCGCCCATCTTCTGACCTTGATAGTAGCCATCCCAGAAGCCACGGTTGAAGACTGTTGAGAGTCGTTCGTCCCACTGGTCCTTCTTTTCTTCGGTGAAGGTACCATCGAGTACGCTCTCTATTGCCTCCTTATAGCAGCTAACAACGGTGTGAACATACTCTGGTCCACGTGCACGACCCTCAATCTTGAACACACGTACACCAGCATCCATCATCTTATCAATGAAGCGAACGCTCTTTAAGTCCTTAGGACTCATAATGTACTTGTTGTCAATCTCAAGCTGATTGCCCGTCTCATTGTCTGTAACGGTATAGCTACGACGGCATATCTGGGTGCAAGCGCCACGGTTAGCAGAGCGGTTAGAGTCGTGAAGACTCATATAACACTTGCCCGAAATTGCCATACAGAACGCACCGTGGCAGAACATCTCGATACGAACAGGCTGTCCCTTTGGTCCACAGATATTCTGTTTGATAATCTGTTCGTGTATCTCCTTTACCTGATCCATGTTTAGCTCGCGTGCTAATACGGCAACATCAGCAAACTGAGCGTAGAACTTCAGCGCATCAATGTTAGAGATGTTCAACTGTGTAGAGAGGTGAACCTCAACACCCACTTGGCGGCAATACATCATTACAGCAACGTCACTGGCAATGACAGCGGTGATATTTGCAGCCTTAGCAGCATCGATAATCTCGTGCATAGTCTTAATATCCTCGCCATAGATGACGGTGTTTACAGTCAAATAAGTCTGTATACCCTTTGCATTACAAGTCTCGGCAATCTCTTTGAGGTCGTCGATAGTGAAGTGGTTGGCCGAATGGGAACGCATATTTAGCTTCCCGATACCGAAGTAAACCGAGTTAGCTCCGGCATTGATGGCAGCTGCAAGTGACTCTCGTGAGCCTACAGGTGCCATTATCTCAAAATCATTTGTATTCTTGTTCATTGTTTTATTTTCATTACCAGACAGTTATCAGGCATTGAGTTTATCAGTAACCTTTAGCCTACTTATCTCTATGCTATCACTGACCTGTAGCTATCCTTTATTTATTGTGAATGTGTCTAATCGGTCTGCAAAGGTACGGAAAATATCCGATAAAGGGCGTAAACGAGTTTGTAAGTTTTGCAAATCTTACTATCTGATTAACCTAAATGCCGTTTGTATAGCCCTTCTTGATAATAAGTTCCACCTATATTGGTGATATACTGTAGGATGTTTATCCCTCCGCACGTGTGGTGCTAAGCCTCCGCACCATATGTGCTAAGCCTTCGCACCACTCGTGCTGAGCCTTATCACATTGGTTGAATATAAGTAAGACACAGCATCATTGTCGTGATAAAAGGAATGATATATCACTGGCAAAACTTGTATGAGAAATGTTTATCAAGCCACTTAATTCAATAAAAAGACCGTGTTAGCACGCCATAAGACTCAAATAGTCAGAACGTTTTTCGGTTGTATGCGATAAATTTAGTATCTTTGCATGCTAAATTTTTCGAGATAACAACAGAATGAAGAAACTATATATTGAGACATACGGCTGCCAAATGAATGTGGCAGACTCTGAGGTCGTGGCTTCAGTCATGAAGATGGCAGGCTATGACGTATGTGAGAATGAGGATGAAGCAGACGCAATCTTCCTTAATACCTGTTCTGTACGTGAGAACGCAGAGAACAAGATATACAATCGTTTAGAGGCTTTGCACGCTGAGCAAAAGAAAGGGCGCGACCTTATCTTGGGCGTGTTAGGATGTATGGCAGAGCGTGTAAGAGATGACTTAATTCAAAATCACCATGCCAACCTTGTGTGTGGACCAGACTCCTACCTCAACTTGCCTGATATGATAGCACAGTGTGAGAATGGTACGAATGCTTTGGATATCGAACTCTCTACCACTGAGACCTATCGTGATGTTATCCCACAGCGTATTGGTGGCAATAGAGTGTCGGGCTTCGTTAGTATCATGCGTGGTTGCAATAACTTCTGCCACTATTGTATCGTACCTTTCACACGTGGTCGTGAGCGTTCACGTGATGTAGAGAGTATCTTGAAAGAGGTTAAAGACTTGCACGATAAGGGTTTTAAGGAGGTTACACTCTTAGGTCAGAATGTCAATTCATACGGCTTGTTGCCTAATGGTAAGCGTCCTGAGAATGGCGTTTCCTTTGCAGAATTGTTGCATAAGGTGGCACAGAGCGTACCAGATATGCGTGTGCGCTTCACGACTTCTAACCCAGAAGATATGACAGAGGATATCATTGAGGCAGTAGCTACCGAGCCAAACCTCTGTAATCATATCCACTTCCCTGCACAGAGCGGTAGTAATAGCGTGCTGAAGGTGATGAATCGTAAATATACACGTGAGGACTACCTTGAGAAGGTGGCTGCTATTCGTCGTCTTATTCCTGATTGTGGATTGACAACTGATATCTTTATTGGTTATCATAATGAGTCAGAAGAAGACTTCCAGCAAACGCTTTCATTGATGCGTGAGGTAGGTTTCGACTCAGCTTTTATGTTCAAGTACTCTGAACGACCAGGTACTTACGCTGCGAAGCACCTCCCTGATAATGTGTCTGAGGAAGAGAAGATTCGTCGTTTGAATGAGTTGATTCGCTTGCAGACCGAGATTTCTGCCGAGCAGAACAAGAAAGACGAGGGAAAGGAGTTTGATATCCTCATCGAACGCTTTGGAA
Organism: uncultured Prevotella sp.; assembly: GCA_963540415.1. Classification (GTDB taxonomy): domain Bacteria; phylum Bacteroidota; class Bacteroidia; order Bacteroidales; family Bacteroidaceae; genus Prevotella. The sequence goes on from CAUTPS010000093.1 coordinate 4,669, forward strand.
AACGAAGCCGCGAACAGCTGATGGGACGTACTCCACAGAACAAGGCTGTAGTCATGCCACGTGGCAATCATCATATTGGTGAGACCGTCCGCGTACGCATCACAGGCTCAACCAGTGCCACACTCTTTGGAGAAGAAGTATAAATATACTTTATATATAAAGATAAAACCGCAAAACAATTTTGCGGTTTTACTATTTATAGTTATATTTGCAAAATTGATAAACAGATAAGAAGATTAGTTGATGAAGGAATTCATACACGTTTTACGCAGGTTCATACCACCCTATAAGAAGTATCTTGTGCTGTCAATCATTTTCAATATATTGTCAGCAATTCTCAATATATTCTCCTTTGCAACGCTTATACCTCTCCTTCAGATTCTTTTTAAAGTTGATGCAGGAACGGGAGCGATGCGTGCAATGGCTTGGAGTGAAGGCTCTTTTAAGGAGGTACTATCGAACAATGCGGATTATTATACGCAGATATACATCACCAGTTGGGGTCCAACAACTGTCTTGTTGGTTATCGGTTTAATTCTTGCCTTTATGACCTTCTTAAAGACAGGAGCCTACTTCCTTTCCTCTGCATCAATCATTCCAATCCGAACAGGCGTAGTTCGTGACATACGTAACCAACTCTATGAGAAAATAACATCCCTTTCTCTTGGCTTCTTCAGTGAGGAAAGAAAGGGAGATATCATTGCTCGTATGAGTGGTGACGTACAAGAGGTTGACAACTCCATCATGTCATCTATCGACATGCTCTTTAAGAACCCTGTTCTTATTATCATTTACTTTACTACATTACTTGTTATCTCTTGGCAGTTGACACTCTTCACGCTCATTTTCGTACCTATCTTCGGATGGTTTATGGGCTTTGTTGGTAGAAAGCTAAAGCAGAACAGTATGACAGCACAGAAGTTGTGGAGTGATACGATGAGTCAGGTGGAAGAGACCTTAGGCGGATTAAGAGTCATCAAAGCCTTCTGTGCTGAAGGAATGATGAACGAACGCTTTGATAAGATTAACTCAGAATACCGCAGCGACATCATGCGTGTGAACATTCGTCAGCAGTTAGCGCATCCGATGAGTGAGTTCCTTGGAACGGTCATGATTGTTGTCGTACTTTGGTTTGGTGGTACCCTTGTCTTGGGTGAATCACCAATTATCAGCGGTCCAACCTTCATCTACTATCTTGTTATCCTCTATAGCATTCTCAATCCACTGAAGGAATTCTCCCGCGCAGGCTATAACATTCCTAAGGGACTTGCTTCAATGGATCGTATTGACAAAATTCTACAGGCAGAAGTGAAGATACAAGACCCTGAGAAACCAGTACATATTGATAGCTTCGAACATGAGATTGAGTTCCGACATGTCAGCTTTGCTTATACAGATGGTAAGGACGATGAGGGCAAGCCAGAACTCCATTGGGTATTGAAGGATATCAATCTCGTTATTCCAAAGGGTAAGACTGTTGCCTTGGTAGGACAGAGCGGTAGCGGAAAGTCTACCTTGCTCGACCTCATCCCACGTTACTACGATGTACAGGAAGGTGAGATTCTCATTGACGGAATCAATATTAAGGATTTAGGAGTACACAATCTTCGCCAGCTTATTGGTAATGTAAACCAAGAGGCAATCCTCTTCAACGATAGTTTCA
>CAUTPS010000094.1:0-6324 GCA_963540415.1 uncultured Prevotella sp.
TTCAAGGCTCTTTTTTTGTTGTTGGGTGTTGGGTGTTGAATGTTAGGTGTTGATGAAGTGTTGGGTGGACAGAAGCTGCAATATTATATTGGGCTAATAGGGCTGATAAGGCTTATAGCGATCAAAGGCTATGTGTTGATAGGGGGAAGATATCGTATAGGGCAAATTATGCTGAGAATTTGAATAGAGTATTATTAGGAGGGAAAGAGCACATTAAGTAAGCTGTAATGGCAATACTTAATGTGCTCTTTTATTATTTATAATGTAGTTATTTTACACTATGTTCCAAGTGAGAATCATTTGGGATGGAGTTTTCGATTCTACATCACGCTCTATGTTGTCAGGGAGATTACAGAAGAAGTCGATGCCAGTTTTTGCTTCGAGTTCTTTGATGCTGATAACATATGGTTGAAGGGAGGTTTCGTTATTGTTTTCGTGTTTGAACCAGAAGGCAATAGCTTTATATTGCCAGTCACCTTGACCTCTCACTTTGTATTTCATCAGTGCTGCAGAGAAGAAATAAGTTGGTACAATAAACTTATTTTTTATATAGCTGTACTGGTCTTGTTTGTCAATTGTACCGCCACGACAGATGAATAAAGTATCTTTAGAGCCACTTGTATAGGTGATGTATGTTCTCATCTTTCTCTCCATCACTTCCCAGATACCAGCGTTGAAGCCGTGAACTTGTGGCTGCATATTACTGAGATAGAAGGTTTGGTCATTAGACTCTCGGCTGTTCACTCTGTCTTGTGATGGACAGAGATGGCCGTGGTCGTAGCCAGATCTATAATAAGGATCGGATGAAAAGAAGGAATTAGGAGTCCACAGTGGGTCCATAGGATAGAGGTCAGCACTCTGTTGACTTTTTCTCTTTACAGTTTGTTGAGCATTGCTTGCATAAATCTGATAGCAGGTCCAACGATTGGACATCTTTTCAATGTCCCATTCAACACTGTAATTAATCTCACCATTGCTTAGTTTATGAGTGAGGACAGTACTGTGTCCCCCCTTTAGCTTAGGAAACTCCAGGCGGTGCGTTGCTGTACGTAAATCTTTGAGATTTGAGTTTGTGTTATTGGTTATAGTTTCTGCAATTCCTGAATTATTAGAATTATCATCGTCCTTGCTACATGATGTGATTGTGCTAACTGTAAGGAGTGTTAAGCCCCACACAGCTGTGTATCGTATTATCTTATTCATTCTTTTGTCTTTGGATGGTTGACTATGAAGTTTTAGCTTGTTCGAAACAGACGGATTATGAGTAGACGTCTGTTCCACGCATTATCGCGAATCTTTAGCTTTCTATGAAGTCTTATCCTTTATCTTATACAATCTCTTATACAATCTTGTAAACAGAGTGGTATTCGTTTCTATTCTGTTGAAAGCAAAAGTGCGAGCAAACGTATATGCAACTACGTTTGTCCGCACTTTGTATGTAATAATGTCGAAGGGTATTATCGATTACTTCTTCAACTTACCGTAACGGCTCATGAAGCGGTCAACACGACCTGCTGTATCGACAAGCTTACTCTTACCAGTGTAGAATGGGTGAGAGGTGCTTGAGATTTCGACTTTTACCACTGGGTAAGTTTCGCCTTCAAATTCTACTGTCTCTGAAGTTTTGCATGTAGACTTTGTAAGGAACATATCGCCGTTGGACATATCCTTAAATACGACGGGGCGATAGTTTTCTGGATGAATACCTTGTTTCATTTTATTGTTATCTAATTGTTAATAATATACTTGCTGTAGTCTATCCTTTAACTAAAAAGGATACAGACACTGTTCAGGGTGCAAAATTACGAATAATTCTGTAGGTAGCCAAATATTTTAAGCTGTTTTTTAGGCTCATTCGTCATTTCGAGTCATACAACTAAAAATATCTGCGGTATAAACTTTTGCTTCCCTTTATGTCATTTCGTAACCAATAAGTTTCCTTATACTTAGTAATTCCGTGTGTCATGAGCCTCCGCACCATTGGTGTTTACCATGCGCACCATTGGTGCGGAGCCTTCGCACGTAGATAAGATAAGGGATTTTACTTAACTTCTACGTCCTTGATTTCCCATGTACCCGCCTTAGTAGCAGTGCTTGTGTAGAGGAAGCCAATGTAAACAGTTGCGTTGCCTGCGTATGCAGAGAGGTTGCATGTAGCATCGATGAAATTCCAGTCAGCACCTGTAGGATAAGCTGAAACAGCAACGTCATGCCATGTTGTACCATCTGTAGACACCTGTACCTTAAACTCATTAGCAGCATTTGCAAAGTATCTTGCTGCATGCTTGAAAGAAAGTGTAGCAGAAGTCTTACCAGCGAGGCTGAAAGCAGGAGATGTAAGACGGCTTTCAGCAGCATAGTTAGTAGAATTCTTAAATGCAGAAGCCTTCATGTACTTTTTAGATGCATCATGTTTCCATACGAAGGAAAGGTCAGATGGGAGCGTAATATTATTGATAGTAAAGTTATCCATACCAGTCTCAAACTTGGCAATAAGACCAGTAGCAGCAGGCTGAGTAGTTGCAGAGTTGCTGATAGAGATAATCTTGTTATCCTTATCAACCTCCATGATTACTACGCCCTGCTTGTTTGTGAACGCCTTCAGATTACCCTTCACAATTACAGACTGACCAGCCTGAAGATCAGTCTTAGCAGCGAAGTCAGCACCATTGAGACCCTTACCAGAGAATACCTGGAGCGTCTTATCTGTACCGTTATCAGAGATATAGTAAGTGATACTCTTATAGTTTTCGTTATAAGAAACCACCTCAGAGATGATGCCCTTTACGTATGCCTCACCCGTAGCAGTCTGGTTAGCCTGAATCTTCTGTACAGCTTCCGTAACAGTCCATGCAGTAGTCTCAGTGTTCAAGTCAGCTGTTGGTGTTGGTTGAGCAGCCTTATTACCATTGAGAGAGTAGATATAGTTGCCCTGAGTGAACTCCTTCGTACCCTTGAAGTTTACAAGTTTACCATATACAACAACCTTATCGCCAGCGTTAAGTTTATCGCTTGCAGTGAACTTCTTATTACCAAGCGCAAAGCCACGATATACAGTCAACTGTCCGTTAGTTGTTCCATCGTCAGAGATAAGATAAGTAGCATTACCATAGTTGGTAGCATCAATCTCCTTAACGCTAACGATAGTACCAGAAACATATACGTCCTTATCAAGGTTCTGACCAGCATCAATATACTTCAACGCTGCAGCAACATTGAATGGGTCAGTCTCTGTACCAGTTCCTGTTGCAGGAGTGGTTGGAGTATTAGTGTTTGTATTGGTGTTCTCTTCAAAAGTAACACTGTATGGAGCTGGAACATCTTCACAGCTTGTGAAGACAGTTGTTGTCATAGCCAGCGCCATCATTGAATAAATAATCTTTTTCATATTCTGTATAGTTATTTGTCTTGTTAATTAATTGAGATAATCTTGCTATTACGTCCAACCTGTGGAGTTGAAGTTGTCTCGTAGAAATCTAATGTGCCAAGGATAAGAACCTTCTTTCCTACACTAATTTGTGAAGGGTCAGTGAACTTATCACCATTCAAGTACAAGCCACGGAATACCTGCAACTGGTCAGTTGTTGTACCATCATTAGACAGGTAGTAACGAGCGTTACCATACTGAGTTGAAACCTCATCAATCTGTGAGATGATACCCTTGATATAGTAGGTAGTCGCGTCCTTCTTGTTCAACTTCGCATAAGCCAAAGCACGTGTGATGTCCAATGGGTTAGCCTGTGTACCATCACCCTTGCCAGGGAGACCCTTAAATGGATCAACCTTCTCTGCAGCCTTGATGTCATCAAGAGAGCGGATGACAATCTCCCACTGGTTGTTGAAACGTTTGAAGATACCAACGATGTCAACCTTACCAGTTGGCACCTTGCTATTAGCGAATTTAGCAAAGTTACTGTTGTAAACGATAACCTTTCTGCCATCCTGCTCGTTTAGGGTCCAACTAACGCTACCCGCACCACCATTAGCATCAGCGAAGGTGTCAGTAACCTTACTGCTGTTGCTACTCTTAAAGCTAACGTTACGAATAATACCCAACTTACCGCCATCAGTATCGAGGTCCCAAGTTGTTGCGTTGGTACCAGAAGCAAACTCAGTAGGTTCAACCTTGTTGCCCGTAGAAAGAATCTTATAGTGCTGATCCCAAACAGCACGGCTGATACGACCAATGGTTGTTGCACCAGCAGCATTCACAGAAGGAACACCAATCTGTGCTTGCTTACCATAGTTGCCTACGTAAAGGTCCTTCAGACTTACCAAGACTTCCGTGCCGATAGGTAGTGTACCATGCAAACCACCCTGAGCAACACTAACGATAATTGCACCTGTTGTGTCCTGTAAAGCTATCTCCTGATAGATGTTACCAGCAACGTCAGAACTTGTAACAATAGCCTTTATCTTGATATCGTCTGTAACCTTAGCATAGCTGACGCCATCACGGTAATCCGTTGCAATATAGTTAGCAAACTTACTCTTCAGTTGAGCAATAGAAATGACATTTGTTTCGGTCAGTTCATTGTTGCCGTATGGCGCAGAACCTGTTTCAGCTGGCTCTGCGTAGCTATCGCCCATACAAGATGCAAAGAGCACGCAGACAGCTGCCATCATTAAATATTTCAGTTTCTTCATAATCGTTTCCTGTATTTAGTTTTAGAATTTGTAAGCTACATTCAACATACCATTGATACCATTCACGTAATACTTCTTAGGATTGCGATAGAAGTCGTAAGCACGAGTTGTAGCAGCTCCAGTCGTCTTATTGACAGTGTAGTTGCTGCGGCCCTGCTCATAGCCACCACTTACAATCTTCTGATTATTCAGTAAGTTGGTAATCATCAAGTTGATAGACAAACTTCCATGGCGGAGGTAAAGGCTCTTACCGATAGAAGCATCGAGCATAAAGCCACCATGTCCCTCAGTCTGTGCGTAAGGAGTATAGTTGCCATTAGCATCCATGCCGCCAAGCGCAGTACCCATTGTGCGGAGTGTGTTGCCATAACGGAGGCTTGGTGCGTAAGAGAGGTAGATACGATCATAGTAGTTACCACTCAAATCGATGAACCAACCACCCTTGTGATAACTGAGGATTGCACTGTAAACACTCAGCGGAGTGCTTGCTTCGTGCATACCCTTATTGTAAACAATATCCTTGTTGTAGGTGCTCTTTGTAGAATTCAAGTAGATAACATCAGCATTGTTAGCATTCTTAGCCTCGCTCCAAGTACCGAGAGCCTTGAAGTTAAGGAAGCTTGTGAGCTTGAAGTCAAGACCCAACTCAATACCATAGTAATTCTTCTTCATGTTAGTCATGCTAACGTATGTGAAAGAGTTAGCATCATCAAAGTAGAAGTTCTGCCACTCGGTTACGTGTGTCATATGGTTGTAGTAACCACTGAGGTTAGCACGGAGCCAACTACCAGAGTATTGATAGCTGAGTTCGCTTGAGAAGATACGTTCATTGTGGAGGTTGAGAACGAAGTCATTATTCATCTCAGGTGCTGAGAAAGCAGTGTTTGCACTTGGTGCACGATGCTCATAACCCAAACCGAGAGAGAGCGCATTGCCACCACCAAGAGTAACGGTAGCATTAGACTTTACACCACCTGTAAGGAAGTTAGCATCCTTGCTCTTACCAGCAGAGTTGTCCGCAAACATACCATTGCGCATGTTACCTACGCGATACATGTTGTCATAACCAACTCTACCAGCTACCATATAGTGAAGTTTGCCGATAGTTTGTGCATAATTAGCCCAAAGTTTAGCACGGCGAACGTTGATATTATAGTCGTAACCGAATGTATCACCCTCATACACGAGCTTACCTAAACCCAAAGTGCCGGTTGTGTTAAGGTCATACTGAACACGTGGGTCAGCTGCAGCGTAGGTTCCGAGGGCATAAGTATTGATATTATGGAAACTCTTTGCACCCAAGAGATCCTCCATCGTCTGATAGTGACGAGCTAAAGTCTGACCGAGTGAAAGCCCAGCATTAAACACCTTGTTCTTACCAAGATGGTTAGTAAGAGTAGAAGAAAGTGCAGTTGTCATAGCATCGTTGTGCTTAGCCTGCACGTAGTAAAGTGCATCCTCGCCGTTGGCTGCAGCCTGGCGGTTAGCATAGTAAAGTCGATCCCACTGAATCTGGCGGTTCTCCTTATTGCCCCACCAGTTGACAGCTGTCTGCCAATCAGAGAAGGTCTGTGCTGTACGATAGCGTGCATTGCTCTGATCCCACACGTCATAGTAGCTACTTGGAAGGTTCTTCCAGTAGTCAGGCTGTGGGTTTTCGCTGTTGTTATAGTTTAG
>CAUTPS010000095.1:0-6150 GCA_963540415.1 uncultured Prevotella sp.
TATTTAGGATATGAGAAAATTTTGTTTAAAGATTCACCGCTGGTTTGCTTTACCATTAGGCATAGTCATGGCTATTTTGTGCTTCAGTGGTCTGGCAATACTGCTAATAAAAGACCTCGCACCACTCTTTGACATGAATGCCAAAGAGATGCCAATCTATACAATGGTAGTACGACTGCACCGTTGGCTCTTTATGAAACCTGAGAATGCACATGAGGGTGGACTGTCACTTGGACGCATCCTTACAGCCGTGTCAGCAATCTGTATGTCAATCGTATTGTTATCGGGTGTTGTTATCTGGTGGCCAAAGACCAAGAAGGCGTTGAAAAGTCGTTTGACCGTCAGCACAAACAAGGGTTTCCGTCGCTTTGTTTACGACTCTCACGTGTCGTTAGGTATCTATGTTTTTATCTTCCTTTTCCTCATGGCACTCACAGGTCCTGTCTTCTCCTTCGGTTGGTACAGAGCGGGAATGTCTAAACTCTTCGGACAACCTATGCCACCAAAGGAAATGAAGATGCAGCAACCTAAAGATGGAAGTCAGCAAGCCGCAACAAACGATAAAGCTTTTGCACAAACAGACACAAGTCAGATGCAAGAGCAACCACAAGCACACAAGGACGTAGCAAAAGACATGAAAGGCGACCAGCATGGCAAAAAACCAAAGGGTGGAAAACTCTTTAAGCAGTTACACACAGGTTCATGGGGCGGCTGGTTCTCACGTGTTCTCTATGCTATCGCAGCCTTTATCGGTGGTTTCCTCCCTATTAGTGGTTACTATCTGTGGTGGAAGAGAAGAAGTGCTAAGAAGAAAAAAGCATAAAACATAATCATCATATATTACAAGCCCATTGATTGTATTCGGTTGACTAACCTACAGAATACCTTCAATGGGCTTTTACGTTTATCCTTCAACGAAGCACTTAACTAAATATACTGACAAATTCCCAACTGCGTTCATCCACTCACAGAGGATTAAACAACCCATACCGTGTAAAGATTATTCAAACCACTAAAAAACAACTAACGTCCAATTAGACTCAAATTAAGCCTTAAATGGCTTTCAAAAGACGCCCTTTTGAGGTCTGACTAACGCCCTTTAAGAGTCGAAAAGATGCCCTTTTCAAATCGTATTTGTAAGACATTGATTATCTGACTGTTACAAAACCCTATTTTTAGAGCGATTTTCTATAAACAAAAGGGGTACAAAAGGCTTATTATGTAATTATTTTTCACACCTCGTAAAACCCAATAAACCATAAATAGTAATCAATATCATGTAATCTTTATTAGGGATAAGAAAACTTAATCACACAAAAAATCAACAATAAATTACTTATAAATGAGTATTGCCACCTTAACAAGAAGCCAGTACCTTTGCACTCGTAATTTTTACAGACCGTAATAATAATGATGTTATATAGAATATCAAATAAGGTGATAAGTCTGGCGGAAGACTTCACTTGCCGAAAAGTAAATCAGAAATACGTGTTAAAAGAACATATTTGTGTTTATTTATATGTGTGTATAAGATGAAAAATAAACAACAAATGATTAGTTTATTTTAACTAAATCGGCTTGCTTTTATTCTTATTAAAGAATATATTTGCGTCAGATAATCTAATTTGGCGCGAATAAGATAAATACCATCATTTAAAGCCTTTACGAATATTTTATGACGGTAAAACAAACACTTTTTTAGAGCAAAAGTCTAATCAATAATATATTTTTATCTAATAAAAACCTTGAAGAGTATGGAATTTAAAAAGACACTCTACTCCCTAATGTTAGGTGGCATTCTTCTTTGCTTGTTCTCATGTGCAAAGGAAGACGAATTTGAAATGCCAACATTGGTGCTTTCTGAAAACAGTATTGCCTTTGACAAAGGCGTAAGCGAAAGAAACATCAGTGTCACAACAAATCAAAACAGCTGGATTGCATCGTCTCCACAGGAAGGCGACTGGCTCTCGTTAGTTCAGGACGGTAACGTACTGAAGGTGAAGGTAACTGAAAACAAGATTGGAACAGAGCGCACAAGCTATGTACTCGTCAATGCCAACGGTGCATCTGGCAAGATTGCTGTGACTCAGAGTGCAGCTGACGTAACGCTTGACGTGGTTCCAAATGCTATCTATCTGCCACAGACAGGTGGTGAGAAGACGATTGACATTACGACGAATTCGTCTGTCTATGACGTAACAACCAGCGAAGAAGTTAGTTGGCTAAAGATTGTCAAGTCGGAGGAAGAAATAAAACTGATAGCTGAGCGTAATGACACCTATCAGAAGCGTGAGGTGAAGCTGTACGCAAAGAGCGGTAGTGTTATCCGTGAGATTGTTGTATCTCAGTCGGGTATTCAGCGTTACCTCCTCCCTATTCATCCAGGTGTACCACAGGACGAGCATAAGATTATGGACTTTGAGTTAGGTCGTGGTAGCTACCTGCGCGAGTATCAAACAGCTATGCCAGCTTATGGCCTTGAGGAGACTTACACCTTTATCACTGCTTCGCCTATCTTTACTTTGATTCAGTATTGTAGCACTGATGGTATTAATCCGTCACAGATTATCATGATTGGCGATGGTAGAAAGGCGATTGATGCCGTGAAGGACAAGGCTTTCGATAAGTTCTTAACAGACAATGGCTATGTGCGCAGCAACTCTCAGTCTGACAGAGAATATACCAATGATAAGGAATTGCTCTCATTGAAGGTTTATATATCAGAAAAGGAGAACAACGAAGGAGTTAATCTCACTTTCACACCTATTATGAAGCAGAATGGTGATTACAAGACTTTCAGTAAGTTACCATTCTATCCTCTTGAGCTTCTGCAGAAAGACAACGTGAAGTTGGCACAGGTTGAACAATACGAGCAAAAGGCTGGTAGTACAGAAGAAGAGCGTAGCCTCAACGAGCATAAGAATACTGAGGTTTCACAGCTTCAATATAAACTGAAGGCAAGTACAGACCCTTCTGCAGCCTACGGACGTATTCACATCTTCTATACGACGGATAAGGATGGTGATGCGCCAGACAATTTGGGTAGTGTTCAGATTGGTGCATTACTCTTCAAAGACACCAACCTCGGTGTATGGAAGTATGGTACTAAATGGGTTGCAACCAAAGAAATCAAGAAGGTATTGGGTGATGAGGGCTTCTCTTTCCTCCGTACATCAGGCAACAACCACTTCTTTGTACGTGAAAGCGACCACTTGGTTATTGATGTTACCTGTGTGGTAGATAACGATGTGCCAGTACTTGCCTTGCTTTATAGCTACGACCCATCTGTTTCAGGCGTAAGTAGTAAGGGATTAAAAGCACAGGCAAAGATGCTTAAAAACTTCTCTGCTGCTAAGAAAGCATTGAAGTTCTAATCCGATTGTTATACCTTATTAAATTATTACATGATATGCGTATAATCAATATACATAAGCTGATGCAGTTCTCACTGCTATACCTATTATTGGGGATAGTAGTTGGATGTGCTGAGAATGACAGCTTTGAACAGCCCTATCTGAATGTTTCGGAGAAGGAGATAACCTTTTCTAATCAGGTGGGTGAGAAGACAATTACCGTAAACACAAACTGTAAGGAGTGGATGGCTACGACACCGAAGGCGTGGGTACACCTTACACAAAACGGAAACGAGATTGCTGTACATGTAGACCCTAATACAACAGGTATGGAGAGAAGTAGCTATATCCTTGTTGATGGTGGATTAGCTGTACAGAAAATCATGGTAAGTCAGAGTGCTGCTGATATCTCACTAAACCTTAGCAATGGCGAGATTATCTTGCCACAAGCGGGTGGTACGACAACTGTCGACTTGAAGATGGATGCTACTTCCTATGACCTTACGCAGAGTGAAACACCAGAGTGGATGCAGGTTATCAAGAAAAAGCACGGTTTGAAGTTTATTTCTAAGCCTAATTATAGCACTACGGAAAGAACGACAAAGCTGACAATCGCCTTTGCTGGAAAGAACCATGAGGTGGTTGTTAAGCAGCCGGGCGTATCGACCTTTATCTTGGCTTGTAACCCAGGTAATCCTTATAGCTTGCATAAGATGATGGACTTTGAATATCGCCGTGGTAGTTTCCTGACGGAATATGGCGGTCCTGACGAGGTAAACGGTATCTATGAAGAGAGTTATTTCTTCAAGACTCCATCGCCTTTGTTCAAAGATGTGGTTTATGTACACGACACAAAGTATTCTGTTCCAACGCGTATCTACACACGTTCACTGACAAGAGAGGGTGTTAACGCTGTTAAGTCGCAGGCTTTCCAAGAGTTTATGAGAGCCAATGGATATACAAGGGACGAGAAAGACACGAATCATTACGTCAATATAAAGGAAGCTTTCACGATGGATGTAGATATCAGGGAGGAGAATAATAGCGTTGTGTTATTCTTCTATCAGATGCACACACAAGACCGTAGCTACCCTACCTTTAGTAGTCTTGACCTTGGTCCTATTGACCTTTTGAACAAAACTGACAAGAAGATAAGCGACGTTGAGAAATATGAACAGGGCAAGAACAGTGAGGAAATGAAGCGACAAATGTCTAAGAGTAATGAGGTTGAAGCTATTCTATACAAGACAAATGACCCTACATTGATTGCTCGCACTTACTTCTTCTATCTTCGCAGTGATGCTACAACCCCACAAGAGAAGGTCGGAAGCGTTGAGCAGTACAGCCTGTTCTACAGTCAGCCAAACTTAGGAATATGGCAGTATGGTAATGAATGGTTCGTAACCCATGAGTTCGACAAACTGCTTACTGAAAACAACTTTGAGTTCGTTGGCTACAATGGTAAGCATCATGTCTATGCGCGTCGTTCTGACTATCTGACCTTAGCCATCTCAGGTGGAGAATATGCTGACGTCAACAATGGTAAGGCTGTCATGCAAATTACTGTTCTATACAAGCCAACTGTCTTTGCCGGAAGTAAAGAACAGCGGTTAGCTAAGGTAGAACGTATGCTCAAACAATACAATCCAAAGAAATAAAATAAAGGAACATTGATGAGAAAATCGATTATATATCTATGTGCGTGTGCGCTCTCTGGCATGATGGTTACTACCTCATGCCAGGATAACTTGGATTCGGATGCGGGCGTTTCCAATACACGCTCTGTCAATATTGACAAAGACCTTTTTGCCATAAAAGGCTGTATTAACGTGAAGTTGGCAAAGGGTACAAACCAAGCTATACCTGCAACGCGTAGTGGTAGTGTGGAGATGCAGAGCGTACCATCGGCTATGACCTCTGCAATGCAGTATTCTGGAGCTTATAAGATGGAGCGAGTATTTAAGCCTGCAGGTATCTATGAAGCACGAACCGTTGCTGAAGGGCTCGACCGTTGGTACACGATCTATTTTGATAAGAGCAAAGATGTTGCTGCAGTATTAGACCAATTCAAGAAAGCTGAAGGTGTTGAATGTGCTGAACGAGTGTTGCCTATGGCAAGACCAACGGTTAAGATGACTCCTTATAGCCCTTCTGGCGCAAGTATGCAGGCTACAGCAAGCACTTTTGATGACCCTCTCTTAGCTAAACAGTGGCATTACTACAATGACGGTTCAGTAAATGCACGTGCGAAGAAGGGTGCTGATTGTAATGTTAAACCTGTTTGGGAAAAGTACACAACAGGTAAGAAAAACGTTATTGTAGCCGTTGTTGATGGTGGTATTGACATCACCCACGAGGACTTGAAAGACAATCTTTACATCAACGAAAAGGAAAAGAACGGTCAACCTAACGTCGATGATGACGGCAATGGCTTTGTTGATGATATCTATGGTTACAACTTTGTGACAGCTAAAGACGTTGTTGGCGGTACTATCGAACCCGATGATGGCGGACACGGAACCCACGTTGCGGGTACTGTTGCTGCTCGCAACAACAACGGAAAGGGTGTGGCTGGTATTGCAGGTGGCGATGGTTCGCCAGATAGTGGTGTACGCTTGTTGAGCTGTCAGATATTTAGAAACAAAGACGAGCAGGGCGATGCGGCTGCAGCTATTAAGTATGCAGCTGACAACGGAGCTGTTATCTGTCAGAACTCATGGGGATATTCCTCTACTGCAGGTGTCACCTCTATGCCTCAGTTGCTGAAAGAAGCAGTCGACTACTTCATCAAGATGGC
>CAUTPS010000096.1:0-6129 GCA_963540415.1 uncultured Prevotella sp.
CTCCGATCTCACGACAAATGCGGAAACGCTTGGCAAGAAGTCCCATTAAAGAGTTATCAAGCTCGTCTATTTGAGCACGAAGAAATCTAAGTCCTTCAGTTGTAGAGCTGTGATCGCGTACTACCAAAAGCGAAAGAATATAATCAAGGATATCAGGAGTTACTTGCTGTTCTGCATCGCTCCACGCCTTCTCTGGCGTACAATGACTCTCTACTATCAAACCATCAAAGCCTAAGTCCATAGCCTGCTGACATAATGGTGCTATCAAATCGCGACGACCACCAATATGGCTTGGGTCGCAGATGATAGGAAGCCCTGGTATTCTTCTCCGCAACTCAATAGGAATCTGCCACATAGGGGCATTTCGATAAATTTTCTTTTCATAGCTTGAGAAACCTCGATGAATAACTCCTAATCGCTTCAAGCCGGCTTGATTAAGTCTTTGAAGTGCACCTATCCATAGCTCAAGGTCAGGATTCACAGGATTCTTTACCAATACAGGGATGTCTATTCCTTGCAAAGCATCAGCCAAAGCTTGCATAGCAAAAGGGTTGGCAGATGTTCTTGCACCTACCCAAAGAATGTCCATACCATATTTCAGAGCCACTTCGACATGCTCAGGCGTCGCCACCTCGGTCGAAATCATCATACCTGTCTCTTCCTTTACACGCTGCATCCATGGTAAAGCCATCTCTCCATTGCCCTCAAAACCACCCGGTTTCGTACGCGGTTTCCATACACCTGCACGAAAGATATGGCATCCTTTGGCTGCAAGACTATGTGCCGTAGACATCACCTGTTCTTCTGTTTCAGCCGAACAAGGCCCTGCAATCACTAACGGACGTTCTTTATCGCTCGGAAGTCGTAAAGGCTCTAATTCTAACTCCATCATCATATATCTTTTATTCCTTATTTACTTAATTGTTCCCCAAAGGTAATACAAATCATGCATAAAACCTTATTTTACCAGTCTAAAGATACAATTTGATTGCATGCTTTCATCATCAACTCCTCTTTTAGCCATAGGGGAATACGCACATAACGGACGACCATACGTCTCTCTGCAACATACTTCCAGGCATTAAACGCTGAACACGCTTTGTGCTTGCCCTCAGCACCATTGGTGCTTACCAACAGCACAATATGTGCGGGGCATCAACACCATAATAGAATATGGCGAAAAAGAATCAAAAAGAAAATGAATTAAAGACTGAAAAACGCTAACAACTAACTCATAAGATGAATTCTATCACTAAAATACGTTATACTCTTCTATTAAAATAAAGAAATTCTGAGTCACATATCATCTTTTTTATTATCTTTGCATAAGATAGACTGCACTCGGCAATATAAAAGTAAACTTTCATTGCGCTCGCTGGTACTATCTTTGCATAAGATAGACTGCACTCGGCAATATAAAAGTAAACTTTCATTGCACTCGCTGGTACTATCTTTGCATAAACATATAAAGAAACCTATGAAGCAGTTATATGCAATACTGACAGTAGTAATGCTTAGCGTTGTGCTCTGTTCACACGCACAAGAGCAGGTACAAATCCGACTTGTGAACGGAAACGGTATGGAGGCGGTTATCAGTAACTATGGTGCTCGCCTTGTCTCACTTACTGCTCACAACTGGAATGGTAGGTTGGAGCCTGTCGTAAAAGGATATACCAATAAGGAGGAGTATTTGAAAGACCGGACGTTAGGTGCTACACTCATCTACTTTGGTAAAAATAACGAGGAGATACTATCTGGAAAGACGTGGGAACTTGTCAGTTCTGACAACCAATCGGTTACACTGCGATATGTGACTTCAGAGGGAGAGAATGGATTAGATGGAAAGTTAAACGCAACAGTTACTTACACCCTATCTGACCAAAACGCCCTTGATGTAGACTATCGTGTTGCAACAACAGCTGAAACAAAGTTGGAAGTAACAAATGGTATTTGTTTCAACTTATCAGGAGAGATGCATCGCTCTATCCTCAAACAACACCTTTGGGTTGACGCTGTTCAGATTAATACTTATAACGCTCAAAGACAGTTGACAGGTGTACTTCAACGCATAAAGAACACACCATTCGACTTTACCAAACCAAGAGAGATTGGTGAGCGTATCAAGAGTACGAGTAAGGGATATGACAATGCCTATCAGTTGCGACATCCAGACAACATGCAGAAGGCGGCAGCAATTCTCTTTGATGCACAGAGTGGACGTGCTATGACGGTTTATTCAAGTGAGCCAACACTCAATATTAACACATACGGTAAGGAGAGTTACGGTATCTCATTACAGCCGATTCATGCTGGATATAATAGTGGTATGGAGAAAGTAAGTAACGAATTACGCCCAGGACAGGTATTCCATGGTGCCACAGTTTTCTTCTTCACAACTGATCCTCCACTGATTATGCGCACCAAGTAAAAGGATAAGCATTAAGAACCTTTGTATTACTCGGACGTTCATATCCACAGTTTGAAAAAGCACTAATTATCTTTAAAATCCTTGGCAGTTGACTGTCAAATATTTATATTTGCAAGTAAATGAGGAAATATAGTTTCATAATAGCGGCTATTCTCTGTATACCATTGTATGCACAGAATACAAAAGGAGACCACAAGGGAAGTACTTCCACTGTGGAACCTATAGAGTCAGCACGTCTGCAAGGACCACGCGAAGCCACAGAGGCTGAGAAAGAGTATGCCAGACGATTGGCTGAAGACCGTGCACAACAGGCACAGATAGATAACAACCTACCACTCATTACAGAGAACGGACAAACAGTTACACCCAATGATTTCTATTATCCGGCTTGGGGTTATGGTGTTGGAGCATGGAGATTACATAAGGGATTGAACATTAACCTTGGTGCATCGGCCTTTGCAAGCTTTGGTCACGGAAGCAATCATGGTGCAGGTTTCTCACAGGATGTATCATTAATGTATGTAACAAACCTATCAAAGAAGGCTACCTTGGCTGTGGGTGGATATGTAAACCACCTTACCTATCGTGGTGATAACTATTTCGTGGGTGGTATCAATGCTGTCTTTGGCTATCAGTTCAATGAACATTGGAGTGCATACGCCTTCGTACAGAAGGCTTTCACATCTAACAACTTCGGAGATGCCTTTGGCTACGGAGGTTATGGTTCACCTTATTGGGCTGGCTATGGTGGCTTTGGCTATTCACCTTTCGGCTATGGTTATGCTTCAATGGGATACGGATATGGACCAATGGGATGGGCTTACGGCACTGGAGTTAGTCGCTACATGGACAGAATTGGTGGTGGTGTAACTTATCAATGGGGCTCAAACAACCAGAATTCTGTTTCTGTTAGCGTAGAGTTTGACCGTCTCCCTTCGCAACGTAATGGTTTCTATAATACCAGTCGATACGATTATCCTGTGAGATAAAGAGTCAACAGGTTTACATAAGAAAATAGAGTTTACAATTACTACAGCACATTGCTGAATGAGTAATTAGTAAACTCTATTTTTTATAATACTAAATTCATCTTATTTCATCCATCGTAAGCGTAGACTGTTAAGTACAACACTAACACTGGAGAATGCCATCAGCGCACTTGCCCATGATGGAGTAATCTGCCAATCAATGCCGAAAGCATAAAGCAAACCTGCAGCTAATGGGATACAAACAATGTTATAGATGAAAGCCCAGAAGAGATTCTCCCAAATCATACGTACTGTATTGCGACTCAACTGTATTGCTTCAGGGATAGCAGACAAATCATCTCCCATGAGTGTCACCTGTGCTACATCCATAGCTACGTCCGTTCCCTTACCAATAGCAATACTTACGTCTGCCAAAGCCAAGGCTTGTGTATCGTTAATACCGTCACCTACCATTGCTACACGCTTTCCTTCGGCTTGCAACTGTCTAACAAGATTCTCTTTATCTTGTGGTAACACCTTACTATGATAGTGTTTTATACCAGCTTTTTCAGCCCAATAACGAGCTGCCTCGTCCTTATCTCCACTCATCATATAAACCTCAATCCCCTTCTTCTGTAGCTCATCCATTGCCTCACGAGCATTAGGCTTTAATGTTTCACGCTCTTCAAAAGGAAGGTTATCAGCCTTTGTAAAATCGATATTCTTATTTGGAATGGTCAATGTACCTGTCTTATCGGTCACCAACACATCTACCTTACGTAGACTCTCTAAGGCAGCAGCATCCTTAATAAGGATTTGCTTCTGAGCTGCTTTGCCAATACCAACCATCAGCGCAGTTGGTGTTGCCAATCCCATTGCACATGGACAAGCAATGACCAAAACAGCAACAGCCGACATAATTGCCTGTGGTAAAGCACTATTTCCACCTATCAACCACCACAAAAGGAAGGTTGCAAGAGCAATACAAGCGACAATAGGAACAAACACTAAGGCTCCCTTATCTACAATTCGTTGTACAGGTGCCTTTGAACCTTGTGCTTCCTGCACCATCTTAATTATGTGAGCTAAGGCTGTATCTTCACCAACTTGACGAGCACGCATACGAAACTTACCTTGACTTGGTATCGTTCCTGCCAACACCTTTGCACCTTTCTTCTTCTCCGCAGGCGTTGGCTCGCCCGTTATCATACTCTCATCGACGTAAGCTGCATCAGCTGTCATAAAGCTTTCTGCCCATATTACCTCACCATCTACAGGTACCTTCTCACCAGGGCGAACCTCCAAAACATCCCCAACCTCAATGGTTGAGATTGGAACCTCCTCTATCTTGTCACCATCAACGATATGTGCTGTCTTTGGTGCCATTCCCATCATCTGACGAATAGAGGATGCCGTACCGTCTTTGGCTTTCTCTTCTAACAGCCTACCAGTCAACACGAAGGTTATAATCATTACTGAAGCATCAAAGTAGGTGTGCCAAACGATTCCCCGACTCGCCCAAACTGCGTCTCCCCAAAACGTATTAAACGTACTGAAAAGAAAGGCGATTCCCGTAGATAAAGCCACCAATGTATCCATGTTTGCACTGCCATGAAGCAACTGTTTAAACGATGATACATAGAACTGGCGACCGCAATAAAGCATGTTTGCCAAGGCTATCAATAATGCAACCTGATTGGCAATATCACGAGAACCCAAGTCTATCCACCGCATAGACACACACATCACAGCAATAGAAAACAGCCATGACAACACCGTCTTTCGCTTTAAGAGTACATACTCACGCTTCTCTATTTCGTCAACCGATGTCTCTTTATCTATCACTAAGTCATATCCAAGCGCATTGATTTCAGCCTTCATTTTCTCAAGTGAAATCACCCGAGGGTCATAATCCACCAAAGCGGAACGCCCAGGAAGTGAAACTGATGCAGAATTAATGCCCTTAAGTGTATTCAACTTCTTTTCTATATTGGCAGAACAGGATGAACAAGCCATACCAATAACAGGGATTGTTTGTTTCATAATGATACTATATTTTGATTCCCCTTACATAAGAAGGAGAAAGAATTCACATACGAAAAGAGCATAATAATATGCTCTTAAGATTAGAAATAAGCTGTTATAAGCTCAGCTCATAGCGTCCGCTGTTGTCTACAGCTTCCTTGATTTCAGAAGGATTAACCTTACTTTCGTCATATTCAACTGTGACATTAGCATCTCCAAGATTAGCTTCAGCAGACACTACACCATTGAGTGCTTTTAAGGCATTCTCAACATTTGCCTTACAATGTACACACTTCATACCGCTTACTGCATAAACACTCTTTTTCATAAGTCTTTCCTTTCTATTAATATTATGTGATTACTATTCTGTTTTCTTTTTATCGTTTGCAAAGTTACACATATATTATCTATCAAGCCTTACAGAATTATGGATAAAGATTATAACTTTTCATGTGTTTTCCTAAAATAATGTTGGTTCTTCAGGAATATGGAGTGATAAAGTAATCCTACTACATATAAAAGGCACACAGAGGGGGGGAGAGCACGGAGATGAAAGCATAAAAGACAATATCACGGAGGTGCCATCCTCTGTTTCTCCACGCACCAACGGTGCCTCTGTGCCTAACGATTGCTGTTATATAAAACCTCTGTGTTCTCCTTTGCTCTGTGTGACGTTTCTTCAAAGTTCTAATCTCAAAAGGTATCACT
>CAUTPS010000097.1:0-6004 GCA_963540415.1 uncultured Prevotella sp.
ATAATTCAGTTACCGAGCGTTGCTCCATCGTTACCTATGGCGAAATCGGGTAACGGTTTAGTAACTGAATTTCTGCCTAAATCTGCATATTCCTGCCCTTTTTGAAAAGGCTACTTCTATGCAAATCATTCCATTTCTCACTCATTATCAGTTAGTTTACATTAACTTCGACTTTTCTTCATTTTCATTGATTAGTTGCAAGTCAGTTAGGCGTCTTTAAGAAGCCAAAAGAGCATATATTGGTTTTGAACCATATGAAAATAGTTTACAAATTTCTATAATATAGGAATAAATTGGTGGTAGAAGACGGATAGACATAGTATCTATTTGCATTTTATTTTGTAGTTTATCCCCCTTTGCAAGACCATCTGATTTTGGATAGTAATACCCTGCATGTAGATAACTCTTTATTCTATTTCTAATCTATGTATTTAACGGAAGAACAGTTAAAAGCCTCTTTAAGATAGTCTGTACATCCTCTGTAAAAGGTATATAATGGTTTATATTCTGTAATGATAATTGTGGATAATCACGATTGAAGCGTATGAGAGAAACGTTAGGATTGTGAGCTGCCATCTCTTCAAAAGGGAAACGAATAATAGAAGGAGTATTAAAGCCTACACCAAGTTCTATCAGAACAAGTTTTTTATTCCACGCCTTTTTTACAAAGGATTGATAGGCTGCTGCTTGCTGCTCCCATTGTTCATCCTCAACAAAGCTGTCATCAAAACGCAGATTAGGGTTCATCAGTTCTCCTGTCTGTGGATGATGCGGAATAAGTTCGGTAGGTATTCTGCAGTCATCAATGCTTTTCAAAGCCTTTTTCACCCATTCCTCATTGAAGACAAGTGTCTTTGGCGAACCGCTTCTTGCTTGCAGATAGCCAAAATCTCCTTGTGTTGCAAATATCTTTTTACGGTCGAAACCCGACTTCTCAAACTGAGCATCGACATTAGTTGTTATCACAAAATAATCTTTCCGTTCAACGACTTTCAACAAAGTGCGGTATAATTCTGTTCCTTGCGGTTTGAAACGTAAGAACCATATATGCTTTGCCCAGTACGCCCAACGTTCCTCTTCAGTCTTAAAAGGGTAGAAAGAAGAGGTGTAGAGGTCGGTGAATCCATAGCGTTCTATCCATGGCTGGAATTCCTTTTCAAATTCTTTTCCAGAATCGTCAAGTCCTGCAGCAGCTGACAATCCTGCCCCTGCACCAATCAATACATAGTCAGCCTCATCAATAAGGAGGCGTACTTCTTCGATACGTTCAGATAAGTTGTTTGTATATGGCATAATCATCATCTTTGAAAACATTAAATACTACAGTCTTTATGTGCTGTCTCGGATAGTCTTTGACTGTCTTTATAGCAATCTTGGCAGCCAGTTCTTGTGGGAAATTGAACACTCCCGTAGAGATACAACAGAAGGCAATACTTTCCAAGGCATTCTCTTCAGCGAGTTTGAGTGATGAGCGGTAACAGGAAGCAAGTTGTTCTTCTTGTTCCTTTGTCGGCTTTCCGTCGGGAATGATTGGTCCAACAGTATGAATGACATAACGCGCAGGAAGGTTGAACCCCGGTGTTATCTTTGCTTGCCCAGTGCCTTCTTCGTGTCCTTGCGCTTGCATCAGCTCATTGCAGGCACAACGAAGTTGAATGCCCGCAGCCGAATGTATGGCGTTATCAATACAAGCATGTAAGGGGAGAAAGCAACCGAGCATCTGGCTGTTGGCTGCATTTACGATAGCATCTACCTTCAATCGAGTTATATCTCCTTGCCATAAGAGTATTCCCTTCTGCTTTATTTCTACGATACCTTTTTCTTCTCTCTGTCTTACCAGTTCTTTGTCTTGTGCGTCGATAAGTTCTTGTGAAGGTTTGATAGGCTGCCGAACATTCATCAACGCACGCATCAAACGTTGTTTGAGTGGTAAGGTATCGGGGATAGCCCAGTCTGCTTCCGTATCAGAAAGCAGAATATTGATAGCATTGTCAATGTTCTTTAGCCTATTCATAATTATCCTTTCTTTGAAAACCTTTCACCTACAAAGCCTTCACCTTCCGTATGTTCAATAAGATTGAAGTGTCGGAAAAGAGGTGGTGTAGGGCGCAGATCATAGTAATCAATTTCTTCCAACAGGAGAGAAAAGTAAGCTAAACCGTCGTAAGTGCTGTAAAAACGAGACAGAACAGGATTATTCTCGTAAATCCATTGCTTCTTTTCTTCTTCTAATTCGAAACTTACTTTGCCAGTACAACGCACACTTACCTGCCCATCCATAGCCAGAATCTCAACGTATGGATTCTCTTGCAGCTGCTTGTAAACAGCCTTTTGGGGTGATGTAGCAAAGTAAAGTGTTGTAGACTCTTGACCCATAATCTGGAAGAGACGTACCTTAGGACGATTGCCCTCGCTTGTGGCAAAGGCAACCTCTTTGTGATTTCTTAGGAAATCTAATGCTTGTTCCATACCTGTTTAATATCCAATAGTGAAACGCTCCTTGTGGTGTGCAGGCTTCTCCAACTCGTTTACCAAAGCATCAGCATAGTCTTGTACAGAGATATGGCTGTTACCCTCAGCATCAACAATCAAGTCATCCTTACCCAAACGGTAGTTACCAGTCTTCTTACCCTCCCCATCTAAAACACCTGCAGGTGAGAAGAATACCCAATCAATACTGTCTTCATTGGTCAAGGTGTTGAGATAGAAGTCGCCAAGTGGACGCACACCACCCATAATCTCTGCAGGGAGTGCACCAGAGTCAACCAATCTCAAGCCTGGAGCGCAGAACAAAGTACCAGCACCACCAACGATAAGCAAGCGTTCAACACCACTCTTCTTTGCTGCTTCGAGAATCTTAGGATAGTTCTCAGTGATGAGTTTCTCAATCTCAGGATTCATCCATCCAGGATTGTAAGCAGAGATAACAGCATCCTTACCTTCTGCCAGTTTTGCGATAGCTTCTACATCGCTAACATCCTGCTCAACGCCTGTAAGAAGTTCGTTCTGTGGCAGTTTTGCAGCGTTGCGAACTACTGCTGTAACCTTATGACCACGCTCTAATAACTCGTTCAATACTGCTGAACCTACAAAACCAGTTGCACCAATCAATAATACATTCTTCATAATCGTATCTATTTTTATTTTATTGTTATTTATTTTATCCTCAAACACTTGCTATTAGTTCTTGTTTCCGAGTGCAAAGGTATATCAATTTTCCCATTACTACAAGAAGGTACTTTTATGTTTTATACTTACCAAATGGTAGGAAATGGGTATATACAAGCCTAATCAAATTCGACTTTAACAAACATTAAGCATCTGCAATAACATAGCTGATACACTTTTCTTAATTTTGTGACACAAAAGTTTCATCGTAATGACAGAAAAGAATATAAACCCTTCTTATTTAGCTTGCCCCATACGACAGGTCATCAGCCGTTTTGGTGACAAATGGTCAATGCTCGTTCTATTTACTATTCATAACAGCGAGACGGGAGTGTTGCGCTTCAGTGAACTTCATCAACACATGACAGACTGCTCACAAAAGATGCTCTCAGCTACACTAAAGAACTTAGAGCAGTATAACCTCGTCCATCGTGAAGTCTATCCTGTTGTCCCTCCACGTGTAGAGTATTCGCTTACAGAGACTGGAAAATCATTGATGCCAACAATAGTTTCACTCATAGATTGGGCTAAACTTCACTTTGATGACGTTGTTAGCAATCAGCTACTGTAGTCGTTTATTATAAGTACAAAGGCTATAATGTTTTTATTAAGTTCTTCTGAATCTTATTATTAGCCTTCTTCTGCCCTATTATTGATGGTTAATAAGCCCCAAATCAACACCTTATTATACAAGTAATATCAGAGTTTTATTGTAACTTTGCAATACTTTCGACAAATGAAAGTTATATGCAAGAAGGAAAAGGGTTTGTAGAATAGCTTTCTTTTGATGAAGGAAACCGGACAAATAAAGAAACAGAAGAGAAATGATATTACTAAGCTTCGATACGGAAGAGTTTGATGTACCACGTGAACATGGGGTAGACTTCTCCCTTGAAGAGGGTATGAAGGTATCCATTGAGGGTACGAATCGCATCCTCGACATACTGAAGGCGAATAACGTCTGTGCTACCTTCTTCTGCACTGGCAACTTTGCAGAACTGGCACCAGAGGTCATGGAGCGTATTAAGAACGAAGGACACGAGGTGGCTTGTCATGGTGTTGACCACTGGCAACCCAAACCAGAGGACGTTTTTCGTTCTAAGGAAATCATCGAACGCATAACAGGTGTGAAGGTTGCGGGCTATCGTCAGCCACGTATGTTCCCTGTATCGGATGAGGATATAGAGAAGGCTGGCTACCTTTATAACTCTTCTTTGAACCCTGCTTTCATACCGGGTAGATACATGCACCTCACCACTCCACGCACATGGTTTATGCAAGGGAAGGTGATGCAGATACCTGCCAGCGTTAGTCCTCACCTACGCATCCCGCTCTTTTGGCTGTCTATGCACAACTTCCCAGAGTGGTTCTACCTTCGTTTAGTTCGACAGGTATTGCACCACGATGGCTATTTCGTGACCTATTTCCACCCATGGGAGTTCTATGATCTCAAGTCACATCCAGAGTTCAAGATGCCTTTTATCATCAAGAACCATAGTGGACACGAATTGGAACAGCGACTCGACCGCTTTATCAAAGCAATGAAGGCAGACAAGCAGGAGTTTATTACCTACGTAGACTTTGTCAATCGCCAGAAGAAATAAGTTCGATTTACACCCTGAATAGCAGACAACAGTCAAAGAAACACTCCCTATAAACACCCCAACAAGCAGAATATAAGATATGATAAAACTTGCAACGGTCTCTCCTTGTTACAACGAGGAAGAGGTTTTAGAACAGTCAGCAGCACAGCTCATGGAGCTATTCGACGAACTCATCAGTCAGGGAAGGATTTCTGATGACTCGATGATTGTGTTTGTCAATGACGGAAGCCGTGACCGAACATGGGAGATTATCCAACAGCTCCACAGCCTGCATCCACGTATAAAGGGTATCAATCTCGCTCATAACGTGGGTCATCAGAATGCTATTATGGCTGGTATGATGACTGCAAAGGACTGGGTTGATGCTGTTATCACACTCGATGCCGACTTACAAGACGACTATCAGAAATGTATTCCGCAGATGGTTGATGCCTTTGAGGAAGGTAACGAGATTGTCTATGGGGTGAAGGTTTCTCGCAAAGCCGACCCAATCTTGAAGCGTATGTCTGCACAGGCGTTCTATCATCTACAAGAGAAGATGGGCGTGAACAGTATCTTTAACCATGCCGACTTCCGTCTGATGAGCCGTCAGTCCTTAGAGATACTCTCTCATTATAAGGAGCACAACCTCTATCTGCGTGGTCTCATCCCTTCTATTGGACTCAAGTCTACGACTGTTGACGACCGTATCAGCGAACGTAAAGCTGGTACTTCTAAATACACTTTGCGCAAGATGCTTGGCTTGGCATTGGATGGTATCACGTCATTCTCTGTGAAACCTATCTATTATGTCATCTATCTTGGTATCGCCTTTTTGTTCGTCACCTTGTGCATAGGTATCTACGTCATCCACGCTTTCCTCAATCATACAGAGGTGGCGGGCTGGGCTTCGCTCATTCTTAGTATTTGGCTCGTGGGTGCTATGCTGATGATTTCTATCGGTGCGGTGGGCGTTTATATTGCCAAAATATATGAAGAGGTAAAGCAGCGTCCACTTTATAACATCAGTCAAATACTCGATTAATCCCTTCTCACATGGCGATACGCATTAAAGAGCTTTGGCAACGCTGGCGAAAAGACTTCTGGCGACTCTTCCGTTTTGGTATAACGGGCACTATATGTTCGCTTATCCATTATGGAGTCTATTGTCTCTTTCTACTCTTTACGAATACAACCATAGCTTATACAGCTGGTTACGGAGTGGGACTTCTTTGTAACTACGGACTTACAAC
>CAUTPS010000098.1:0-5980 GCA_963540415.1 uncultured Prevotella sp.
GTATGAGGCA
Source organism: uncultured Prevotella sp. (assembly GCA_963540415.1). GTDB lineage: Bacteria > Bacteroidota > Bacteroidia > Bacteroidales > Bacteroidaceae > Prevotella. Next base: position 11 of record CAUTPS010000098.1, read on the forward strand.
ATTGGATTTCTTATCGCTGCAAAGTCTATCTTACGTTTTAGTGAGGCTACGTCGGGCAGTGTCAAGTCTGAATATGTACTGACTGGCACGCTGTTATCCTTGACGATAGCATTGTGTTTGGGACTTGTTGCAGTTAAATGGAATATTTGATGCTATTTTTATTACTTAATACCCTATCTAATTCACGGGAAATTAGTATCTTTGCATTTTAGTTTAGAACCAACGATTTTCGTTTTAGAAGATAATAATTAAACATACATACATCGTGGCTGAAACAAAGTACATTTTCGTTACGGGCGGCGTAGTTTCTTCACTTGGTAAAGGAATTATCTCGTCATCAATCGGTAAGCTTCTTCAAGCAAGAGGTTACAACATTACCATTCAGAAATTTGATCCGTACATCAACATTGACCCGGGTACGCTGAATCCTTACGAGCACGGTGAGTGCTACGTAACAGAGGATGGTATGGAGACCGATCTCGACCTCGGTCACTATGAGCGCTTCACAGGTATTAAGACCACAAAAGCCAACTCTATGACTACGGGACGTATCTATAAGAGCGTTATTGACAAGGAGCGTCGTGGCGACTACTTGGGTAAGACTATTCAGGTTGTTCCTCATATTACGGACGAAATCAAACGTAATATTAAGCTTTTGGGGCAGAAGTATCACTATGACTTTGTGATTACTGAGATTGGTGGTACTATTGGTGACATTGAGTCGGCTCCATTCCTTGAGGCTATTCGCCAGTTGAAGTGGGAATTGGGTAAGCGTGCTATCAACCTTCACCTGACATATGTTCCTTATCTTAAGGCCGCAGGTGAGTTGAAGACAAAGCCAACTCAGCACAGCGTAAAGGAGTTGCAGAGTGTAGGTATTCAGCCAGATGTGCTCGTGATGCGTACAGAGATGCATCTTGACGATGATATCCGTAAGAAGGTCGCTGCTTTCTGTAATGTTGATTTCGACTGCGTTGTACAGAGTGAGGATCTCCCAAGTATCTACGATGTTCCTGTAAATATGTTAGAGCAGGGTTTGGATGCTGCTATTCTGCGTAAGTGCGGTGAGGAAGTTGGTCCTAAACCTGCGCTCGGTCCTTGGAAGGAGTTCCTTGATCGTCAGCGTAAAGCAACTAAGGAAGTACACATTGGACTTGTTGGTAAATATGACTTGCAGGATGCTTATAAGAGTATTCGTGAAGGATTGTTGCAGGCTGGAACCTATAACGACCGTAAAACAGTTATTACCTTTATCAATTCTGAGGAACTGACAGAGGAGAATGTAGCTGAGAAACTTAAGGGACAGGACGGTATTGTGATTTGTCCGGGCTTTGGTCAGCGTGGTATTGAGGGTAAGATTGTTGCTGCTCACTATACACGTACACACGATATCCCAACCTTCGGTATCTGTCTTGGTATGCAGATGATGGTGATTGAGTTTGCTCGTAATGTCCTTGGGTATAAGGATGCTAACTCACGAGAGATAGATGAGAAGACTACACACAATGTGATTGATATTATGGAGGAGCAGAAGAATATCACCAATATGGGTGGTACGATGCGCCTTGGAGCCTATGAGTGCGTACTGCGTCAGGGTTCACATACCTTTAATATCTATAAGCAAGAGCATATACAGGAGCGCCATCGTCATCGTTATGAGTTTAATAACGACTATGAGAAGGAGTTTGAGAAGCACGGTATGATGTGTGTTGGTCGCAATCCAGAGAGCGACTTGGTTGAAATCGTTGAGATACCAGGTTTGAAGTGGTATATCGGAACACAGTTCCACCCAGAGTATCAATCAACGGTGCTTGGTCCACATCCGCTCTTCCTCGACTTCGTAAAGACTTCAATTGAAAATCAGAAAAACAAATAAATGGATAAAAGAACAATCACAGGGTTTGTACTTATTGCCCTGATCCTCTTTGGTTTTGCTTGGTGGCAGCAGCCATCAGCAGAAAAGATAGCACAGCAAAGAGCTGAATTTGTAAAGGATTCTATCGCTGCAGCTAAGAAAGCTCAGACAGCGAAACTTACTACTGAGAAGCAAGCACAGCAGAAAGCTGCGCAGGCTACTGATACTACAGCGCTGTTTTATTCTGCATTGAGTGGTAAAGCACAGGATATTACGCTGAAAAATAGTAAGGTTGAGCTGACTTTGAATACCAAGGGTGGTTTTGTAAAGAAGGCTGTTATCAAAAACTATATCGGTCGTAATATAGCTGTTAAGGATGGTTCACAGGACCAGAAGAATGTTACTTTGTTTAGTGGTGACGACCAGAGCCTTAACTTTATGTTGGCAGCAAAGAATAGTAATATTGAGACAAAAGACCTTATCTTCACACCTTCAAATGTGACAGATTCTACTGTTACGCTGACTGCTGTGGCAGGAGAGGGTAAGACACTTATCTTGAACTATACACTTGGTAAGGGCTATTTGCTCAATATGTCTTTGCAGGCAGAGGGTATGGGTGGACTCTTTGCTCCAAATTATAACCAGATAGATATTAACTGGCAGGGGCGTTGTAGGCAGCAGGAACGTGGCTTCACATTTGAGAACCGCTACGCAACACTTACCTATAAGAAGCATGATGGGGGTACTGATTTCTTGAGTGAGACTTCTGAAAAGGAAGAGACAACAGAGGACCCAATGGATTGGGTAGCTTTCAAAAACCAGTTCTTCTCTGCTGTGATGATTTCAAAGGATAACTTTGCTACAGGTGCAAAGCTTAAGAGTACACCACTTGAGAAGTCTTCTCATTACCTCAAGCACTATGAGGCTAACATGAAGGCGGGCTTTGATCCAACAGGTAAGCGCCCTTCAGAGTTTGAATTCTACTTTGGTCCTAATGACTTCCGTCTGCTTCAGTCTGTTGATAACGAGAGTAAGTTCGGTAAGGACCTTGAAATGGAACGTCTTGTATATCTTGGTTGGCCATTGTTCCGCATTATCAACCGTTGGTTTACTCTTTATGTATTCGATTGGTTGAGTAAGGTGTTCCCAATGGGAGTTGTATTGATTCTCATTACCTTATTATTAAAGCTTATTACCTTCCCAATGGTGAAGAAGAGCTATATGAGTTCAGCTAAGATGCGTGTGTTGAAGCCAAAGTTGGATGAAGCAACGAAGCAATTTAATAAGCCAGAAGACCAGATGCAGAAGCAACAGGCTATGATGCAGAAGTATTCTGAGTATGGAGTGAGTCCTTTGTCAGGCTGTCTTCCTATGTTGATACAGATGCCAATCTGGATTGCGATGTTCAACTTCGTACCGAATGCAATTCAGCTTCGTGGTCAAAGCTTTCTTTGGATGGATGATTTAAGTACTTATGATCCAATCTTCTCATGGAATCATGATATTTGGCTTGTTGGTGATCATATCTCATTGACTTGTATTCTCTTCTGTGGTGCTAACTTGCTTTACACATGGTTTACCATGCAGCAGCAGAAGGACCAGATGGTGGGACAGCAGGCTGATCAGATGAAGATGATGCAGTGGATGATGTTTGGTATGCCATTGTTCTTCTTCTTCATGTTCAATGACTATTCGTCAGGTCTGAACTTCTATTACTTTATATCTCTCTTCTTCTCAGCTGCTATCATGTGGGCATTGCGCAAGACAACCAATGAGGAGAAACTTCTGGCTATCCTTGAAGCACGTCGTGAAGAGCGAAAGAACAATCCTAATAGCAATAAGGGTAGTGGACTCTTCGCTCGTATGCAGGCTTTACAGGAGTTACAGAAGCAGCAGCAAGAAGAACTTCGACGCAAGCAAGATGAGCTAAATAAGAAAAAGAAAGGTCTATAACTATGAACAAAAACTTAACCATGGCAATGACTGCGGCTCTGATGATGAGTGGCAGCGTTGCACAAGCACAGGATGTGAACATCGGACGTAACAACATTACGCTGACAAGTGACCTCATGACTCCTGAGACACTTTGGGCTATGGGACGTATCGGTGCTGCACAAGCCTCACCTGATGGCAAGAAGATTGTCTATCAGGTGGGTTATTACAGTGTCAAAGAAAACAAAGGACACCAAGTACTACGCGTGATGGATGCTGATGGTAAGAACGACCGTCTGCTGACTACCTCTGCAAAGAGTGAGAGTGATGCAGCATGGCTCGACAACAATACCTTGGCATTCCTTACAGGTGGACAGCTGTGGACAATGAATGCAGACGGTACTAACCGTAAGCAGTTGACACATTCGGATATCGACATCGAAGGTTTCCGATTCTCTCCGGACCGTAAGCGTGTTGTTCTCATCAAGAGCATCCCTTACTATGGCACTATCAAGCAGAACCCAAGCGACTTGCCAAAGGCTACGGGTATGGTTATCACCGATATGAACTATCGTCACTGGGACCATTACGTTACAACAAATGCACATCCATTTGTAGCAGATGTTACAGCTGAGGGTATCGGTGCAGGTGTTGATGTACTCGAAGGCGAACCTTACGAGAGTCCGTTGGCTCCATTTGGTGGTATTGAGCAAATTGATTGGAGCAAGGATTCTAAGTTCATTGCTTATACCTGCCGTAAGAAGGAAGGTACACAGTATGCTATCTCTACCGATGCCGACATATATATATATAATGTGGAGACTCGCCAAACAAAGAATCTCTGCAAGCCAGCCGACTATGTTGAACCAAAGATTGATGCAACAAAGAGTATGCGCAATCAGGCTGTAAATCATCAGGCTGGCGATATGAATGTGGGTTACGATGTTAACCCTAAGTTCTCACCAGACGGCAAGTACATTGCATGGCAGAGTATGAAGAACAATGGTTATGAGAGTGACCGCAACCGTCTCTGTGTCTATGAATTGGCAACAGGCAAGAAAACTTACGTAACAGAAAGCTTTGATTCAAATGTAGACGATTACACATGGAGCCTTAATTCAAAGGACCTTTATTTCATTGGTGTGTGGCATGCTACAGTGAACGTCTATCAGACGAATCTTAAGGGTGAGGTGAAGCAGTTGACAGAAGGCGATCACAACTATGTAAGTATCTCACTCCTTGGTGATAAGAAGTTGCTTGCTATACGTCAGAGCATCTCTCAAGCTAATGAAATCTTCGCTATAACTCCTGCTAAGAAGGAGAAAGCAAGCGTTCAGACACAGCTCAGCTTTGAGAATAAGCACATCTATGACCAGTTAGCTTTGGGTGATGTAAAGTCTCGTTGGGTAAAGACAACTGATGGTAAGGAAATGATGGAATGGGTAATTACTCCTCCACACTTCGATCCAAATAAGAAATATCCTACATTGCTCTTCTGTGAAGGCGGACCACAAAGTCCTGTCTCTCAGTTCTGGAGCTATCGTTGGAACTTCCAGATAATGGCAGCCAATGGCTATGTCATCATTGCTCCTAACCGTCGTGGCTTGCCAGGCTTTGGTAGTGCATGGAACGAGGAAGTTAGTACTGACTGGACAGGTCAGTGTATGAACGACTACCTTTCAGCGATTGACGATGCAGCTAACAACCTACCATTTGTAGACAAAGACCGCTTAGGCGCTGTTGGTGCTTCATTTGGTGGCTTCTCTGTTTATTATCTTGCTGGTACTCACAACAAGCGCTTCAAGTGTTTCATCGCTCATGATGGTGCTTTCAACCTTGAGAGTATGTACACTGATACTGAAGAAGCTTGGTTTAGCAACTGGGAGTATGACGGTGCATATTGGAATAAGGACAAGAGTGAAGCTGCAAAGCGCACTTACGCAAACAGTCCTCATTTGAATGTTGATAAGTGGGATACTCCAATCCTTTGTATTCATGGCGAGAAAGACTATCGTATTAATGCTAATCAAGGAATGGGTGCTTTCAATGCAGCTCGTCTGCGTGGTATCCCTGCTGAGTTACTTCTCTATCCTGATGAGAACCACTGGGTATTGAAACCACAAAATAGTGTTCTCTGGCAGCGTACATTCTTTAATTGGCTCGATCGCTGGCTGAAGAAGTAG
>CAUTPS010000099.1:0-5956 GCA_963540415.1 uncultured Prevotella sp.
ACGTGATCAATGTCTACGCCGACAGCTATCGCACCGTGTTTGATAGCAAACTGAATCTCATCTAAAATAATATTATGGTCAGCGAACGGCTTAATGATTCTCACTGTTCTTGCTCCTTCAGCTGCGATTTCGGCATATTCCTCGTTAGGTTCCATACCTACCCAGTTGACTGTGTTCAGTTTTTTGGCAGCACGTGCATACTCTAACATTGGTTTCTTGCCGTCTTTCAACACCTTATTCAGATGCGAGAAGGCAGGCATCATAATTGGTGAATCGAACTCTTCACCGAAGATAACCGTCTTTAATGTTGGCTCGACGGCATCAATAACACGCATCTCCACATGGATAGAATCCAAGTAGTTGCGGTTAAATACATTTGCATCATCTGCTTTGCCACTTGTTACGGGTATCATTCCCGCTGGTCCTGGCCATGGACTTTTTACGTTATCGTTCATGTTCTTTAAATTTAGGAGTTAAGGAGTGAAAGGGAGTTGAAAGGAGTTAAGACAAATGTTATGATGTCTCAAGTCTGATGTTTGGATTTATATTATACTATTGTCTTAACTCCCTTTCACTCCTCAACTCCTTAACTCCTTTGTATTATACTATTGTCTTAACTCCCTTTCACTCCTTAACTCCCTTTCACTCCTTAAAGTTATATCAATAGCAATGTAATCAATGTATAAACAATCATTGCTATCACGATGAAGATAGAGATAAAAGCCGACATAAAGCTTTCGTCATCTTCATCCTTGCATAGGCTTTCTATCTGTAGCGGTACGGGAAAACCTGTTGGACAAGCAAAGTAAAGTAGTACACCAACGAGGAATATCTTCACTGCCATCAATTCGGGGAACAGCAAGAAGAAGGCTCCTACGATAGCCCCACACAGCACAAGGCGCACCACTGTCAATGCCAAAAGCGGCTTGAGCTGTGCTGCCCGTAGGTGGAAACCATAGCCGAGCGTGAAGAGGATAATGCTCGCAATAGGTGTCATTGCCATGTTCATCGTACCGTCATAGATTCTATGAAGTTCGTTTTCCATCAGCCATTGGTACAAACCCGACATATTGACGAGGATACCTACGATAACGGCAACGATGAATGGTGCTGTAATAATTCGTTTCGCCATAGGTAGGAAAGCCACATCCTTTGATGTCTGTCGCGTGATGAGTGCTGGCACAAGTCCAAAGTTGATGAGGATACCAGCAACGTCAAAAGTGATGATATTCACAGCGTGTTCTGCTCCTACCAATGCGATATAAAGGGGTAGGGCAACGCTGCCTCCCTCACATGTCATCAGTAAGAAAGGCGCCAATCGGGCGTAACGACCGCTGATGGGCTTTGCTATGCTCTTACCTATCAGGTAGACAAGAATCCAAGCGGCATCTAAAAAGAGAATCTCATAAATGAAATTCGTCGATAATTCTGCTTTCACAAGCACGTGAAAGACGAGCAGTGGGAAAAGAATATTAAATACCAATGACTTCGCTCCTTCGTTCTGTCCTGCTGTTATCCAACCTCTTCTGTGACTCAACCAGCCGAGGAACATCATAAAGAAGACAGGAAAAAGAATCTCTATAGCTTTCATTTATTTGCTGAATTTATCTGATTTGTATTTGTTACAATGTACAAATATAGACAAAAAGCATGATATGAGCAAATGGATAGGGGAAATAAAATAAGGAGAGCCTCACCCCCAACCCCTCTCCGAAAGGAGAGGGGAGTGATTACCGAAAAGGGGAATTGTAAGTCGATGTAGGCGTGAGTTGTTTTAATACTAACAACAAATTGTAGGGTGTTTTATTCTCCGCACTATAGGTGCTAAGCATCCGCACCATTGGTGTTTGCCGTTCGCACCATTGGTGCGGACCAATAACACGATGTGAAATGATAGCATAGAATGATACAAAGAAGGTGTTATTGGAATACAAGACTGGCACAGCAAGAAGATGCTGTGCCAGTTGTAAGGGATAAAAAGATGTTATCTTTAATGCTTTTCTTTACAAATGATTTTGCGGATTATCGTGTTGTAACCGTAAAAACCTTTGTTTCATGAGGTTGTAAGGTGGCTTGCCAAGCCTTACGTTGACGTGTTGTCTTGTGCTCCCATACGTCTCTGAAATTATATTCCTTTGCATTGCCGAGGATAGAAAGTGGCAACTGAACACGCTGAGGAGTATCAGAAGGATTCATGATGGCAATAGCTTGACGGTTTCTACTTAGTTTTCGGAGGTAGACACGACATGCACCGGGGAAGTCAACTCTATGGGCTGCCTCGCCAAGGGCATCTTGGTTGATAGCAATAATCTCCTTATTGAGGAGGATGCGACGTGTTTCAGCGTTCTCGTTTAAGATGTCGTGGCTTACTGCCAATGGTGAAGCAAACATACACCACATTGACATCTGTGTCTGATACTCAGTATAAGTACAGCCTACACCACCTAAATCGCTTGATGGTCCACCCTTTCCGTCAAGTCCAACGACGAGCATATCCATGTCGAGCCAGTGACCTGGTCCTGCGTATTTATAAAGTGGTTCGGTAATGTTGATGATATCAATGATACCCATACCTCCCTGCTTCACGATGTCTTTCCACATATCACGTACGTCAAAGCTCACACGCCAGAGCGAACCACCAGCCTGACGAGCCCACAACTCAGGGTTCAGCTGTCCCCATTCGCAGACACCCAAGACAATCTTACGACCTGAATTCTGTAATGCATCAGCCATCTTCTTATAGCGTTCGTGGGCAACAGCACTGTCAGAAGGTGCGTGGCAGTAGTCGTATTTCAGATAGTCAATTCCCCATTCAGCAAAGGTCTTGGCATCTTGTTCCTCAAAACCGTAACTGGCTGTGTATCCTGCACAAGTGAGTTGGGCAGCATCAGAGTAGATACCGAGTAGCAAACCCTTTGAGTGAACATAGTCTGCGAGTGCCTTTATTCCGCTTGGGAACTTCTTTGGGTCTGGTATGATATTATTGCGTTTGTCGCGTCCTCCCTGCCATGCGTCATCGATGAAGATGTATTTATATCCAGCTTCAGCATAGCCGTCAGCCGCCATCTTGTCAGCAATTTGTCGAATAAGCTGTTCGTTGATGTCCTCCTTATATTTGTTCCAGGTCATAAACCCCATTGGAGGTGTCAGTGCTAATGAGTCACGATTGGTAGCAGTCATGTGCAATGATGTCAGTAAAAAGGCTGCAATAAACAAAAGTGATTTACGAAGTTTAGATAGTTGCTCAATCATTATAATTATAATTTAGGAATTAGCTAATACTAAAAAATCCGCAGAATCATAAAGAATCCGCGGATTTTCTGTGTTGTCCCAGGCGGATTCGAACCACCACTGACAGAACCAAAAACTGTAGTGCTACCATTACACCATAGGACAATTGCGGGTGCAAAGGTAATGTTTTTTAGTTTAATGCCCAAATTTTACTGTATAATTTTGCGCATCTATAGGTCTTGTGCAGTAAATATTTGCTGATTATACCTGTTTTACTGTATATTTCTTGCACTCCGTTTGGCATTGATAAGATAAAATATTATCTTTGCAACATACAATAACTCGGAACATTCTATCACTTTTTATGATACAAGCCTATGAAACCTATATCGTCAGTTATCATATTTTTACTACTCGTCTGCTCGGCAGTATGGGCTGGCTTTGACAGCTATCACTGTGCTGAAACAGCTATTGTACAGGATATGAATCAAGCTTTGTCGAAGACACTTGCTGGGAAACGTGAGGCGTGGATTACGCCCGATACCATACAAAGTTATCGGCAATATTTACAGATAGCCGACCTTAGACGTCGTTCGTTTGTGTCATATGCGTTGGGTGAAGATAGTCATTCGTTGCGCAGTAGACAGATGAAATGGCAGTCGGGTGGTCATTCGCTTTTATTCCAGAGCTATGCGGATTGTTCCTTCGCTACGGTATGGGGCTTGTCAGATCAGCGTTTACCCTTTGCTTTCCTATTGTTAGCCTTGGTTTGGATGACTGCGTCTATCGTGTATTTTCGTCGTCATCGCGCAGACAGATTGGTGCTGGGTAGGATGGTATATGCCGCTTCTGACCATAGTTTCCGTGACTGGCATGGGGAAAAGATAGCCTTTACTCCGATGCAACAGCAACTGATGGAGCTGTTTATCAATGCAACTGATAGAAAGTTGTCGAAGGCAGTTATCTGTGAAACACTTTGGCCTAAGAAACCCGATGCAAGCGAAACGCTCTACACACTTATCCGTCGTTTGAAGCCTATTGTCAGTGAGCGTTGCGGATTAAAGATTGTGGCTGACAGGGGGGATGGCTACCGATTGGAATAATCTAAAGTTCTTCAGTCCTGCTAATATTTCTTTAATAGGAAAGCCATATATGAAGGAAGCGTGAGAACTCCATCTTTTTCTCCTATATTATAATCCCCTAACTTTATAGCTTGATGTACGTGATACTTGTCGGGATGCTGTAATATAGTCTTGGTACTCTTCGTATTTCCTGTAGATGCTTTTACTTCAACAAGTACACATTCACCGTGATAACGTATTACAAAGTCTATTTCTAATCCAGAGTCTTTACGATAGTAGTATAGCTTTCGTCCCATCTTTGTGAAGATGTCTGCAATTAGATTCTCAAATATGGCTCCTTTATATCCGTATAGTCTACCTTGCAGAATGTCAAATTGTGTTCCCTCTTCGAGCATAGATACAAAGAGCCCTGTATCTCTCATATAAACCTTAAAGCTATCTTCTATGGCATTACCCTCAAGTGGAAGTTCTGTTATGCTTAGATTTCTACATCTGATAATAATACCAGCATCCTCCAACCATTGTATGCCTGTGATATATTCTTTAGCCCTTGCGCCTTTCTTTATGACAGAAAACTGAAACTTCTTGTTCTCTTTACTTAGTTGTCGAGGAATGGAGTCAAATGCAGCTCTGAGTCTAACTTTGTCTTCATTCGTAGCATATCTTATTCCTTTGTTTTGTGAGTAAAGAGAGTATTCTGTATATAATTATGAAGACCTGTACTACAAATCTACATGTTTTAAAATGAAACTTGTAAATTATCTACATTTTTTCAAGTGTCTTTTTGCAACGAGATTACATTTTTTCAAACGACTTTTCATATACCATTTACACTTTTTCAAGCAATATGTGCTGCAAAATAAACTATTCTTTTGAGAAAGACAGATATTACTCTCTATGTTAAAGCAATATTTATAGGCTTATTTGATACTTCTTACTTTTTTCTGATAATGATCAATTTTATGGGGGGTAAAATATTAGAAAACTAAGGTCTAAATGTATTGTCAGGTAATTGTCAGTGTCTATTTTTGCCCTAATAGTAGGTGGATTCTATCTTTGTAGCAAAAAACAAAGACTATGGAAAAAGGTTTATGGTTACTGCTACTATGCTTTCTTGCACTGCCAGTTGGTGCACAGAATGAGAAAGGAAACAGTGAGAAGGCAAAGAGTGTAGAGATGAAAGAGGTGACAGTTGAGGCTGCACGAGTGACGAAAAAGCTTGATGGTCTGCTGATTATACCGTCTGATGCACAGCGAGAAGCGGCAACGGACGGTTATAGTCTGCTTGGAAAGCTGTCTCTTCCACGTGTCAGAGTAGACGAGGTGATGCGTACCATTGTGCCTTTGACGAATAATGGAAGTGTTCAACTTAGGCTGAATGGAACTTTGGCAAGTAAAGAAGACCTGCTTTCACTGGACCCAAAACTTGTGAAAAACATTGATTTCATCGATAATCCGGGAGTTAGATATGGTGACGGAATAGGCTATGTCATTGATATTCGGACGAAGCGTAACACCACTGGTTACGTGCTTGGGGCTGACTTATCGAATGCTGTCACAACGTTGAATGGTGATAATACGGTCTATGCAAAGCTCAATCATAAGAATTCAGAACTGGCTTTAACCTTCAATTCTTCTTATAA
>CAUTPS010000100.1:0-5892 GCA_963540415.1 uncultured Prevotella sp.
AGGAAAGAAAAATATATTAATTAAGAAAATTTCCACACCTCTTTTCTACTGAGCCAAAGATTACTCATGGTAAGCTTTCCCCTCCGCTCGTTGAAAAAAGGTTTATTGTGTCTTTTTATGATAAAGGGTAGGTATGTAGACAAGTCAAATCGTAAATGTGAGGTAACTCCTTAGAATTTGTCTTCAAGAACGGTTCCGTGGTATAACACTTATTTCTCACTTAAAAACCATTGTCCTGCTTTTGTATGATAACGTATTATTCTTAAAATAGAATTTCCTGTCACTTCTGTCATTTAATATATACTTATAACTTGTTGATTTGTAGTGTGTTTGTACGAAATGTTAAAAGTGACAGCAAAGTAAAATTAACATTATTATAGTAATATAGCTGCATTTCTGTATGTGAGATAGAAGTTTAATGAAGACTTTTGTAGAAGTCTTGTTTTTTCAAAAAAACAGCGTGAAGTTATTTTTAGAAACTTCACGCTGAAATATATTTTTTAAGTAACGACTAATTTCATTTCTTCCCACTTATGTTCATTTTATAAATGAGATGCAACATTAAGTAATTTGGAATAGCATTAAAACGTTTTTCGTTTTTTCCTTGCCCGTTTATCTCATAACTTATACTCTTGAGTTGATGAAATATATCATACCCTTCAAGTTTGGCTGCCAGTTTCCCTTTAACGAAGCTCTTACTAATGTATACGTTACAAATTAAATCATTCGCATTTATAAAAGGATCTGAATAACCGTGGCGGCTAAACATCTTAAGATCCATACCTGTTTCTAATCCAAAATTAAATTTGTATGAACCTAACATACCATAATTAAAATCCAAGGTACGAATAGTTGAGAAATTTTCACGTCTGCTATTAGCATATCTCCATTTCATTTCGCCAACCAAGCTACAGGTCAATCCACCTTTTTGATAATTTAAAGATAGGTTATCCTCTAACCAATGGTTATTCACTTTACTCAACATACTTTCTGTTTGACCTGTTACTCCTGTGAAGTCTACATTGTGGTTGTAACTATAGACAATAGCGTTTACTAATGTGAAGTTGTTTTTATTATCTAATGGAAAAGTATCATATAATCCAATATTGCCATACCAGTTTCCCTTAACATTTTGTGGTTTATATGTATATACACCCGTTGTAGGATTATAAGTAAATCCATTAGCAACAGCATTCTGATTAATATTGATATTTATAAATGCCATCGGCAGCTTAAATCGCCTATTGTTGTTATCACTAAAGGTTAAAGATATATCTGTTTTTCTACTATTTTTCAAATTCGGATTGCCTAAAGAGATAGCTAAAGGATTGGAATTGTCAGATTGGGTAATTTTTGAATAAAGGTTTGGAGTTCCCATTTTCGAAGTCATAGTTCCGTAAAAACTGTATTTGTTTATTGTAAATCCCATATTTAGAGACAATTCAGAAACCCAATTATATTGTTGGGTAGAAGTGTTTAGCAATGAATTGCGATAGTCAAGTTTTTCACTTTTGTAACCAACAAACACGTTTGTATTGAAGAATACATTGTTGTGATTCTTAGATTTTGAACAACCAAATCCGAGTGAAACCGAATTTTGTTTACTTATATAATATCCTTTGTAACTATTGTTAGCATCTAATGAGAGTAGGAGTGAATCACGTGAAGATGGTAAACTACCAAGAGCGTGATTTTCTTCCTGCCATTTGTATAGTTTGTCTAATCTGTATTTTTGGTTGTTTCGGTAACTTCCTTTTTGCTGATATTGATATCCTGTGAAAAGTCTAAATCCATTAGGAATCACGAATGTATATTGTGGTCCTACACGATAATTGTAGGAGTAAGATGGAGTGTTGTCATATCGATTGCGGTAGTCATTTATAGCATTGCTTTTTAAGTACTTCAACTGGTAATTGTTGAACATTGAATTTGTAGTATTTAAATAGTCGCCTTCTATCAATGCTGATATACGATCACCAGATGGCAACTGTTTATATGCATTAACATTGGCGAAAGTTGTAAGTGAATGACCGAATCCATATGTTTTAGAAGACAATCGGTTTACACCAAAATCATTTACAAGTCTGTTTCTGGAAGAGGAAAATATCGTATCTAATATTGCTTCTGTAGTGCCTATTGGTGATGGGTCTGCATTGAAGCGTGCTGAACGGACAGATCCCCAGTTATCAAATTTATTGTAATTTAATCTTATGGTTGATTTTAGGAAAATGGGTTTTGAAATCTTTAAATTATTTTGAAAGTCATAAATAAAGTTCTTGGATTTAACATCTGAGATGCTACGACTAAAGTTGTTTCCCCCATTTAAGAAAGATTCAGCTATAATTTGACTGATATTATGTGTATCTCTCCACGAGAAACTTGTAGACATATTATTTTCCAATGTGTTTTTGTCATTGCTAACAGCAGCGTTGAGACCTACTGTTTTTTGTATAACCTGACCGTTTGGTAGTTTAGTTGGATCCCAATCTCCCTTTTCTCCTGGTTTGCGGTCTTCATTCACATTATTAATATTTGAGAAAATAGATAACTGCAATCGTGGAGTGAAATATAATCCGAAAGCTTTGGTTGCATACCTGCTGTTCGTACCACCGGCTATATCAAAGTTAGCTATAAAAGTTTTTTCATATTTTTTCTTTAGTGAGACATCCATGATGTAGTCTTTCTTATCAATATCAACACCCATAGCCTGACTTCTATCAGTACTTTTTTCAAAAACCTTTAGATTTTTAACAGTATAGTTTGGCAAATTGTCTATTAATTGTTTGTTATTTCCCTTGAAGAAATCTTTGCCGTTAAGTGTAAGATAATCTAATTTTCGACCATTGATGAATATTTCTCCATTACTATTAAGTGTGGCGCCTGGTAATTGTCTGATTAGCGCATCAAGCATACTTCCCTGAGGGAGATTGAAGGCATCTGCATTATATATAATAGTATCACCCTTCATAACCATCTTAATTTTTGTACTCTTAACAACAATCTCGCCTAACATATGCTCTTTATTTTCCATTCCTTTTCTCTTGATGGGAATGTCTTGCATGTCAATGCTTGTATTTCTACTTTTGAATAGCAGTTCTTTGTCGACAAAAGTTGTAAAATAATCAGGATGTTCTATTTTAAAAATGTATTTTCCCTCACTCAAATTCTTTTGCATATAGAAATAGGAGTCGGGATGAACAGCTTTGTCGTTCCATATAAAGGTGCGACATGTATCTATTACTGTACTATCTGCTGATAGTAAAGTTAGTTTGACATTTGATATAGGGAGGTTTGTAAAAGAATCTACAATACGACCATGGATAGTATAATTTCGCGTTGGGAGAAGCAATATTGCTTTTTGATAAGCTAATATTTGTTTTGGTAGTAATATTAATAAAGCAAGTAAGAAAACTTGTGCCCATTTTAGGTTTTTCATATTCATGTTTTATAATTGAAGAGTATGTTTGATTATTTTAATCACCTCTTTAGCCCAATTTACATTGGTCTAAAGAGGATCGATATAATAGTTGCTATAACTTAAAAGAAATAGGAAGATTATATACAGCTTTTATAGTCTTATTTTTGGTGTTATCAGGTTTGTCTTTTGACATTCTTTCTATTTCTTGTAAATCCTTCTGATTATATAAAGTGTCTTTTGTATGCGTTACACTCTGGGACGAAACTGAACCCTTTGCATCAATAACAAAAGAGACATTATATATACGCACATTAGTACTATTCTTCTCTGGTAATTCTGAATCTTTTATGTCAACATGAGAATCTTTGATTACATTATTCGGAGCAGTATTATTTATAGCTTTTTGTTCAATAATAGTATTTATTCTCTCATGTGACATCTCGCGTACTTGTTTTTTGTCTTTTTTAATAGTATTTCCTTTTGAGGTCTTTGATGTGAAAATTAGTTCCTTTTGATGTACATTGTATGCTTTTGTATTAACAGGTACAATTACTTCATTATTTACAACTTTGTTTGAAACTAATGAGTGCGCTACACTCTCAATATTTTTGACGACTAATAGTGTAGCTATTACTGGAATAAGAAGGGCATATTTTGCTTTTACTATTACTCTTGTTCTACGTTTGTTCATCATTTTTATGCGCTTTTTAAGAAGTAAAACATTGAAATTATTTAGAATAGTAGGTGTCTTTTTATGATAAGTCATTCCCAACAAGTGATATTGGTAACTCTTTTGATTACATCCTACTTGCACAACATGAAAATCTGCAAGGTATTCAAGATTGAGTCTGATTTCTCTTTTTAACAACCATGCAAAAGGATTGAACCAACATAAGATAGTAAATAATTCTGATAACATAACATCTATGGAATGCTTCTGTTCTACATGACACTGTTCGTGAATTAATATCTCTTGTAGTTGTGATTCATACAGTACTTTTCGATTAACAAAAATCCACTGGAAGAAAGAAAAGGGGCTCCCATTTTTCTTGATAATGTGTATCTTAAGCCCTTTAATGATACTTATCTCTGTTTTTTTTGCTAATCTGTATATTCCAATGAGTTGAATTACAAAGCGCAATAGAAAGGTGCAAACACCACCCATATATATCCACAAAAGTATAGTATTCCATGACAGCACCATGACTTTGGATGGATGAGAAGGAACTTCTGACAAGACTGTTTCTGCATACGTATTAGCCATATTTTGAGTAGCCTCACGAATACTAATCCAATTACTAAAATCAGCAAAAGGGACTAATAAAGCTATAAGGTATATATTCAACAACATAAATCTTCGCTAGCTAAAGAAAGTATCATTAGTAAACAATAGGCGATAAAAACCATACAAAAAGATGGTAATAATATTTATTTCAACAAGGTATGAAAGCATAATCCAAATATTTTTATACATTATCTTTAATACAGATAGCTGTAATATCATAGTGTTACTCTTTCCCTTTCTCTATCTCACGAATAATGTCCATCAAATCTTTAAACGATAGATCCTCCTCTTTGGCAAAAAAACACACCATCTCTTTAAATGAATCTTTGAAGTAATCATGTACAAATCCTCTCATAAAGCGATGCTTATACTCCTCTTCCTCTATGGCTGGTAAATAGCTGTATGCGATGCCCTGCTTTTCTTGAGATATGTATCCTTTTTGTTTAAGATTCCTCATAACAGAAGCTATTGTGGTGTAAGGAGGTTTAGGTTCAGGGAGTTCCTTTAGAATCTCTGTTACCGTACATTTTTTTAGCTTCCACACTTTTTGCATAATTGCTTCTTCTTGAATAGATAATTTTTTCATATAAAATTTTTAATGCTTATTTTTTGTTTTACTTTCAAAAATGTTGTTTGTTACACAATAACATACTGCAATATTTTAAATGCGCTGTAAATCTACTAATTTTTCGTAGATTGCGATAGAGTTCTATAGAAAAAAAGTAAATTTATTATTCTTTTATATTTGTTTAAATTGAGTTTGTAGAATTTAAAGGATAAAAAACACTGCTACAATCACTATTGATAACTGCTACATGTTGTTTAAGATACATGATTTCCTGTCACTTCTGTCATGTGAATATTACTCTTAAATTGTTGATCTGTAGTGTGTTTACACGAGATGTTAAAAGTGATAGCAAAGTAAAATCAACATTATCATAGTAATATAGCTGCATTTCTGTATGAGAAAAATTACTGCTGACGTCTGTCATTGGGGGGATTATTGCACACAGATAATAAGACAAAAGAGGAATATCCGCAAGGATATTCCTCTTGTTGTTTCAAGTGATTCGCATGGGGCTCGAACCCATGACCCCAACATTAAAAGTGTTGTGCTCTACCAGCTGAGCTAGCGAATCTCCCTATGCTTTTATAAAGCGAGTGCAAAGGTAACAAGAATTTCTGATAA
>CAUTPS010000101.1:0-5879 GCA_963540415.1 uncultured Prevotella sp.
GCCTTATGCTCAGAACGAGCATTCATCACCTTCTCCACCTCTGGTTCAAAGCTCTGGTAGAAGGTCTTCATCTCCTTATTCCACTCTGCTTTTCCCTCTGCAATCTTATCGAACTCCTGCTCAACCTTAGCCGTGAAGTTGTAGTCCATGATATCAGGGAAGTTACCCATAAGGAAGTCGTTTACAACAATACCGATGTCGGTTGGGATAAGTTTACCCTTATCAGCACCTGCCATCTCCTTCTTTGTCTTAGAAGTTATCTTCAATCCAAGCAATGAGTCAACAGCATATTTGCGCTCTTCACCCTTGCGATCTCCCTTCTGTACATATTCACGCTGTTGAATCGTTGAGATTGTTGGGGCGTAAGTTGAAGGACGACCGATACCAAGTTCTTCAAGTTTACGCACAAGACTTGCTTCCGTATAGCGGTTGGGTCCCTGCGAATAACGCTCTGTTGACACGATTTCACGACGTTCCAACTCTTCGCCTTCATGCATTACTGGGAGTGCATGTGAGAACTCCTCACTGTTTTCGTCATCGTCAGTTGACTCGTGATATACCTTCAAGAAACCTTCGAAAGCCACTACCTCACCATTCGCAATAAACTGTAAATCGGTGGTATTCTTGGCTTCTTCTGACTCAAGTGATATATTTACTGTGGTCTTTTCTATCTTTGCATCTGCCATCTGTGATGCAATCGTACGTTTCCATATAAGGTCATACAGACGCTTTTCCTGGCTTGTTCCTTCGATAGAAACATTATCGATATAAGTTGGACGGATAGCCTCGTGTGCTTCTTGAGCACCCTTACTATGCGTCTGATACTTTCTTACTTTACCATAATCTTCGCCATAGAGTCGCTCAATCTCTGTCTTACAGCCCTCGATAGCCAATGCTGAAAGATTCACACTATCAGTACGCATGTAAGTTATACGACCCGCCTCGTACAATCTTTGGGCAACCATCATCGTCTGACTTACGGTAAATCCGAGCTTTCTTGCAGCTTCCTGCTGGAGGGTTGAGGTGGTAAATGGAGGAGCTGGAGTACGCTTCAAAGGTTTCTTAGCAATCGATGAAACCTTGAATTTTGAAGTTTTACACAGTTCAAGGAACGCTAATGCTTCCTCATGTGTCTTAAAACGCTTGCTCAACTCTGCCTTCACTTCATTCTTTGAACCATCCTCACTGGTCACAGCGAAGACTGCATTCAAACGGTAGTAAGGCTCTGAATTGAAGTTTTGTATCTCGCGTTCACGCTCAACAATCAATCTAACAGCAACGCTCTGCACACGTCCTGCACTCAAAGCAGGCTTTACTTTGCGCCACAACACTGGTGAAAGACGGAAGCCAACCAAGCGGTCGAGTACACGACGAGCCTGCTGTGCGTTCACAAGATTCATATCCAAACGACGTGGTGACTCGATAGCTTTCAATATAGCTGGCTTGGTAATCTCATGGAAAACAATACGATTCGTTTTATCCTCATCCAATCCCAAAACCTCGCAAAGGTGCCAACTGATAGCTTCTCCCTCGCGGTCCTCATCGGAAGCTAACCAAACCTTATCGGCAGCTTTTGCACTCTTCTTCAGTTCACTGACTACTTTCTTCTTCTCATCAGGGATTTCGTAGTCAGGATTTAACGTGTCGAGGTCAATGCTAAGTTCCTTTTTCTTCAAGTCACGGATATGTCCATAAGATGACATCACCTTATAATCCTTACCGAGAAACTTCTCTATGGTCTTAGCCTTTGCCGGGCTCTCTACTATTACCAAGTTTTCTTGCATAATCAATCTTGTACATTTTTTCAAGGACGCAAAAGTACTTAAACTTTTTGCTTACACCTTATATAATAGGCAAAATTTCTACTTTTTTAAGTTTTTCGACTCCACTTGCAGGAAATCATATAGTGCCTGACGAATAGAACGGAGCCCAAACTGCTCTGTGCGAACCTCTGATAAAGGAAGCCACATTGCCTCTTCTACATCGTCAGCAGCCTTTAATACAGTCTCATCCTCTACCTTACAAACAAAAAAGGCATCAAGTGTTGGAACATCAAAATCACTATACCGATACTTATTCGGAAGCGAACAGAAGTAATGTTTTTCCTTGACTGTCAGGTTGGTTTCCTCTCTTACCTCACGTATCAGTGCCTCGCCAATCGTCTCACCAATATCACAAAAACCACCAGGAAGGTCCAATGTTCCACGTCCAGGCTCAAACTTCCTACGTGTAACAAGCAGTTCTCCTTGCTCATTCAGAATAAATGCTGCGACTGCAGAACTTGGATTTAAGAAATACTCAAAGCCACAACTCTCGCAGCGTTTGCTTTTTTCATTCTGTTCAACGAAGTGTTTACTTCCACATACGGGGCAATACCGAAATTTATCTAATACGTGCATCTTGAGATTGTATATTGTTCTTGAACATTGATGTAACCATTTAAAAAGCTAACTAAAAGGTAGTTGTTAACAGTCATACGAAATTATTAAAATTCGTTTATGCTCTATACCTTTTATTATTTCTGCTTGCAAATATACTAAAAACTCTAAACATCTACTATTGAAATCGTATCTTTTTGTTAACTTTGCAACTACATGTTCAAAATCACACGATTTATTCCTCTTCTTGTTACAGTAACGTGTTGTTTTCTGTAAATCAATTATCTACCCAAATATCGTAGAAAAAGAGAGGGGATAAACGAACAAAACAAATAAACTGAGAATAGAATGAATTTTAAAAAACTTTTCCTCGTAATGGGGTTGGCCACTGCCACTATGACAATGTCGGCTCAAAGTGTCTTCGACGTTAAACTTTATAATGGACGTCCACCTTACGATAATGGTGATCCAAACGACTCTGCCAAGGTTCGCGTATTCCTTCCTATGGAGAAACAAGCTACGGGTCGTGCCGTAGTTATCTGTCCGGGTGGTGCATACGAGATCCTTTCCATGGAGAAAGAGGGCTACGATTGGGGAGAATTCTTCCAGAACCAAGGTATTGCAGCGATCGTTTTGAAGTATCGTATGCCACATGGTCAGCCAGAAGTTCCTATTTCTGACGCTGAACAGGCGATGAAACTTGTACGCATGAATGCTACAAGTTGGAAGATTAACCGTAACGACGTGGGTATCATGGGATTCTCAGCTGGTGCCCACCTCGCTGCAACTATCGCAACAAGAAGTCAGGGTGAGGCAAAGCCTAACTTCCAAATTCTCTTCTATCCAGTTATCTCAATGATGGAAGGTTACGGACACGACAGAAGTCGTACGAACTTCCTTGGTAAAAATCCAAGCAAGCGTGACGAGAAGAAATACAGTGCTGACATGAACGTAAGCCGTGTGACTCCACGCACTTTCATTGCACTCAGCGACGACGATGATACTGTTCCACCAGCTAATGGTGTAAACTTCTACACCGAGTTGTACCGCAATGACGTTCGTGCTTCTCTCCATGTTTATCCTGGTGGCGGCCATGGTTGGGGTAGCAAGATTGGCTTCCGCTATCATGAGGAGATGATGATGGACTTGAAGGCATGGTTGAAGAGCTTCTAAAGCTGCTCTAACCTTATCCTTCAATGGGATAACCCCAATTTGATTCATTAGAATTTGAATGAATTATACACAATATAACAAAGGGATACACAGGCTGTGTATCCCTTTTTCTTGTCTTGCCTTTCCTTTCTATAGGTGATAGATACTCGCTATACTAATGCTCCGCACCATTCGTGTTAGCCCTCCGCACCATTGGTGTTAAGCCTCTGCACCAGTGGTGCGGAGCATTCTCCTCCCCATAATTCACGGCTAAAAAGAAGGCTTCCACAGGCTAAATACACCTTTATTGGTATGATACAGCAATAAAGACGTTTGCACTTTCTTCTCCAATAGTAACAAATCAAAAAGAGAGTCAAGTCAATCTTTTCCTTAAATCACACTAAGGAAAGAATTGACTTGACCCTCTATCATGCCATTAACACTTATAAGTTCTAAACGAACCAAGCAAAAGGCTATTTAGTATTCATCTATTTTCAGTTCTTTACGATAATCATTCAAACGCTTCATCAGCTGCTTTGTTACCTTCTCCGTACCCTTCTTTCCGTAGATATTATTCAACTCATCAGGGTCATTCTGCAGATCATAAAGCTCGTAATAGCTTACGTCAGGATCATCGTTGAAGTAGTGTGTAGCATTCAAATACTTCAGACAGTTATACTCACTCGTACCCGGAATCTTCTGATACTTATTCTCCTCCACGGCACGCATACCTCCCTTACCATAGAAATAGATAAGTTTGTAGCGATCATTACGTACACCATCATGCTTACGAACAAGGTGATAAGTAGGATAATCGTAGTAGTGATAATACAAATCCTTACGCCAGTTCTTTGGCTTCTCACCTGCAAGCAACGGCTGCAGTGGCTTACCAGTCATCTCCTTTGGCTGTTGTACACCGGCATAAGCAAGGAAAGTCGGTGCAAAGTCGATATTCTGTACCATATCAGTATTCTCAACTCCTTCCTTTATATGACCTGGGTAGCTGATGATAAGTGGGGTGTGTAAAGACTCCTCATACATGAATCGCTTATCAAACCATCCATGCTCGCCCATATAGAAACCTTGATCTGAGGTATAGATAACCACAGTATTCTTATCCAAGTCATGTGCCTTAAGATAATCCAATAGCTGTCCCACACTCTCGTCTACCGAAGCAATGACAGCCATATAATCACGAATATAATTCTGATACTTCCACACTGCGAGGTCTTTTCCTGAGAGTTTCGCCTCGATGAAACGGCGATTTCTTGGCATATAATACTTATCCCATGCCATTCTTTGCGCTGCTGTCATACGACCAAGTTCGCCCATCAAACCTGCATAGGAAGCCATACTCTCCACGTCTGATGTATCGAGAAGCTCTGGAATCTTGAAGTCTAAGATTAACTCCATATCTTTCTCAATATTCATCTTCTGTGTTTTAGCTGCCGAACCGCGATTCTCATAGTTATCCCAGAAGGTTTTTGGTAATGGGAAGTCTACCCCATCATACATTCCGATATGCTTTGGCTCGGCAAACCAACTGCGATGTGGTGCCTTATGATGCACATATAGGCAGAAGGGCTTATCCTTCTGACGATTATCAAGGAATTCTATCGCATGCTTAGTAGTCAGTGTTGTAGCATACCCCATCTCCTGTTTATACTTGCCGTAGTTGCCTGTTGTGCAGAAATTTGGATTATAGTATTTTCCCTGACCATCAAGGATATGATAATAATCAAAGCCCTTTGGGCGACACATCATATGCCACTTGCCCACGATACCAGTCTCGTAACCCGCCTTCTGCATCAGCTCTGGGACAAAAGTCTTTGTTGTATCAATACCCTCAGCCAACTGTCTTTGACCATTCTGGTGGCTGTAGAGTCCTGTCATCAAGCAAGCACGACTTGGCGTTGACAATGAGTTTTCCACGAAACAGTTGCGAAAGAGCATTCCTCGTTGTGCCAAACGATCGATGTTTGGTGTAGGAGCTAACTTCGAGATAGGACTACCATATGCACTAATTGCCTGCATAGCGTGGTCGTCACACATAATGTAAAGGATGTTAGGACGTGCCGCATCCTGCGCAAGCATCTTACCGTGGACACACGACAGTGCCGCCAACGGCAAGATTGCCTTTGTAATGTTTTGATTCATATAGAATAGTTTTTAGTTGTTTAAGCCTTATTTTCCCCTTTCCATCGGCATTGTAATTGGGAATAGTGGATTGTCAACATGCTCTTGATAGATAATCTTTACCATCTGATCAACAAGTTCTGGATGTTCCTGTGCTACGTCCTTATCTTCGTGAAGGTCTGTTGCAAGGTTGTAAAGATGTGGTACACCACG
>CAUTPS010000102.1:0-5863 GCA_963540415.1 uncultured Prevotella sp.
ACCATCCGACGGCTCCAACGCAGATTGGTCACGACCATTACACGTATGATGCCAACGGTAATCCAACATTAGTAACGAACGATTCGGCGAATACTACCCGTGAGATGTATTGGGATGAAGACAACCGACTCATGGTCTTAAGCGATAACGGCAAGACGAGTCGTTATACTTACAACGCTGCTGGTGAACGTATTATGAAGAGCTATGGAACAATGGAAGGTGTGTATATCAATGGTGCACCGCAGGGTATTACGTTCCACGAGACGGACAACTTCACGCTCTACCCTGCTTCAATAATCAGCATCAACAAGAACCGCTTTACGAAGCATTACTTCATTGGTGACAAACGAGTTGCTTCAAGAATAGGAACAGGTCTGTTTAACAACGTCTATGGACGTAATGGCTCATACGTAACTGCTGGTCAGCAGGACTATGCGGAACGCATGAATCAAATCCAGACACAGAAGGAGGCTTATTATAAGAAGGTGGGCGTAGCTCCTGGTGTACCGACAGAAAAGGGTGCGTATGGTGATCCAGAGAACACGGGTGTTGGTTATAATGCCGTCCTCACAGAACTCGGCAACCATGATGTGCCACAGGGGTGGATTCAGACTCCACATCCTAACACGACACCAGGCACCAACCCCGGTGCCCCAGTCTCATGGAATGACCCAACCAACCCTGATGACCCACAGGCTGGATATGGTTATATTCCTAATGACACAACGAAAGAGGAAACCTTCTTCTATCATAGTGACCACCTCGGTAGTACATCTTACATCACAGATGATAAAGCCAACATCACACAGTATGATGCTTACTTACCATACGGCGAACTCCTCGTTGATGAGCACAGCAGCAGTGAAGACCTACCGTATAAGTTCAACGGCAAGCAGTTTGATGAAGAGACTGGCTTGTACTATTATGGTGCAAGGTACTTGAACCCTATGGCAAGTATTTGGTATGGGGTGGATCCGTTGGCGGAGGAGTATGTAAATACAGGTTCTTATGTATATTGCGTAGACAATCCGATTACACTAATTGATGCCAATGGGAAATCTTTTTCTTATCCTGACGATCAAAGTATTTGGTCTGGTATTGGCTCTTTCTTCAAAGGAGTATGCAAAAGTTTCAAGAATACCTATAATATGGTTAGGCATCCCATTAACACACTAAAGACGATGGGGCATGCTGTCGCTCATCCTGTGAATACAGCAAAAAATATTTGGCATACAGCAAGAGAGAGATGGGAAGGTATTAATAGTAACGATATAAATGAAAGAGGAGCAGCATGGGGAGAGACGGGAGCTGACATAGCCCAAGCCGCAATAGGTGCAGGAACTACTAAAGGGATAGCAAAAGTTTCAGCTAAGGAAGTTTCAAGGGTTGCTAAAGTAGTACAAACTGCAAGGGCTGTAAGTAAAAATTCCGTAGTTTTAGGTCGAGGTGAAATTGCTGTGAAGGAGCTAATGGGAGCAGCAGGAGAGAATCAATTAATTAATTTTACAAAAGGGGTTGAGGTCATTAAAACAACAAAGGATTTAAATCTGTATCGATATTTTGGTGGAACTGCAACGGATATTGGACCATATCTCTCAAATGGACCAATTGGAAGATTTATAGATAGGCGTGGGCTTGCACTGAAACCAGAATGGAATAATACAATGGAAGGACTTGCAGAAATACAAGTACCTAAAGGAACTATTATGATGAAGGGAACAGCAAAGTCGCAGGGAGGACAATGGATAGGGGGAAGAACCCAGTATTTTACAGTGGGTAAATTAAATAGGGTTAAATAGAAGTCTAATGAAAAAAAGTATTGTATATGCGGAAATGGGAAATCCTTGGAGATTCCCATCTTCTTATGAAGTTGCTTCCTGTAGGATTCAATTTAAGAATTTACACAATTTTGGAAAAGAAGGTCCATTGTGTGGAAAATTATTTATAAATAACACACAACTCACAATTCCCGATTATGATGGTTTTGGAGGGCCAATCATAAAAAATAATAAGTATATATATCTACCTCTCTATCAGATGAAAACAGGAAACAGGTCAAACAGTCCAAGAGCATATATTGTGGAAATAGATATTTCTAAAAAAAAATATCGGCTAATAGGGAAAAGAGTTGAATATGCTATCGTTTATCTTGATTTTATGGTAGATGACATACTATATTTTTATAATTCTCCAATGAAGAATGATAAATTGCTTAAATATATTAATATTAATTCTATTTATAAACCTTGGAGTTGGAAAGATAGATGTTCTCATTTCTATCATGAATTATTATTCTTTTTCCATGATTTGTTTTCATAAATATAATCCTTCGTCTATGAAAACAATTTTTTACCGTTCGTACGGTCATGGCGGATATTAGGACTTATGTCTATGGTGCTACGTATGACAGCTGGAACCGTGTGCAGACGATGACTTATCCTGATGGTGAAGTGGTGACCTATCATTATAATGCTGCTGGACAGGTTGAGAGTCTTACGAGCAATAAACAGGGACGTCAGAGCGTTATTGTTGACAGGATAGGTTACGATAAGGAGGGTCATACGGTCTATACGAAACTCGGTAATGGCACGGAGACTACCTATACATATGACAAGCAGCGTGAACGTCTGCAGGTGATGAACCTTACAGCGGACGGTCAGACTGTGATGGAAAACAGATATCGTTATGATGCTGTGGATAATATCCTCGGTATTACGAATGCCGCCAACCCAACGTCGCTGACGAAACTCAACAAGGCGAAGCTGGGAGGAAGGAGTTCGCATACGTATGAGTATGACGAGCTGAACCGCCTTATTCACGCAAACGGTAAGGCTAAGCGTGCATCGTATGATATGGTGATGTCGTTCGGATGGATGAGTGAACCGCTGACGAAGGTGCAGAAGGTGGACTCAACGACAACAGCTAAGTCTTATAACTTCGCTTATAAGTACGAGGACAGTAATCATCCGACAGCTCCAACGCAGATTGGTCATGACCATTACACCTATGATGCCAACGGCAATCCAACGCTGGTAACGAACGATTCGGCGAACACTACCCGTGAGATGTACTGGGACGAGGACAACCGGTTGATGGTCTTAAGTGACAACGGCAAGACGAGCCGATACACTTACAACGCTGCTGGCGAACGTATCATGAAGAGTTACGGTACGATGGAGGGTGTGTATATCAATGGTGCGCCGCAGGGAATCACGTTCCACGAGACGGACAACTTCACGCTTTATCCTGCTTCGATAATCAGCATTAACAAGAATCGCTTCACAAAGCATTACTTTATTGGTGACAAACGAGTTGCTTCAAGGATAGGAACGGGTATGTTTAACAACGTTTACGGACGTAACGGTTCATACGTCACTGCTGGTCAGCAGGACTATGCTGAGCGTATGAATCAGATTCAGACGCAGAAGGAAGCATACTATAAGAAGGTGGGCGTAGCTCCTGGTGTACCAACAGAGAAGGGTGCGTACGGTGATCCGGAGAACACAGGTGTTGGTTATAATGCTGTCCTCACAGAACTTGGCAACCACGATGTGCCACAGGGTTGGATTCAGACTCCACGCCCCAACACCACACCGAATACCAACCCCGGTCCACCTGTAAGCTGGAACGACCCAAGCAACCCTGATGACCCGCAGGCTGGATATGGTTATATTCCAAATGACACTACGAAAGAAGAGACCTTCTTCTATCATAGTGACCACCTTGGTTCTACGTCTTACATCACAGATGATAAAGCCAACATCACCCAGTATGACGCTTACCTGCCGTACGGTGAACTCCTCGTTGATGAGCATAGTAGCAGTGAAGACCTACCATATAAGTTTAACGGTAAGCAGTTCGATGATGAGACTGGTCTGTACTATTATGGTGCAAGGTACTTGAATCCTGTAGCAAGTCTGTGGTATGGAGTGGATCCACAAATAGAAAAAATGCCAAAAGATGGTTCTTATTCATATTGTTTTGGGAATCCCATTAAACTGATAGACCCTAATGGAGAAAGACCGACAGAAGAAGAGGCCGCTAGAATTTCTGCACATGTTTATGGTACAGAGAAAGTAACCCTGACAGGTGGTTGGCATCTATCGAAACTAAATAAGACAATTGGTGATATTATTACTTTGAAAGATAAAGATTCTGGTTTTAAGTCTGCAATATACGAAAGGACTTATAAAGGGAAGACAGAATATGTTTATGCTACTGCAGGAACAGATTTTACTGAAATGAACGATTGGAAAAATAATATAAAGCAGATTATCGGGAAGTCAGAGCAGTATGCTATTTCCATGAGTAATGCGGAAAAGATATCCCAAGTGATTGGTAACTCTGAACTTACATTTACGGGGCACAGTTTAGGTGGAGGACTAGCAGCAGCCAATGCATATAAAACAGGACGTAGTGCCATGACATTTAATGCTGCATGGGTAAGTCCATTTACTATTTTCAATAGAAAGTTTCCAAGAATTGATGCTTATATAAACTGGCAAGATGAACTTGATAAGGTTCAGCGGGCATTTGGGCTCCGTGCAGATGGTCTTCCACACTATAGATTCAATAGAAGGGCGCTTCTAGGGCATAGCATCCAAAATTTTTATAGGACTGACATTGAATTAATGAAAGATGAGATAAAAGCTAAAAATGAGTTATACCAACGTATGTACATAGACTCCTTTCATGGTTTCCCACAATAAATTATTATAAATATGAAGCATCTTTTATTCTTAGTATTGTTTGTTTGTTCTTCCTGTACAGAGTCTAACGTAAAAGACATGTTAGGAGATGATTTTAGGTTGTATAAACATACGCCTGCATGGTCTTTAGCAAAGGCTGTTGAAGATGAAGATACTACAGAGATTTCTAAACAAGTTTTACAGATGCATATTTCTGTAGATTATCGAGATCCAAAGTACAAGCAGACTCTTTTGATGTTAGCAACACGTACTAATAAAATAGAATCCGTTAAAAAATTATTAGAGCTGGGAGCTAATCCTAATGCACATGATGACTCCACTAAATACTTTGGAGAAAGTGCTGTATTATTAGCTTGTCGCTTTACCAGACCCTCAAGTAAAATACTTGCTTTATTACTGAAATATGGAGGAAATCCAAATTCAACAGCTTGTGGAGTTAAGGAGAATGGTTTGGGAGAGATTGTACCAATGAGAGAATTTGCTTTAAGTGCTGCTGTGTTTTCCTCCTTTGAGAAGGTTAAATTATTAGTTGATGCAGGAGCAAACATTAATTATGAAACATCTACTGCAAATTGCGCAATAGAAAATTGTATGATTCATGGTAGGATGGATATTATGTTATATCTTCTACTGAAAGGAGCAGATTATCGCAGAAAGTTTACAGAAATAGACTTGGATAAGCCTGATTACCCCACTTTTAAAGTAGACATTCTATATAAACTACGTAAATGCGTATACCCAATTGGTTCAAGGGCGTACAATGAGAAAATGAAAGTTGTTGATTTCTTAAAGAGAAAGGGATTAGATTATTGGAAATCACCAATACCAAGTGGAATGTATGGGGTTATAATGCGTGATATAGCTCCTAAAAATAAAGCAGACTTCGATTATTATATAAAGCATTATTAAAATGATATCTTTGATTATTATGATTTTGATTCAAAATCTTTGGTGGAGCCTAAATGTAATCCCTGCACGTTTTGGTCTCTCAAAAGAAGGAAGATACACATGGGTGCCATTCTTTTAAGAAAACGTTTTTTATAGTTATCTTATTGATAAGATAGGCTACGATAAGGAGGGTCATACGGTCTATACGAAGCTCGGTAATGGCACGGAGACTACCTATACATATGACAAGCAGCGTGAACGTCTGC
>CAUTPS010000103.1:0-5806 GCA_963540415.1 uncultured Prevotella sp.
AAAAAAAATGAGGGTTGTTTTAATTAAAATCTTGCGAGATTGAAATTATTTCAATATCTTTGCAACCGAAAATGAGGATTAATTACTAAAAGGATGTAATTTAGGGATAAATATAATTAAGAACGAACAAAGCCTTAATATTAAATAATAAGGTAAAAAGAGCAGTGTGATACTGCATAAAGTTCTTCAATTAGGATAACAGAATAAGGATTAAACACCATTTCAATATCACCCTTATACTCCCACTTTTAAAGAGTGAGTGTAAACATTTTTGCGTCCTACAAGTTGAGAATAAGGATAATAAAAATAAGTAAATAAACAGCATTTTATACCATAAGTTATGAAACAGAATAAGATTAAATTGGGATATCAGAAGCCTCAGACAGAGATAATGAGCGTTAACAGTGAGAGTCTTTTGTTAGACACATCATTCAATAGTCAGCACAAACCTGGCAATCACCGCCCAGGACCTGCTGCCCTTGGCGCAAAGGAAGAAGTAGAGTGGCTTGAGGTTGGCGACGAGGCTTTGTCAAACAATAATCACACTTCTTTGTGGGAAGATTAATCAAATGAGAGTTTTAATTAAATAAGTAATAAGCATAAAAAGACTATATTAATAATGAGAAAACAGACTTTTAAGGTGCGCCTGTTATCATTGGTAGCATTGTGTGGCATTGTAATGGCTTTTGCATCTTGCTCTAATGAAGATGTTGCACAAAGCACTGTAGAAACAAACACTGAAAAGAATAGCAACCTTACTTCATTCGTGACAGGTGCTGCTGCAACACGTACATCACTCAACTATGACAACGGTGCTTTCTTCTGGGAGGCTGGTGATCATATCTACGTAAAGGACGACAATGGAACATGGCAGAAGAGTAGCAATGCTCCGACAGAGAAGACTCCAAGCTTTAAGTTTATGGTTCCTGGTAAGTACACAAATAGCACTACTTATAAGGTGTATTACCCTGGTAAGAATGGTCTTAACAACAACGTAACAATCTCTGCAGCACAGAGTCAGGCACAGCCTAATAGCACTCTTCATATTGGCGAGGCAGGTGATTGTGGTACAGCAGATGCAACAGGTGGTAATGGCGTATTTAACTTCCGTCTCGATCATCAGGCAGCTATCCTCGTATTCCAGCCTTTTACAAACAATACAGCTGTAAAGAATTGTCAGCTGACTAAGATTGAAGTGACATCTGACAATGACCTTACTGGTACTTACACACTTGACACAACAACTGGTGAGTTGTCAGGTACGGGTAGCGGTAAGACTATTACAATGACAACAAAGGGTAGCGGTTCTTATGCTAATGGTTTCTCAATGAATACCAGCACAGCAGATGTAAACACCAATGGTGCCTATGTTGTTATCCGTCCAGGTACACATGCACTAACCGTTCGTTATTGGATTAAGGACTATGTTACAAACGTTGAGGGTGCTATCACTAAGACATACGATTCGTTCAAATATGAGAAGAACGACTACTATGATATGACTGCCGATATCAATGTAACGGATTACGATGGTACAAAGTATTATATGTGGGATGCACAGAAGAACTATTGGAATGGTTACGAGTGGAACTCTGCTAATCCATTGCAGCCTGTGCTTGCATATGAAAGCAATTCTAATTACCCAACTTATGGTAGTGATAGATACTTACATGAAACTAATTCTGGTCGTTTCGATGCAACGTCTTCTTGTAAAGATCTGCCCAATGCTAATGAGCTGGGATGGTATGTAAAGAATGGTGATCCACGTTGGGATGATGATAAACTATGGACAGCAATGGGACACTTATATAAGGGTGGTATATGGCTCCGCAATAAAGCATATATCAAATTGATAACTTCATTCCAACCTGAACAAGGTCCAGGAGGTACGGATATGCGCGAAAACTTTAATAAATTAGTAGTGACTCCTACTCAAGGTGCACCTGCAGTTTTTCTTGCAAGTAGATACTTCTTTTTACCTGCTTTGGGTCAATATAGTGATGGCTTTTTACAAAAAATTGGAGAGGGCGGATTTTATTGGTCATCAAGTGCTTCTCCAGGTGACTCTAACTGGGCATACTCGTTGGAATTTAACAAGAGTCAGGTCATTGTAAATACTGCAGAAAGCAATGGAGGATACTATGTAGGTACATTTCAGTAAGCTGCATTATAACTCCTCTCTTTAAGAAGTCCCCCCCTTCTTGAAGTCGCAGGTTAAGTAGATATAATCTTGCCAACACTCGTACAGCGTTGAGTTGTCTTCGGACAACTCTGTGAAGTACGATGTGTTGGCAAGATTTGTTTTATATCGTCTCATATGGCTCCGTAATATGTATATATGTGCGACGTGATTATATTTATAAACACTGATATACGGATAAGAACTCCGTTCGATTAATTGTGAAACGTAATTCTTAAGTTGTGAAATATGCATAAGTTTGCATATTAAGATGTAAAGAAGTTTTTAAGTTTTCGTATAAAAAAGCTTGCAAGTTATATGCTTTTTAACATGGTTTCGTAGCTAACTCACCCACCCTTTTACTGATTAAGTCAATTCTTATATTGACATTTTAAGATAAAAGAATTTAAGTTAATCCCATCATCATAACCTGCATATTTATTACATAGGAAAGTCGTAGCACTTTACTACTATCTTGATGAGAGAAAAGGTAAGCCTTTTATATCTCTTTTTAAACCAGCTTTTTACCCTAAGTAGCACCAGAAAAGTATATTTTTTACACTTAACGAACCAACTTCTTATGCTTAAAGGGGTTAAGCCTTGTTTCCTTGCTTAACTTATGTTGTGTTTTGGTTATGTTTTTTAGTTAGAATTTTTGCTTTTGAAAGTCTATTTAACACTGAATTTTACGTAATTTAAGAATGTCAGATTCGTAAATCTTTATTAGTTATTTTTATCAATAGAAATCTAATTGTGTATACGTTTTTTGTATATCTTTGCTTCGTCAAAGTTTATGTCACACTTAAAAAAATGCGTTTAGTATATCTGGATTTTGCGTATAATACCTCTTATATATAAGGAGAGATTTTCGTAAGTTAACTTGCTATATCTTGTTACATCTTCAGATAGAACTTGACTCAAAAAAATGTATATATATAGAACCTATTATTCATAAAAATTAAAATTGAAATAACCCAAAAATTAGAATGAATATGAAAAGTTATTTGAAACCGTACACTGAGTGTACAACAGTTGAGGTAGAAGGTTACTTGTTAGCAGGAACTGGTAGTGCAGAAAATGGTACGATTACACCTGGCAACCCTGGTAGTGGTTCTGGACAACCCCAAAATTCCCCCACAAACAAAGCTAAATCTACTCAAAGTTCTTTTCACAGCGTAGCAGGAGACGATATTTCTTTTTCTAACAAAGATGAAGAATAGAAGTCTTAGTCGATTAATTACTAAAAACTTAAAATCATGATTATTAAAAGTCTTTACTCTTTATTGCTTAGTGTAGCAATTCTCGGTCTCGCATCTTGTTCGTCTGAAAATAATGATGAGCATTCTGAACTTGTAGGTACACCAACTCGTTCGTTTGTTGTGACACAGGAGACTGCTCCTTCGACACGTACAAACGTATCACTAACGAATGGAATCACATGGAATGCTGGCGACCGTCTCTTTGCCTATAATATAACAAACCCTCAAGGATATGATCAGTTAACAGCTATCAGTGATGGCGTGAGATCTAATCTTAAAGGTGATATCCATTGGAAAGAAGGAGATGAGTTAGCCCTTTTCTATCCATTTAGACATGTTTATAGAGAGAACATGGGCAAAGTTGATTTGGGCTTATCAGAGAATACGCTCTATCATAAGGGCGAACTTGTTGTACGTAGACAGAACGGAACAGTTGAGAATTTCAGATATTTCGATTATGCTTGGGGCAAGCTGAAGAATATCAAGGAAGCAGGTAAGGATATATGGGCTGACTTCAAATTGGAACGCCAGTATTCTGTTCTATGCCTTAAGGTACTTTATGAAGGTCAGCCAGTGACAGATATGAAGCAACTTACAATCAAGAATGTCTACAATGAGGCTACCTTCGACCTTGCTACAGGTAAGATGACTTATGAGCAGCCTAAAGGTGAGTTGAAGATAACTGCTGACACTCCATTAGAGACATTCTATGTTGCTCTTTTCCCAGATGACAACTTCACTCCGTCTTACATTATCGAAACAGTTAGTGGAAAGAAGTTCTATGCAACAGTTACCGAACCACTAAATTATCAGCCTGCAAAATACTATGAGTATACTGTTCATGTTACGACAACTCCATGTCCATGTCCAAGTCCATGTATTAACATTGACGGAACAAAGTGGGGAAAATACAACTTGCAGTATGAGCCTTGCACGAATTTAGAGGGTTGGGTTCCTGGTTACAGACTTGCTAAGCAGGCTTGGGATTACTTCTATACCAATTCTGATCCATTCAATCTCTATCCAGACTTCCTCCCACGTGCCTTCAACACCTCTGCTTTCGACCATTTCCGTTGGGGCAATATCGCTGGCGCAAACAATTACAGCTACAGCTACTCACGTTATTATTCATATCATATGGGTAATCTCCAAGCTGTTATTCAGAACAGATGCTATGGCGACCTTGCTTACTATGCTTCTAATGGTAAGTTCATGATGCCTACAAAGGCCGACTTCGATAACCTGATGGCAAAGACGGGCGAGTATGTTGGTTATTATCAAGACGGCTGTAACATCATCGTCGGTATACTCTTCGACCCAACCGTTCCAGCTTGCAAGAAGGGTAAGGTACTCGATAAGAACGACCATATCATTGGTAACACAAACCGTCCAAATGGTATCTATGTAGGTAAGTATAATGCCCACAACACACGTATGAAGAAGTTCTCTAAAGAGGATATCGATAAGGGTGTGTTCTTCCCATTCGCTGGTGCTTACACCGAGTATAACGATGGTGCGCCACGTCTCCAGCGTCCAGGTGGTCAGGCTTACTACTGGACTTCTGACGCTAACCGCTGCAACTACGCACAGGCAACAGCTTTCTCAGCTTACTACATGAACAATGGCTGGCTCTATCCAGGTACTGTTAACGGCTGCGGAAGTGGTAACAACCCTAAGTACAACATGTATAACATCCGTCCTCTATGCGTTAGCAGTGATTCAAAGACGAAGCAAAATAATCAGACTAAGCAAACTTACCAAACCAAGAAGGGATGGTAGGAGTATGCAAGTATGCAAGTTGACGAGTAAACGAGTTGACAAGTAAACGAGTTATATGATAACGAGGGTATGCAAGTTGACAAGTATGCAAGTTGACAAGTAAACGAGTTATATGATAGCAAGTTGATGAGTTGTAATAAACTTATCAACTTGCTTTTTTTTATTCCTCAAAAACTATTACTCAAAGTATAAAGCTAACTACGAATTACACGAATGTCACGAATTACATCGCAATAATATTAGCGTAATTAGAGAAATTCGGAGTCATTCGTAGTTCTAAGCATAAAGTTAACTACGAATAAAGCGAATGTCACGAATTACATCGTAATAATATTAGCGTAATTAGAGAAATTCGTAGTCATTCGTAGTTCTAAGCATAAAGTTAACTACGAATTACACGAATGTTACGAATAAGTAAGCTATAATGATTCGTGTCATTAGAGAAATTCGTAGTCATTAAACGTACAAATCATAAAGTTCAATGCTCAAACCTCAAAGTTCAAAGTTAATTGTTCAAAGTTCAAAAATGATTAGAGAAATTCGTAGTCTATAAGTTTATTTTTTGTTTGCTGTCACTTTTAACATTTGA
>CAUTPS010000104.1:0-5782 GCA_963540415.1 uncultured Prevotella sp.
ACATTGTCTGCGCCACCACTTTTTATTGAGTGTGTTTACATCTGTTCCACCAATAGTTATTTGTCCTCCCAATACGGGATAATAGCCCAGCATAAGTTTGATGAGGGTGGTTTTTCCGCTACCCGACGCTCCGACAATGGCTGTTACTTTGCCTTTGGGGATAGTGAGACTTACACCATCGATGATGGTTTTCAGTGCGTGAGGGTCGTATTTGAAGTTTACGTTTTCAAGGTCTATCCCTTTGTTTTCTTCTTTCACAGAAGTATCCAATCCTTGCTTTCCGTTCTCATCATCCATACGGTGGATTTCATTGATACGTTCAAGGCTTATCTTTACATCTTGTACGGAGTAGAAGAAACTCATCAACTGCTCCACAGGTGAGTTGAGTTGCCCGATGATGTACTGCACGGCAAGCATCATACCCAGCGTGAGTTGTCCGTGAATGACGGCCGTTGCTGCCACCACCGTGATGACGATGTTTTTCAGTTCGTTGATGAAGATGCTACCTGCCTCCTGTGTCTGTTGGAGTTTCAGCGATTTCATCTGCACGCTGAAGAGGACTGCCTGCACATCCTCCCATTCCCAGCGTCTGCGCTGCTCGCAATCTTGTAGCTTTATCTCCTGCATGGAGGTGATAAATTCGTAAGTCTTGTTATTGTTGATGGCTTGCTGCTCAAAGAGTTCATAGTCGAGTACCTTTCTGCGTCTAAGGAAGAGTGCTAGCCAACCGCCATAGAGCAGACTGCTGAGCATGAAAATCGTAAAAACAAGCCAGTTATAGGACAACAATACAATGCTGAATACCACGAAGGTGAAGAGCGAAAACACGATGCTAAGTGTCTGTTGGGTTAAGAACGTGTTTACGCGGCTGTGGTCGTTCATGCGCTGCATCAGGTCACCCATCAGTTTGGTGTCAAAGAATGACATTGGTAACTTTAAGAGCTTGATGAAAAAGTCGCTTACCAATGAAATATTGATACGTAGCGAGATATGTAGCAACAGCCAACGGCGAATAAAGTCGATGGCTGTACGGCTTATGGTAAGCATCAGCTGTCCCAAGAGTATCAGCCAGATAAAGCCGATATTCTGATTCTTGATGCCTACATCCACGATTGATTGTGTGAGGAAAGGCAGGATAAGTTGTAACAGACTACCCACGAGCAAGCCCAAGACAATCTGCCCAAAGTACTTGCGGTATTGTTTGATATAGCCAAATAGGAACTTGAACGAGCGTTCCTCTTTAGGTTCTTCGTCCATCTTTTTTTCATAAAACGCAGGTGTTGGTTCTAAGAACATAGCGATACCCTTTTCCTCACCGTCCGATTGGGTGCTGACCCAATGCTTCTTAAACTCCTCAAGCGAGTATTTCACAAGTCCTTTCCCTGGGTCAGCGATGTAGAAAGTCTTACCTTTCTTGACCTTATACAGCACCACAAAATGGTTTTGATTCCAATGGAGAATGCAGGGTAAATGTTTATTCGTGAGTTCTTCTATTTCTGCCAATCCACATTCATTTCTTAATCCTACTTTTGTAGCAGATTTACTGATGGTTGCAAGCGATATTCCTTCTTTGCCTTCACGACATAATGACGATAAGAATACGGCAGAGTAAGTTTTATCAAAGTATTTACATATCATTTGCAAGCAGGATATACCACATTGCATGGCATCATGTTGTTGTATCAAAGGAAAGTTTCTCATAATTAAGTTTAGAAATGGAAAAACACAGATGCCCAAATGTTTCTTGGGCGTAGTTCATATTCCTGACGTATCTGCATCAGATCGGTATAACTAGTGTAGGCATAGGTTTTTTGATTGAATAAGTTACGCACGTTAAGGCTCAGTTCCACACCATGTGCAAAGGCATAGGAGGTGGAGAAATCGGCA
Organism: uncultured Prevotella sp.; assembly: GCA_963540415.1. Lineage (GTDB taxonomy): Bacteria > Bacteroidota > Bacteroidia > Bacteroidales > Bacteroidaceae > Prevotella. The sequence goes on from CAUTPS010000104.1 coordinate 1,888, forward strand.
AGCAAGAGTTGTTTATGCGTGTTATCGGACAACTGATTGCTGTAATGCTCGCCTGATAGTTTCAGCAGCCAAGCCTTTGTGATGTTTAGATTGCAAGAAAAACGCTGTGAAAGATGGTTGGACGAGGAACGTATATCAATATCTTTAAGCGTCATTGATTCGTTGCTGTATGTTATCTCATAGTTCATGCCAAGCCATTTAAGAGGATGAATATTGACTTTGGCTGTAACACTCCATAAGTTTGATTGATAATGAGAGAGATTGTTGTTCTGGACTAATGAACCATTGAAACTCATATAATCCGTAGAAACACTTGTCATTCCTCGAAGAAGGTTGAGTCCCTTGCTCACTCTTGCACCTGTCATCCAAGTATTTGAGTGGGTTTCCCGAGCAAGATAAGAGTTCAGAATATAGGCATCTACAAATCGACGAGAGGCGGTCAGTGTGCTTTCGTTCCACGAACGAGTGATATAGGCATTGGCAAAAAGCGTATTCAAGGGGCGTTTGTAATCAAAAGACAAAGACAGAGATTTACCATGCTCGCTGTCATAATTCACAAAACCTGTGTTCAGATTTCGAAAATCACTAAGTATCAGTCCATTGTAAAAGTTCTGTTCTCTAATTTCATTTTGAGATATACTTCCCGAAAGCGATATCTTGAACTTGGAAGAGAATTGGTATTGCAGATAAACACTGGGCGAAACGATTACCTTATGGTAGTTGTTGGAAGCCTGAACAAGTTTGTCTTTAAAGAAATAGGGAGTATAACTTACGGGCAATGCCAATCTAACTTGCCATCCGCCACTATTAAATTCGGCTTCGGGAGAAACGTAGGCACGAAGGTAGGTCATACCGACATGATTGTGTACCAAACCTAATGAGTCGGGTATGCCATCTGCTATACTTCTCATACTTCTGCTCAGAACAACCAGCCCTAACTTCATTGATACCATAAAGGGTTTCAGATAATAGCCCAACGAGGTGCTACTATTGCTAAAGAAAGCCTGAGATCGCACATTCTGTTGTTGCGTTCCATCAGGTCGCTGCACCAATAATGTGTGTGGATTAGACATATAAGCATTGTAGGAATTGAATGTGAACGCTTGTTTACCTGTACGTCTGAGCAGTTCAAACTTGTCGTGAACCTTATACGATGGCTGTCGAGCTGTCTGACGATTGGGATAAGTTCCTTCCATATCTATGTTGGTGTCGTTCCATTGTAAATCGGTTGAGAGGGTGTTAGTAAAATACAATCTGCTCGTATTCGTGTTCAGTGCAATGCTTGCTGAGAGTTTGTTCTGTAGGGTCTTTGCCTTTTGGCTGTCGTTGGTCAAAATTGTGCTGTCATTGAGGAAATAAGAGGTTTGCGAGCATGAAGCCGATACTAATCGGTCGTGCGAGTAAAGTAACTGTGTGGATAGGTCGGTGTTTTTTCCAACGCCCCAAAGATTGTTCATCGAAATGGTGTGGGTCTGGTTCTTGCGTACTCTATTCTCACTGATATCCATCAATCGGTCGGGGATTACATTTATATGGTTCTTCAAAGTATAGTTGCGACTCAGAAAACTACTGCCTATATCATCTATCAACACCATGTTGTCCCTTGTAACATCTGTTCCGATGTTATTGCTCTTCAATGTATTGAGTAGTTGTGTTTTCTTGGCAAAGCGCATCAGTGTTGCCTCGCTCTCCCACACATTAGGACTGATACCGCCACCCGTCTTGATTGTTCCAACAAGCCTGCTCTTTGCTGCCTCTTTCAGTCGGATATTAATGGCTGGACTCTCTGAAAACGACATATCTTCAAGGGCTTTGATGGGCTGATGGTTTTGTAGAACTTCCACTGATGCAACGTCTGCCTGATGAATATTGGTAGTAGCCAAATTGTAGCGACCACCCAACATATCGCGTCCCTCGATATAGAATTTATTTAGAGGCTTGCCATTGTGTTTTATCTCTCCACTTTCCGATACCTCTATACCTGGCATTTTCTTCAATACGTCTGCCAACGACTTGTCGTTGATGTCGGCAAAACTTGCCACGTTGTAGGCAAGTGTGTCGCCACGCTGATGAATGCTTGGAGCTTTCACTATGACTTCTCTCAGTTCGGTAGACTTTTCTGTCATCATCATGTCGTATTGTGTCTGCCCTTCCGAAAGTGAGAGTGTTTCTGTGGAGTAGCCCATCAAGGAGAATTGCAGTTCGTTGCCTGCAAGTGGTGTAGTAATCTGCAACTTGTAACTGCCATCAGCCTGAGTTCGTGTGAACTTCAGGATACGTTTACTGCCTTCTTGTTTCAGATTGACCATCACACCTGACAGAGGCTGTCTCGTCCGTTGTAGGCGTACAACTCCGGTCAGCGTTATTTGTGCATGGAGGTGCAATGCCAATATACACAATAAGGTCAATGTAATGTATCGCTGATGTGTTCTCATAATTCTATGTTGTGTTTTATATTCTTAACGGCTCTATTCTGTTTCCAAGGGCTGAAAACCTAATTGCTTCCGCGAAGAATTTGGATCAATGTCAATTCCTGTTTCCATTTTGATTATTCCGCTCATATTTTCGAGATACTGTCTTTGCATCTTGAGAAAATCTTTCCGTTTTACTTTTTCAAATTTATTGGTACCAACATAAGTCTTACTCATGACAATTGGCATATCAGTAAGCTTTCGAATTCCCACAACCGTGAAATGATGATAAGCATTGGTATCGTATGCCTCCATAATTAGTCCTGGCAAGCCATGTAATTTCCATGGACCATCGCTGACAGGCACGTCAGGAGCAAACCATGCTGTCCAGTGGTGTCCTCTATAATCGCATGTTGCCATCTGAACTGTGTAATTCAAAATTGTTTTTGTGGAGTCTACCATCGTCCAGTTGATATTATTCAGAGAATCAACATAAATATAATCCTGTAGCGATAGTCCATCTGTAACGGTCATTTTGCCTTCGGGATAATTCTTGTAGACGTATGCCTTCATACGTCTATGAGGTGGGTCTATATTACTTGCAAATGCTTGATTTAATTGCTTTCTATAGATTTCATACCAATTAGGCTTAGACATTAAACTATCCATCTGAAGGCTATAGAAGCTACAGCACTTTGAAACTTTCGAGCCAATCAACAATACTAATCTGTCGTCTTTTGTTGTCCCTTTTACTGTATCATTCTGATAGATATATTTGTATTGGCATTCGAATTCCGTGCTATTTTGCAGTTCTTGTGCAAAAGTAGAATTACCAACGTACAATAATAGTATTAATATTAGGATTTTTTTCATCGCATAAACTATTTTCAAAATATTAGAGGCTGGATACATTTATGTATCCAGCCATAGACAAAATTATGCACAATGTTTATTCCAAGCATAACTTGCGCCTTCCTTAGCGCCATCACTTAGTTCATTGTTTGCCATAATGCTACCAAGATTTCTACAATACTCTTCTCTAGAAATACCACCAAAGATGTTTTCTAACTCTTTTAATTCTAATTTTTTCATAATTTTCTAAATTAATTTAATAGTAATAAATTTATTTTGCCTTTCAAAAATGCTCTTAACTAGTATTTGAGTATCTTGAATTTAAATAAGAGGTTAGGCAGTGCCTCTATATAGACTTCAAATTAAAAGATTAGCTACTTCTTCGCCTTTTAAGTCTATATTTTATTCTTATTCAGTATATCAGAGATATATGGAATGTCGGTTATTTTATATCCACTGGGCAATCTATGACTATTTATGAACACAGAAGGATAATGCTGGATATTCATATTTCGTATAGAAGCCAATAAGTCGCGATATGTAATTATTGTTTCATCGAAAATATTAAAATGCTCTTTATAACAATAGTTCGTTAAAATTTGAATATATGGCTATGCAGCCTTAGGCTGCCA
>CAUTPS010000105.1:0-5748 GCA_963540415.1 uncultured Prevotella sp.
AAAGTAAGATTATAGTTATTCGAGATACACAGGTTATTCTCGATAGGGATGTTGCAGAACTCTATGGAGCCACAACTAGAGAAATAAACCAGGCACTCAAGAATAACCCCAATAAATTTCCATCAGATTTCGTTATGGAGCTGACTGACAGCGAGAAGAAAGAACTGGTCAAAAATTTTGATCGGTTCGACAAACTAAAACATTCTACGGTTTCACCCCATGCTTTCACAGAGCAGGGATTATATATGCTTGCGACAATCCTCAAAGGTGATTTAGCCACGGAGACAACTCTTGCCATTATCAGAACTTTCACAAAATTGCGTCAATTAGCAAGGGCTATGCAGCAGGCTAATGATGAAATAGCAAAGGGTGGAGAAGTTCCTACCGAAAGAGAGCAGGGAGTTTTCAAAAACCTGATGAATGAAGTTTTTGCAGACCCAATGCCCGTAAAAGTTCAAAAGATGACATTTGGAGTAAACCTCGGCTTCTTCAAATGGGAGTTAGAGACCACAAGAGAAAAGAAAGAGTGAACAGATTACTCGCTTTCTTCTTGTCCCAGTTCTTTTGTTTTCTTAGCGTACTCCTCCATGATTTTCTGTGAAGTCTTGGGATTGTTCGCCTTGAAATACTGCCAGTACCTGGCATCCCACTGTACCTCTTCCGCCTTCCTCTGCTCCTTTACGCTGCTTACCAACGCTGATACTTGCGCTATGGTGATACTGCCTACAAAGACAACGGCACCCAAAAACCACCATTTCCAGTTTGCGAGCATTTCCATGATGTCGGCAAGGTGTTTCCGCTTCTGTTCAAACCTTGCCAGCTGCATGTCCGTAACCCTGTTCAGCCCCTCCTCAAAGCGTTTTACCTCCTTATCAACCGTTTCTGCGACAATGGATTTATAACCTGTCGCAGCTTCTTTCCTTGCGTCATCAAGGAAAAACGCTATATTCCGTGCCTTATCCTCCAGTGCTTTCAGTGCTGCTGTGTACTGGCTTTCCTGTGTGGTAGTCTGTAACAGGTTTATAAGCCTGGAAAAATACTCCCTGCCCTCCTTGTTCAGGTCGAGATTGGGATTGAAATTCGCAATCTGCGCACGGAGTTCAACAAGTTTTTCATCAATGGCGAGCCAACTCTTTCCGAGTTCGTTTTCTTTGTCCTCCAGTTTGGCAAGATACTTGTCTGCGTCTCCTGCAAGGGATTCTACCGCCTTTTGAAGTGTTGCTCTTGTTTCATCGACTTTGCCGATTAGTTCCTGATTCTGCCCTATGATTGTGCGCTCTGCATCCCTCGACATTCGGAACACAGGCTTATCTGCGGAAGACCTTTCGCCATCCTTCAGTCCGTTTTTCCCCAGGCTTCCTGTCTTGTTTCTGCTCGGCTCTTGGCTCTGTCCGTTGGCCCTCGCTTCTTCGAGTTTCCTCTTGTACTCTTCTCTGTTCATCTTGCTTTTGCTTTATAAGTTCCTGTCTTCTTACCTCCTGCCGTAGCTTCTTCCATTCGCTTTCTATCCTCACAAGCGTAAGGCTTCGGTCTATTTGACTGACCTTGATGCGGTGCGTTCCGTCCATGAGGAAATATCCCTGCAGGACATTGTCGTTTCCGTCCTGGTCATGGTGATAGTACCTGTCTATTTTCAGTCCCTGTTCCTCACAGGCACGCTCAAAATTGTCAAAAGACCACATTTTAAGTCCTCTGAGCACATTTCTCGCTTTTTGCTTAATAATTGCTCGTTGCTCCTTTCCGATGTTCTCAGCGGTCTTTAATCCGTATTCTTGGGCAACTCTTTCTGCTGCTGCCTTGGCTCGCAGCCCGATTTGTCCGTCATCAATCACGTTTCCGTCGAGGTCTATGCGGTTGATGATGTCATGCAGGTGAGTGCGCTCCGCGTCATTGGTGGAGCCGTAATGCAGGATCGTGATGCGCTGGGAGTTCCCAACCCCAAGATACTGGAGCCATTTGCTGTGTGCTTCTTTCCATTTGTCCGTATCGTCTCCCCACTGCTCGATGAGTTCTTTTGACGGGGAGAATGAGAGCCAAAGAAAATCACGCTTGATGTTGTCATGTCCTGTGCCATTCTTCCAGTTGCGCATTTCATTGAAACATTCTTCTGCCGTTTGGCCAGATAGTGCATGCAGTTCAAAGTCCTCGGCTATCTCAACTCCGTTGATTTTCTTCTCCTCGGCATACTTTACGGCTGCCTTGCCGTGGCTGATGCTTTCTGCCTTACCGATTATGCTCATGTTTTCAAGATTGATTTGAGTGCATGGATTATCCGCTCATTCTCCAGCTTCACCATCAGCCACTCATGGCCATGGAAATAATTGTTGAGTTGCTGGAGATTGAACTTAAGGGAAGACACGGTTTTGAGCTGTTCACGCTCTTCTTCCGTGAACGCTGCACGTGGTGTTCTTCCCAAGACGACTTGGCGGAGATAGTCCGAAACAGACTTATTGCAACTCTGTGCCCTGTCCTCGATGATGCGCCTTTCGGCATCGTTTACCCGGAATGTGAGGGTCGTATGGCGGACTGGAGAGGAGGTTTCCTGCCTGGTCCGGATGAATGGTTTCTTGTTGTCTTTTTCTTTGTTCATATTGCTTTTATGGCGTCAGCCCCCTTTGCGACCGTAGGGAGAAAAGCCAGTTGTCAGTGTGTGGAGTTAGGGGTGTCTTGATCCCTCTAACGTAATACGTTGACACAACTGGCTTTCAGTTGGTAGGCTTCTCTGTATTGACTGTTGCAAAGATATGTGATTTCATGGTGATACCCAAATTTTCTGGGAAGAAAATGCAGGGGAGGCTCTCCATGGAGCACCGCATCTGTAGCAGCGTGGCAAGAACGTAAGTCGGACGGCTGGAACCAGTGATGGCGTATGCCCATCGAGGGGGGTATAGGGGGCAGCATAGCCCCCATAGCGATAGCACCATGAAGCGAAGCGGTAAGATGTGCGCCCGAGTGGAGAAACGGAACGGCCACCTACAGACAAAAAATTACACCTCACGCAAGAATTTGCAACACATACAAACCGATTTACACCTGAAGCAAGACCGCCCGTAATAGTATCAAAATACTAAAAGTAAAAATTATTTACAACCCAATAAAGGCCCGATTTTTTTTCTAATTTCTCTTCTCTCGTCCATCACCATTCTGCCTTATTTCCCCTTTTAGTTTCCATCTCAACACCCTCGTAATCTAAAAATTTTTCCTTATTGTTATTATTTATTGTAAAGATATTCTTGTAGAAGTGTACGGAGAAACTGATTGTCAGTAAGTTATAAATAGCAAAAGACACGAATTTACGAAAGTAACGGTACAAAAAGACACGAATTTACGAAAGTAAAAGACACGAATTTACGAAAGTTGATTATAAAAAAACACCCTTCATCTTTGTAAGTGTCTTTTATTTTGCTATCTTTGCAGAATAATTCAAAGTTTATCGCTTATGCCACAGCTGACAGAAAAGGAACTAATGACCCTGCAACCGAATAACGTAACATTCGGACAATACGACATTACACCAATACAGGAAAACATCTTGACTTGTATTGCAGATGCCATGCAGAAGCACATGCAGAAGAAAATAGACTTTCAGAGAGACATATTCTATCAGCCCTATGTATCTATATTCTGTGATGAAGCTGGGGGAGAGAAAAACAAACCGAAAGTCCTTGCAGCAGCAAGGGACTTGATTAATAAACCATTTGAATTCCGTTGGCAGCACCCGACTACAAAAAAGGAGATAGAGACTTACGGTACTATTATCTCCACCATACACGACAACAAGGGAACAAACCAGATAGATATAAACTTCAATATTTGGGCTATCCCGTTCTTGATATATTATGGCACAGGCGTTGGTGGTACACTATTCAACAAGGTTACTGCCTTAACTCTACGTGGAAAGTACACAAAACGAATTTATAAGATAATATGCTCTCAAAGAGACAGAACACTTTACAAATACGATTTAGAGCAGTTCAGAAAAGATATGAAAATCGGGAAATCATATACCAACACCCATATCAAAGAAAAAATTCTCGAACCTGCAAAAGAGGAGATAAACAACAGTTCTTCAGATGTGCATTTCGATTATGAGTTTAAATGCCTTAATCCGAAGAAAGGAAGAAAGCCTAAAGCTGACACCCTGCTACTTTACATAAAGCCTGTTAACCAAAGGGAGATAACAGGTGATAATGTAGCAGAATATAATTTTGTTTACGAACGTATTAAGAAAGCACTCGATTTTCCTACAGACAGCCGACCTGTTAAGACTATGGAAAATATATTGAACGCAGCAAAGCTGCATGAAGTTTACGAGCGTATAGGGTTTTATGAGGATCAGATCAACCTCGGAAAAATGACCCCTACACACGTCAAAAACTGTATATTGAAAATACTTCGTGAAGATTACGGAATAAAATAAAAATGAAAGTAAGTGTTTTATTGGATAATTTATTATATATTTGCAACATGAAATAACTTATTAAAAATATTCATCAAATACCAAATGATTATGAAAAAAACTATTATCCTTACCATCATCTTGTCATTCGCTCTCTTTTCTTGTAACAACAATGAAGATGATTTCAATGTCATACAGAAAAGCAACATCGAAGCATTAACCCCAAGTTATGCAAAAGATTTTCACCTTAACGGCGAAGATCTTATCATGGATACCATTAGAAAGAGTGATTTTAAGGCAAAGTTCCCCTTAACAAGAGCTATCACCACCTCACATGACGGGATAGCACAAGGCACTCCAAAATTATATTTGAAAAACCAGAAGGTTATCATCACAAATGTTTTTGGTGTTGCTACAGCGCCTTACATTGCAGATATTTACAAAACAAGTGGAACCATAGAATTACCAGACGGTGTAAAAGATTTATACTTTGACATTCCAAAGGTATGTGGCTATGTTGATTGGGCAACAAGAGAAGAGGGTGTTATGAAATCTTCTCCACAGAAAAAAAAGACTAAGCCTGGAGAAAATAAAAAAATCACCTGGTATTTTTATACGATAGTTTTAAGATATGACATGGCAGGAAGACAAATGTGGAAAGTTATCCCAGAGGATGGCGCTAAAATATTACTTCCATATACATTCCTTCGTTAATGAAACTTTCTCTATCCATTATGAAAAAATATATTTATATTTTACTGATATGTTCTGGGCTAACAAGCTGTAAAAAAGAAAATATAGGTATAGAAACTATAGAAACAATTGGCATATCACTGACAGAAAACAGAAATGAATACAATGGGCTTATAAATTCAAATGATACTTCTTTCTTTATAAAATCTACCTACAAAATAACAAAAATAAAGTTAGATAACATGGTTTTGATAGAAAGCAATGATCATGAAAATAAGCCACAACTTAATGGATATTGGGGTGAAGTAACGTATAAAAACGAGGCTCCACCTTACATTATTAATTTTCATTTTTTCAATAATACATCAAATAAAAATCATTATTATTCTTTCTATTTGAAACAAAAGAAAATAAATATAACACAAACAGCAGAATAATGAAAAGACAGGGATTAAAGTCCCCGTCTTTTCATTAAGCCTTACACTAAATTCAAGACCTTTGTGTGCAAAATATTACAATGCTGTTAGTAGAAATAATAAACATCAATTAAAAAACACTATCTTTGTCCTCATGAAGGAAGATAAGCAGATACAACAGGTTGAAAGTAAGATTATAGTTATTCGAGATACACAGGTTATTCTCGATAGGGATGTTGC
>CAUTPS010000106.1:0-5599 GCA_963540415.1 uncultured Prevotella sp.
TCTCCTTGCACGAGGAGTGAATAGTTCTACCTTATTTATAAGGTCTTTTGAGTATCTTGACCATTACTTTTAAGTTTAAATTGTGGACGCTGAATTGTAATCTAATAAATCAATCTTTTTTGTTATGTCTTACGTTCTCTCCTCGCTCTAAGTAAAAAAACAGGGGTTTAGCATGATTTGTTTTACATTTTTTTGCACAAAGTCTATTTATATGCGCATTATTATAAGGAGTGTGTTTTAAAATACATTAAAATAGCAGTCGTTCGCTTGCGGTATTATTTTCCTTTTTATTATCTTTGTAAGATAGAATAAGAAAATAGTAAGTTTACTTTTAAAAGCAATGTTTGAAAATTTAAGTGATCGTCTTGAACGCTCCTTTAAGATTCTCAAGGGAGAGGGAAAGATAACAGAGATAAATGTAGCAGAAACCCTGAAGGACGTGCGCAGAGCGCTTCTTGATGCCGATGTTAACTATAAAGTTGCAAAAACCTTTACTGATACCGTAAAGCAAAAGGCATTAGGTATGAATGTACTCACAGCCGTTAAGCCTGGACAACTCATGGTTAAGATTGTACATGATGAGTTGGCAGAGTTGATGGGTGGTGAGGCTGTCGGTCTGAATTTATCAGGTCGTCCTTCTATCATTCTTATGAGTGGTTTACAAGGTTCTGGTAAGACAACATTCTCTGGTAAACTGGCAAACATGCTCAAGACAAAGGAGCATAAGAATCCTTTGTTGGTTGCTTGTGACGTCTATCGTCCTGCAGCTATCGACCAGTTGAAGGTTGTTGGTGAACAGGTAGGTGTAGCTGTCTATAGCGAGCCTGAGAACAAGAATGTGAATGAGATTGCTGATCACGCACTTGCTGAGGCAAAGGCAAAGGGGCACGATGTTGTCATCATCGATACCGCTGGTCGTCTGGCGGTTGATGAAGAGATGATGAACGAGATTGAGAGTCTCAAGAATCATGTTCATCCTGATGAGACACTGTTTGTTGTTGACTCAATGACAGGTCAGGACGCAGTGAATACAGCCAAGGAGTTCAATGATCGTTTGGATTTCAATGGTGTTGTTCTGACAAAACTTGATGGTGATACACGTGGTGGTGCGGCATTGTCAATCCGTACAGTCGTTACAAAGCCTATTAAGTTCATTGGTACGGGCGAGAAGATGGAGGCTATTGATGTGTTCCATCCAGGTCGTATGGCAGACCGTATCTTGGGTATGGGTGACGTTGTTTCGCTTGTTGAGCGTGCACAGGAGCAGTTCGACGAGGAAGAAGCAAAGCGTCTGCAGAAGAAGATTCAGAAGAACCAGTTTGATTTCAACGATTTTTATAATCAGATACAGCAAATCAAGAAGATGGGTAACTTAAAGGACCTCGCTTCTATGATTCCTGGAGTAGGCAAGGCTATCCGTGATGTCGATATTGACGATAATGCTTTCAAGGGTATTGAGGCAATTATCCAGAGTATGACACCGAAGGAACGCACGAATCCAGAACTGCTCAATAATTCTCGTCGTCAGCGTATTGCTAAGGGTTCTGGTACCAATATACAAGAGGTGAACCGACTCATTAAGCAGTTTGACCAGACTCGTAAGATGATGAAGATGGTTACTGGCTCGAAGATGGCTGGTATGATGAGCAAGATGAAGGGTATGCCGGGAATGCCAAATATGCCGAAGATGTAAAAGACACATATTCATCAAATAATATCATTACTATGGAATATCAGTTAATAGACGGAAAGGCAACAGCAACTGCGATAAAGCAGGAGATTGCCGAAGAAGTGAAGGCGATTGTTGCCGCAGGTGGTAAACAACCTCATTTAGCTGCCGTTTTGGTGGGACATGATGGGGGAAGTGAAACCTATGTTAAGAATAAGGTAATTGCTTGTGAGCAATGTGGATTCAAGTCTACGCTCATTCGTTTTGAGGCTGATGTGACAGAAGAAGAGCTTGTGGCTTGTGTGGATAAGCTGAATAAGGATGAAGACGTTGATGGCTTTATTGTTCAGCTTCCTTTGCCAAAGCATATCGATGAGCAGAAGATTATTATGGCTGTTGACTATCGCAAAGATGTGGATGGTTTCCATCCTATCAATGTGGGTCGTATGGCTATCGGTCTACCATGCTTTATCTCTGCAACACCATTGGGTATTCTTACCTTGTTGCAACATTATCATATTGAGACTTCTGGTAAGAAGTGTGTTATCTTAGGTCGTAGCAATATTGTTGGTAAGCCTATGGCACAGTTGATGATGCAAAAACAGTATGGTGATTCAACTGTAACCGTGTGCCACTCTCGTTCAAAGGATTTGAAGAAAGAGTGTCAGGAGGCAGATATCATTATCGCAGCTATTGGCAGACCTGAATTTGTAACAGCTGATATGGTGAAGCCTGGTGCAGTGGTTATCGACGTCGGTACTACACGTGTTGAAGACAAGGCACGTAAGAATGGCTTCAGACTATGTGGTGACGTGAAATTTGATGAGGTTGCTCCTCTCTGCTCTTTCATTACGCCTGTCCCGGGTGGTGTTGGTCCTATGACCATCTGTTCACTAATGAAAAATACACTTGCTGCAGGCAAGAAAGAATACTATAAGTAGATGACAGCAGAAGAATATTTCCAACGAGGTAATGAATGCCGACAGAGAGGCGACTGGCAAGAAGCCTTAGCCAATTATATGGAGGCTATCGAGTTGGACCCTAATTCTCCAGCAGTAATCGCAAAAGAGATGGTGGAGAATATTCTCAACTTCTATAACAAGGATGCGTATAATCCTTAAAATACAAAAACTATGAGCAAGATGAAAGGTGCCATTGTGGTAGACACAGATCGATGCAAAGGATGCCAGTTGTGTATCGTTGCATGTCCGAAAGATGTTATTGCATTGGCTCAAAAAAAGGTTAATGTCCACGGCTATCCGTATATAGAGTCTGCACGACCAGATGATTGTATTGGTTGCGCTGCTTGTGCTACGGTTTGTCCTGATGGCTGTATCACAGTCTATCGTAAAAAAGTGGAGGAATAATTATGGCAGAACAAGATGTAAAACTAATGAAGGGTAATGAGGCTATCGCTCATGCAACTATTCGCTGCGGTGCTGATGGCTATTTCGGTTACCCTATCACTCCTCAGAGTGAGATAATTGAGACACTTTCAGCATTGAAGCCATGGGAGACAACGGGTATGGTTGTACTTCAGGCTGAGAGCGAGGTGGCTTCAATCAATATGATTTATGGTGGTGCTGGTGCTGGTAAGCGTGTGCTGACAAGTTCCTCATCACCTGGTGTAGCTTTGATGCAGGAGGGTATCAGCTATATGGCTGGTGCAGAACTTCCAGGCGTCTTTGTTAACGTTCAGCGTGGTGGTCCAGGTCTTGGAACTATCCAGCCAAGTCAGAGTGACTACTTCCAAGCAACACGTGGAGGTGGTAATGGCGATTACAATGTGATTGTATTGGCGCCAAATTCTGTACAGGAGATGGCTGATTTTGTTGACTTGGCTTTCGAATTAGCATTCAAGTATCGCAACCCTGCAATGATTCTTTCTGATGGTGTGATTGGTCAGATGATGGAGAAGGTTGTACTTCCTCCACAGAAACCACGTCGTACAGAGGAGGAAATCCGTAAGGAGTGTCCCTGGGCTTCAATGGGTCGTACCGCTGATCGTAATCCTAATATCATTACCTCTTTGGAATTGAAGCCAGAGATAATGGAGGAAAGAAACCTCCACTTACAGGAGAAGTATCGTCAGATTCGTGAGAATGAGGTACGCTTTGAGACCCAGCAGTGCGAAGATGCAGATTATATTATCGTTAGTTTCGGTAGTGCTGCACGTATCGGCGAGAAGGCTGTTGAGTTAGCTCGTGAGGCAGGATTAAAGGTCGGTTTGTTCCGTCCAATCACTTTATGGCCTTTCCCAAGCAAGCAACTTGCAGAGCTGTGCATGGGTAAGAAGGGTGTATTGGTAAGCGAAATCAATGCTGGTCAGATGGTACAAGACGTACGCTTGGCTATCAATGGAGCTTTACCAGTAGAACACTTTGGTCGCTTAGGTGGTATCGTTCCTGACCCTGAAGAGATTGTTAAGGCACTCAAGGAAAAGTTAGTAAAGTAAGAAGGGAGGACGTATATTATGGCAAATGATATCATTTCACCTGAGAATCTGGTGTATAAGAAGCCTACTTTGATGAACGATACGACAATGCACTATTGTCCGGGTTGTTCACATGGTGTGGTTCATAAATTAGTTGCAGAAGTAATCGAAGAGATGGGAATGAGTGATAAGGCGATTGGTGTATGCCCTGTTGGCTGTGCCGTATTTGCTTATCGCTATCTTGATATCGACTGGCAGGAGGCTCCTCATGGTCGTGCTCCGGCTGTAGCAACGGGTATTAAGCGCCTTTGGGAAGACCGTTTGGTCTTCACTTATCAAGGTGATGGCGACCTTGCTTGTATTGGTACAGCAGAGACACTCCATGCTTTGAACCGTGGTGAGAACTTCACAATTATCTTTATTAATAATGCCATTTATGGTATGACTGGTGGTCAGATGTCGCCTACAACACTTATGGGTCAGAAGACTGCAACTTGTCCATACGGTCGTGAGCCAGAACTGCATGGCTATAATCTGAACATTACGGAGTTAGCAAGTCACTTGAAAGGAACCTGCTATGTAACTCGTCAGAGTGTTGACACCGTTGCTTCAATCAATAAAGCAAAGCGTGCTATACGCAAAGCGTTTGAAGCAAGTATGCAAGGAAAGGGAAGCTCGTTAGTAGAGATTGTTGCAACCTGTAATAGTGGTTGGAAACTTACTCCTGTAAAAGCCAACGAGTGGATGCGTGAGAATATGTTCCCTGAATATGAAAAGGGAGATTTGAAAGACACTACAGGTCTTTAAGTCGTCTCCCATATAAATAAGGTGTAATATGAAAAAAGAGATAATAATTAGTGGCTTCGGTGGTCAGGGCGTACTCTCTATGGGTAAGATTCTGGCTTATTCGGGACTAATGGAAGATAAGGAGATAACATGGATGCCAGCTTATGGTCCAGAACAGCGTGGTGGTACAGCCAACGTTACTGTTATTATAAGCGATGACCGTATCTCTTCTCCTATTCTCAGCAAGTATGATGTAGCGATTGTTTTGAACCAGCCTTCACTGGATAAGTTTGAGCCAAAGGTTAAACCTGGTGGTATGCTTATTTATGATGGTTATGGAGTTTTTAATCCACCTACTCGTAAGGACATCACAGTCTATCGCATCAATGCTATGGATAAGGCTGCTGAGATGAAGAATGCAAAGGTGTTTAATATGATTGTCTTAGGTGGTCTGCTAAAGGTTTGTCCTGTAGTCAGCACCGATGGACTCAAGAAGGCGCTCTTCAAGAGTCTGCCAGAACGCCACCATAAACTCATTCCACTGAATATGGAAGCAGTGGAGGAGGGTATGAAGATTATTGCTCAGCAGTAATCGAACTCGCATTACAGTAGAAACTTCTACGGTAATGATGAAAGTGAACCTGATTTTTTATAACTCTCTAATTTGTTAAAGGGACCTAAGCAGTGATGCTACGGGTCCCTTTTTTCTT
>CAUTPS010000107.1:0-5464 GCA_963540415.1 uncultured Prevotella sp.
ATAATAATCTCAATAACTTTATAGGTTTATCAGAGAATACTCAATTAGAAAACTTCACAGCATCAAATTCAAAGATTGAAAGCTACGACTTTAGCAAGATGACAAAATTAAGAAATCTAAACCTTGCATATGCAGCTGTGAAAGAAATCAAGGGGCTGTCTGCTGCTGGAGCCAACTTAGAGAGTCTCCAGTTAGCTTACACACACGTGGCATCATTGGATGTTTCAAATAACCCAAACCTTACAAGTATTGACTTGTATAATGTAAAAGAAATGACTGTGTTGGATGTTACTCACAACCCCAAACTAACATCACTACGTATACCATTTACTTCTATAAGTTCACTTGATGTTTCAAACAACACAAAGTTAACATATTTAGGTGTAGCACATTGCAGACTTTCAACATTAGACATACGCAATATACCAAACCTAACAACATTCTATGCAGGAAGTCAAAGTAATTCACAAATGATTACCGTAACAATGACACAAGCACAGAAAACAAAATTTGGTAATATCTTCTTTGAGGACGCGACTGGGCCAAACAACAATTATGAAGGAAGTAACAATTACGTAAAAGTAAACGTTCAGTAAAAAATAACGAATATTTATATACGTAACACTAAGAGCGGGAATGTCCCTAACAGGCGTTCCCGCTCTTTCGTTTTATAGTCTTTCGAATAATTTTAGGCAAAGTATTACGAAGATAAAAAGACTTTTTTATAATACTTCAAAAAAAACAGACAAGGATCTGAAAAATCATTACATAATTCCGTATAAAACATCTATAAATAAAGGCAAAAACACTGATAAAAATAAAGTATGCAACTAACAGAAAATCAATTAGTTATAAAGTAGCGCAAGAAAAGGTGCTTAATTGGACTCCAAAAGGGCGTTAGTTAGAGCTCAAAAGGGCACCTTTTGCAAGTCAATTAGCCATCTTTTAGAAGCCAAAAGACCATGTATTGATTTTAAACAGTACGAAAATAGTTTACAAATATCAAACAATAAGAGATTAAGTTGTTTACAGAAGACGGATAAACACAGTATCTATTGCATTTTACCCTGTAGTTTATCCTCCTTTGTGAAACCTACTGATATTAGTAAGTAATACCATGCAAGTGCATAACCCTTTATCCAATTTACAAACAATAAATTAATGAAAGAACCTTAAGGCATACGATTTCTCTCAAAAAGACTTAGGGTTAAGACTCTCAGAAAGCCACATAATCCGACCGAAAGACACCAATCTATCTTCAACACAAAGATTGACAAAGGATATTCAAGTCCTTGCTGCAATCGCTCACAATGATTTACGAACCAACCCTAAAGACAGGAATAGTTGTTAATTCATTCGTTTATTACAGCGAAATTACGTATTTTTGCAGTCAAATCAATATAAGACTATGGCAAGTCAACTGACAAAGACACAGCAGGAATTTCAAGACGTACTCGCCGAGTGCAGAAGTCTATTTGGGAAGAAGCTCCATGACTATGGTGCTTCATGGCGTATTTTGCGTCCCTCTTCCCTTACTGACCAGCTCTTTATCAAGGCGAAACGTATCCGTTCTTTAGAGATTACGGGTGAGAGTTTGGTGGGTGAAGGCATCCGCCCAGAGTTTATCGCATTGATAAATTACAGTATCGTAGGACTTATCCAGCTGGAAAAAGGCTTTGTCGACAGCGTTGACATGACACCTGATGAGGCATTAGCACTATACGATAGCTACGCAAAGGAATCATACGAGTTAATGATAAAGAAGAATCACGACTATGGCGAGGCTTGGCGCGACATGCGTGTCAGCAGCTATACCGACCTTATCTTAACAAAGATTGAACGCATTAAGGAGATCGAAGACCTTGGTGGTGCTACGCTTGTCAGCGAGGGTATCGATGCAAATTATATGGATATAATGAACTACGCTGTTTTTGGAGCAATCAAACTACATGAGTAAAATAAAGTCTATACTGGTAAACCTCAGCCGTACCCTACTTGCTTTGACATTCATCTTTTCGGGCTTTGTCAAAGCAATTGACCCTTTAGGTTCGCAATATAAGATTGCAGAATACTTAGAGGCGGTACAGTTGTCGGCATATATTCCAGACTGGGCACAATTGATTTTATCTGTCGGACTATCAGCAATAGAGTTCACCTTGGGTGTGATGCTCTTGCTTGCTATTCGTCGCCGACTCGCCAGCAAGATATCTCTTATCATGATGGTAGTGATGACGCTTGTGACCCTTTGGCTTACTGTAAGCAATCCAATACAGGATTGTGGATGCTTTGGTGATGCCATCCATCTAACGAATACGCAGACATTCATCAAGAATCTAATCCTCTTGACAGCAGCCATCATCCTTGCATGCTGGCCACTTTATCAAATACGCTTTGTATCAAAAACAAATCAGTGGATAGCTTTTTATTTCACGATTGTCTTTATTGTCACAGCCTCCACACTGAGTCTTTATCATCTGCCTATCTTTGATTTCCGTCCTTACTACATCGGACAGAATATCAAAAAGGGAATGGAAATACCCAAAGGGGCTAAGCTAACGACTTATAAGACGACCTTCATCTGTGAGAAGAATGGCGTAACAAAAGAATTCACAGAGAATGATTACCCTTACAATGATTCTACATGGGTATTTAAAGATACACACCAAGAGATACTTGAAAAGGGTTACGAACCGCCTATTCACGACTTTTCAATAACAGACGAAAAGACGGGAGAGGACCTTACCGATAGTATTCTAACCAAGGATGGATATACTTTCCTACTCATTGCCCCTGTATTGGAGCGTGCTGACGACAGCAACTTTGGTGAGATTGATGCAATCTATGAATATGCTAAGGAGAATGGTTATGGATTCTATGGATTGACCGCAAGTACAGATAAAGCCGTAAAACACTGGCGAGATATTACCGGAGCCGAATATCCATTCTATACAATGGATGGCACAACCCTAAAGACCATTATTCGAAGTAACCCAGGTTTGGTACTGCTTTATAAAGGTACTATTATTAATAAGTGGAGCCATAACGACCTGCCGAAACAAGCAGAACTGAACGCACCATTGTCGCTTATTGAGGTAGGACGAGAACCAGAGAATGAGACATGGACAAAAATCGTATTGATTCTTATTTGCTATATCTTCCCACTGACACTCCTTATTGTAGCCGATCGCATTTGGTCATGGACACGATGGGTAAGAAAACGTGAGGAATGGTTGAAACAAAAGGAGCAATGGTTAATACAAAAAGAACAATCAAATAAATTATATCAACTTTTAAAACGTAAAAGACAAATGAGAAAGAAAATTGTAGCAGGTAACTGGAAGATGAACAAGACCCTGCAGGAAGGTGTTGCTTTGGCAAAAGAAATCAACGACTCATTGAAGGCAGAGAAGCCAAACTGTGATGTTGTTATCTGTACTCCATTCATTCACCTTGCAAGTGTTGCACAGGTATTGGACGCTGAGGGCGTTGCACTCGGTGCTGAGAACTGCGCTGACAAGGAGAAGGGTGCTTACACTGGTGAGGTTTCTGCCGCTATGGTAAAGAGCACTGGTGCACAGTATGTTATCCTCGGTCACTCTGAGCGTCGCCAGTACTACGGTGAGACAGCAGAGATTTTGAAGGAGAAGGTACAGTTGGCATTGGCTAACGGTTTGAAGGTTATCTTCTGCTGCGGTGAGACGCTTGAGGAGCGTGAGGCTGAGAAGCAGAACGAGGTAGTAAAGGCTGAGCTCGAGGGTTCTGTATTCCACCTTTCTGCTGAGGAGTGGAAGAACATCGTTTTGGCTTACGAGCCAATCTGGGCTATCGGTACTGGTAAGACAGCTACATCTGATCAGGCTCAGGAGATGTTGGCTTACATCCGCTCTATCGTTGCTGAGAAGTATGGTAAAGAGGCTGCAGAGGACACAACAATCCTCTATGGTGGTAGCTGTAACGCAAGCAATGCTGCAGAGTTGTTCAGCAAGTCTGACATCGACGGTGGCTTGATTGGTGGTGCTTCATTGAAGGCTGCTGACTTCAAGGCTATCATCGACGCTTGGAAGAAGTAATTCAAAGAAAATATAAGAGGCTGTATCAAATTGCTATTCGGTCAACAACCATTGGCATTTTTGATACAACCTCTATTTCAATTTTTATACATTAAAGAATGAAAAGACTCCTTACAATCATAGTTTTTATGCTGACTGCTGTTGTGGCTGTTAACGCCCAAGGGTCGGTAACGGTATCGCAGAGTGCCGAGATTGACGCATTGGTGAATGGCAAGAAAGCTTCAAAGAAAAATAATAAAGACCGACAGAAAGTAGAGAGTCAAAACGAGACGGCACGTCCAAATATCAAGACGCCAGATACGAAACAGCTAACTGTTCCAAAGTTAAACGAGCATAAGCCAGAAATAGCACGTCCTGAAAACAGCACCTTACAACCTGTCAGAACAAAAATTGTAAAACGTTTAGTCAGAAGACCGCACATCCCTTCATGGGATGAGACTGAAGATACGCGGATTGTGACCAAACGTATCAAGAAAGGTACACAGAAAGTAAGAGGTTTCCGTGTACAAGTTTATAGCGGTGGTAACACTCGTATTGCTCACCAACAAGCAGACAAGGCGGGTCAGAAAGCGAAAGAACTCTTCCCTGATCAACCTGTTTATGTACACTTTTACCCACCACGTTGGATGTGTCTTGTAGGTAATTTTACCAACTACAATGCAGCAAAGAAGATTATGCGAACACTCCGAAAGGAAGGCTATCCACATGCTAACGTCATCCGCATGATGGTAACAATTAAGACAACTGAACCTGTAGATTTCTAAGGAACATTCTATCTTATTATCATAAAGAGAACCCTAACAAATACAATTAATCAGAAATCAAAATAATATGACTCTCGAAATACCATTCCGTGAAGGATTAGACGAACTTGCATCACACTACAAACAGGTGCTTACACTCTTAGGAGAAGACCCTGAAAGAGAAGGTTTGCAGAAAACACCTATGCGCGTTGCAAAGGCTATGCAAGTGCTTACACGTGGCTATACACAAGACCCTCATAAGGTATTGACAGATGCTTTGTTTGAAGAGAAGTACAACCAGATGGTTATTGTGAAAGATATTGACTTCTTCTCCATGTGTGAACACCACATTCTTCCGTTCTATGGTAAGGCTCATGTTGCATATATACCAAACGGATATATAACGGGATTGAGCAAGATTGCACGTGTTGTGGATATCTTCTCACACCGTCTACAAGTACAAGAACGCTTGACAGAGCAGATAATGCAGTGCATCAATGACACACTGAAGCCACAAGGAGTAATGGTTGTCATCGAAGCAAAGCACATGTGTATGCAGATGCGTGGTGTAGAAAAACAGAACTCTATTACCACAACAAGTGCTTATAGTGGTGTATTTGAATCAAGTAAGACCCGCAATGAGTTCATGGA
>CAUTPS010000108.1:0-5450 GCA_963540415.1 uncultured Prevotella sp.
CCATCTCCCCCATCCGTGACAGGAACCTTTACAACTTTAACATCCTGCCAACGTTGGCGAAGACCCTGTTCAGCAGCATCTTCAGCTTCAACAGAAGATAAACAACCTTTAAAACTATCAATAGCTAAAATAATATGCTTCATATTGACTGCAAAGTTATTAAGAATTCATGAATAATTTGGTTTTTACATCTATTATATATATCTTTGCAAGATAAACTGTAATAATATACCTCTTTATGAAACAATTTTTCAAATTTGTTTTTGCTTCTTTCTTTGGAATGATGTTGTTTAGCATCGTTACAGGACTCTTTGCACTTTTCACTATTGTTGGTATGATTGCATCGCAGGATACAACCAAAGAACCTGAAGACAACTCAGTACTTGTATTGAATCTTTCTGGACAAATGGCAGAACGAAGTGAAAATAATTTCCTTAGTCAGTTGCAAGGTTCTCAAATAAATAGTTTGGGTCTTGACGATATGCTTGAAGGAATCAGAAAAGCTAAAGACAACGATAAAATTAAGGGTATATACATCGAAGCAGGTGCATTTGCGTCTGATTCATATGCTTCTATGCAGGCATTGCGTAAAGCACTACTCGATTTCAAGAAGAGTAGAAAGTGGATTGTTGCTTACGCTGACACCTATACGCAGGGTACATACTACTTGTCGTCTGTTGCTGATAAAGTTTATCTTAATCCACAAGGACAGATTGACTGGCACGGATTAGCTTCTGAACCAGTTTTCATTAAGGACCTCTTGGCAAAGTTTGGTGTAAAAATGCAGGTAGTAAAGGTTGGTGCTTACAAAAGCGCCACCGAGATGTTCACTGGCGACAAGATGAGCGATGCTAATCGTGAGCAAACATCAGCCTATTTAAACAGTATCTGGGGCAATATTACAAAGGAAGTTGGCGTAAGCAGAGGTTTGTCAGTAGCACAACTGAACGCATACGCTGACAGTATGATAACCTTTGCTGACCCACAAGAATATGTAAAATTAAAGCTCGTTGACGGCTTACTATATACAGACCAGATAAAGGGAATCGTGAAGAAGCAGTTAGGTGTTGAGGCTGACAAAGACATCAATCAGGTTACTATTGCTGACATGGTGAACACTGAGGACAAAAACCAAGGTGATAAGGAAAATGAAGTTGCAGTCTACTATGCTTATGGTGATATTGTTGATGGTGTTGTAGGAGGTCTCTTCTCACAAGGTCATCAGATTGACGCACAAGTTGTTTGCAAAGATTTGGAAGAGTTAGCAAAAGATAAAGACGTTAAGGCTGTTGTCGTACGTGTCAACTCTGGCGGCGGCTCCGCTTATGCATCAGAGCAAATCTGGCATCAGATTATGGAACTGAAGAAGTTGAAACCTGTCGTTGTTAGTATGGGTGGAATGGCTGCTTCAGGTGGCTATTATATGTCTGCCCCAGCCAACTGGATTGTTGCTGAACCTACAACAATTACAGGCTCTATTGGTATCTTTGGAATGTTCCCAGATGTTAGTGGTCTACTAAGAGAGAAATTGGGTTTAAAGTTTGATGAGGTTAAAACCAACAAATATTCAGACTTCGGCACACGTGCTCGCCCATTCACAGAAGAAGAAATGTCATATCTTAGCCAATATGTAAATCGTGGCTATAAACTCTTCCGTCACCGTGTGGCAGAAGGACGTAAGATGACAGAAGAACAAGTTGAGAAGGTTGCACAGGGGCATGTGTTTACAGGGCAAGATGCACAAAAGATAGGACTTGTTGATCAGCTTGGTGGATTGGATGTTGCTATAGCAAAAGCTGCACAACTTGCAAAACTACCAAATTATAGAAAATGTGCTTACCCAAAGGAGCCTAACTTCTTAGAGCAAATGATGGGGCAAACCAATCCTAATAATTACCTCAGCGAACAGTTACGTGCTAACTTAGGTGACTATTACGAGCCATTCACACTCTTAAAGACCATCAATCAACAGAGTGCAATCCAGGCACGTCTGCCATTTTATCCTAATATCCATTAATTATATATGGAAGGAGACCACATCAAAATAAACAAATGGCTATTGCCTTTCAGCTGGCTCTATGGGCTGGGTGTTAGGTTTAGAAATGAGCTATTTGAGTTGAATATTCTTAAATCTCGGCAGTTTGACATTCCAGTTATATCTGTCGGTAATATTACTGTGGGTGGTTCAGGCAAGACTCCCCATGTAGAATATCTTATCCGATTGCTGAAGGATAAAATGAAGGTGGCTGTCCTCTCACGTGGCTATAAACGTAAAAGCCGTGGATATGTGTTGGCGAATGAAAACACTCCTATGCGTGAGATTGGTGATGAACCTTATCAAATGAAAACAAAATTCCCTGACATTCGTGTTGCTGTTGATAAGAAGCGATGTGAGGGAATAGACCGATTAACATCTGACGAGGAAACAAAAGATACAGATGTAATCCTTTTAGACGATGCTTTTCAGCACCGATATGTACATCCTGGTATCAATATCCTGTTAGTTGATTATCATCGACTTATCATCTATGACAAACTTCTTCCTGCTGGTAGATTACGAGAACCACTCTCAGGAAAAAATCGTGCAGATATTGTGATTATCACAAAGTGTCCTAAGAGTCTAAACCCAATAGACTATCGTGTATTGAGTAAAGCTATGGAACTCTACCCTTTCCAACAGCTTTATTTTACGACGTTAGACTATTGTGATTTGGAACCTATCTTCAGTAAAGGAAGAAATATACCACTCACAGAGATAAGAGGAAAAAATATCTTGTTGCTTGCTGGTATCATGTCACCAAAGCAATTGGAGTTGGATCTAAACTCTTTCACCGGAAACAATGCACTGACAACACTATCGTTCCCAGACCATCATGCATTCACAACAAAGGATATTCATCGTATTAACGAGACCTTTGCTAAAATGCCTGAACCAAAATTGATTGTCACAACAGAGAAAGATAAGGCACGTCTTGTTGATATTGATAAATTATCAGACGAAGTAAAAGAAAACATTTATGCACTTCCTATCAAGGTAAGCTTTATGCTTGACAAGGAAGAGACATTCAATAAAAAAATTATATCCTATGTACGAAAAAATTCAAGAAACAGCATCTTGGCTAAAAGAGAGGATGACCACAAGTCCAAAGACAGCCATCATTCTGGGCACAGGCCTCGGACAATTAGCTTCAGAGATAACCGATAGCTACTCATTTTCTTATCAAGATATACCAAATTTTCCAGTTTCAACAGTAGAAGGTCACGCTGGTAGCCTTATCTTTGGACGACTTGGTGGTAAGGATATCATGGCTATGAAAGGTCGCTTCCACTTCTATGAAGGATATAACATGAAGGATGTTACCTTCCCAATTCGTGTAATGCACGAGTTAGGCATTGAAACATTGTTTGTTTCAAACGCTTCTGGCGGTATGAATCCATCATTCAAGATTGGTGACCTCATGATTATTACAGATCATATTAATATGTTCCCAGAACATCCGCTACGTGGTCGTAACTTCCCTACAGGTCCTCGTTTTCCAGATATGCACGAGGCATACGACCATAAATTGGTTGATTTAGCAGACTCTATTGCTAAGGAGAAGAACATCGAAGTTCAGCATGGAGTTTACATGGGCGTACAAGGACCAACCTTTGAAACACCTGCAGAATACCGTATGTACCACAAGATGGGAGGTGATGCTGTTGGCATGAGTACCGTACCAGAGGTTATCGTTGCTCGCCATAGTGGTATTAAGGTGTTCGGCATCAGTGTAATCACTGACCTTGGTGGCTTTGATGTTCCTGTAAAGGTTAGCCACGAAGAGGTTCAGGAAGCTGCAAACGCTGCACAGCCACGTATGACAGAGATTATGCGTGAGATGATTAAACGCTCATAAGGCATATAAATATAAAAAGAAACTAAGGCGTTCTTTATTCTATAATTCATAGATAAAGGACGTCTTAGACATTATATCAATAAGCTATTAATAAAGTAAATGGAAATAAAAGACCTTGGTGAATTCGGACTAATCAACCGTCTCACAAAAGATATACAACCAATCAACAACTCTACCATTATGGGCGTGGGTGATGATGCTGCTGTTTTACACTATTCAGATAAAGAAACACTTGTCTCTTCACAGATGTTCATGGAGGGTGTACAGTTCGATTTAACTTACATAGACATGGAACATCTTGCCTACAAGGTGGCTATGATAGCTATGAGTAACATATTCGCTATGAATGGACAGCCACGGCAACTCATCGTTTCATTAGGGCTTGGAAAACGTTTCAAAGTAGAAGACCTTGATCAGTTCTATGCTGGATTGAACAAAGCTTGTGCTAAATGGAATGTAGACATTGTTGGAGGTGACACAACTTCTTCATATACGGGACTTGCTATTAACCTCACTTGTATTGGTGAAGCTGCAAAAGATGATATCGTCTATCGTAGTGGAGCAAATGAGACTGATCTTATCTGCGTTACCGGTGACCTTGGTTCGGCCTACATGGGCTTGCAGATTCTCGAACGTGAAAAGACTGTTTACTACCAGCAAGTCCAGGAATATAATAATAAGGTAAAGGAAGCACAAAGCAATAAAGATGAGAAACGACTTGAAGCATTACGTAAAGAACGTGCAGCCATTGAGGATTTTCAACCTGATTTTGCGGGTAAAGAATATCTTATTGACCGCCAGTTGAAACCTGAAGCACGTGGTGCTGTACTCAGTCAACTGCGTACAGCAGGTATACACCCAACTTCTATGATCGATATATCAGATGGATTGGCAAGCGAATTAAAACATATTTGTGAGAAAAGTCACTGCGGATGCAGAATTTACGAAAAAAATATTCCTATCGATTATCAAACTGCAGCAACCTGCGAAGAGTTCAATATGAACCTTACAACAGCTGCTTTGAATGGTGGAGAAGACTATGAACTTCTTTTTACAGTACCTATCGGCGATCATGAGAAGATTGATAAGATGGAGAATATCAGACAGATAGGTTATATAACAAAGGAAAGCTTGGGTGCATTCCTTATTGCTCGTGATGGTAACGAGTTTGAGTTGAAGGCACAAGGTTGGCCTAAAAACGAGAAATAGACAACTTGTTAAAGGATGTAAACAGAAACATTTTTTTTTTGAAAAACTTGGAGGAATAAAATAAAAGTACTACCTTTGCATCGCAATTGAGAAAGCAACACAAACGCTACAAAATAGATTGCAAATAATGATGGTGCCATAGCTCAGTTGGTAGAGCAAAGGACTGAAAATCCTTGTGTCCCCGGTTCGATTCCTGGTGGTACCACTCCTCCTTTCATCAGGGCGGTTCTCGCAAGAGGCCGCTCTTTTTTTATTACTCATTATAACATAAGGGGGCAGTAGATATGTTTAGGGACAGTAGATATTCAGTGTGGATACGCATATAGTTTAGCAAGCCTAAAAAGA
>CAUTPS010000109.1:0-5448 GCA_963540415.1 uncultured Prevotella sp.
ACTATCATATCCCATCCTATGAAATACGTTTCATTCAGGAGTGTAAGAACGAGAAGGCAAAAAAGGCGATGGTAGATGCAATGAACCGTGGAGATATCCGTATTATTTTCGGCTCTACTTCTATGTTGGGTACTGGTGTGAATGCCCAGCAACGTGCCGTTGCGATCCATCATTTGGACACACCTTGGCGACCTTCGGACTTAGAGCAGCGTAACGGACGAGCTGTGCGCAAGGGAAACCTTATCGCTAAAGAATTTGCGGACAACAAAGTTGATGTGATTATCTATGCCGTGGAACGTTCCTTGGATAGCTACAAGTTTAACCTGCTGCACAACAAGCAGCTGTTCATCAATCAGCTGAAGACGAATACGCTTGGCAGTCGCACCATCGATGAGGGTTCAATGGATGAGGACAGCGGCATGAACTTCTCCGAATACGTAGCGGTGCTTTCTGGCAATACCGACCTTTTGGAGAAAGCCAGATTGGATAAGAAAATTACCACCTTAGAATCAGAACGCAAAAACTTCCTTCGGGAGCGTGATGCTGCAAACGGCAAGTTGGCGGAGATTGAGAGTTCCGTATCTTTCCATACGGACAAAATCAAGGAAGCGCAAGCTGACTTAGCTCTCTTTGAGCAGCGCGTGGAGCGTGATACCGAGGGATTACCTGTCAATAAACTGACAATCAAAGGTGTGGAAGACAGCACTGACATCAAGATCATTGCTGCACGTCTGTAAGAAATAGACGAGAAAGCTCGCACCAAGGGTGAATACAACAAAATCGGTGAGATTTATGGTTTTTCCATAATGGTCAAGACGGAGAGTACTTCCAAGGACTTATTCGACTGTTCTGTGAATCGCTTCTTTGTGAAAGGGCAGGAGAGTATCTACTATACCTATAATAATGTTAAGTTGGCAACAGACCCGAAACTTGCCTGCCAAAACTTCATTAACTCCTTGGAGCGTATTCCCAAGGTAATAGAGTCGCATGAGAAGGAAATGGAGAAGGTAACAGCTGGTAAGGAGGTTTACATTACTATTGCAAACTATTGGTGTCCGATAAAACTTTTAGGGGTTTATCTGTGTTAGATAAAATAGACTTAAACTTATGATTTCATTAATTTATCTGGTTATTATAGGCTTTCCTTGTCAAAATAAGCACATTTTATAATGCTTACAGTTTGAAACTGAAAACCAAGCCCCTGGATAAGTAAAACGGCTGCAACACCGATGGATAAAGAGATACATAGCTTTCAGTTTATTTTTACTGGACAGCAATAATTGCAAACAGCTCGTGGAAAAAAGAGGACGAGCTTCGCTCACTTAAAAGTGAAGCTGCGGAGTTGGATAGAAAGATTGCCTTGACGATTACTGCGAACAAAGAGGATAAAGAGGAACAGGAAAATAGTCTGTCCGATAATGAGATTTCTACATCAATAAAAAATGGCAATGAGCAGGCGCAAGAAGCGGATAATCGCTCACTGGGTTTTCGTCCGAAATGGCGGCATTAAACATATAATTCTGAAACAAAATGCCCCAAAGGTTAGATACAAAACTTTTGGGGATTTTCGGTAAATTTTTCAGGTTTTCCCTTACTTAGAGCTCTTTATTTTCTAAATGTTTAATTCTCTTGCCGTCCTAAATCAAGATTTTCTATTGAGTGGAGAATCTTGGTGAAAGAGGATTTTATATTGTCTGGTGATGGTATCGTTCGGTATGCGATTTTAGATAAATTCTCAATATATTTCGGTGTTAGAGAACTCCATATATTTTCAAAGTCTTTTATCAAGGGAGATTGATTTAGGTTGTTCAAATGTCTCCAACCTTGTGGCTCATCAAAGGCTTGCTGATCGTGTCTTATCAATGTTGTCAAATCTGAAACAAACGCATCGCTGGAAATATAGTTTTGTAATTGTTCTATACTTAGGAGTGCATCCAAATCATAGAAGTGACGCACTTTAGATGTCAATGATGCCAATGGGGTGTCGCTCGTTGAAAAACGAATGAGCGATACGACTTTCTCACATAAGGTTTGTCTGAGTGACAGCACATTTAATTCAAAGGGGGCAAGATTATACTGTTCTATAAAGTTGCTCATTCCCTTCTTTCTCAGAAATGTAGTTACAAACGGCTCAATTATTCGTCTCTCGTGGGGAAATGGATTGGCAAATGCACTGATTTCCACTATAATTCTTGCGGGTACAGGGTTGGATAATTCGTCCAATCCTACTTGAGTTTCATAGAGAAAAGCCTGTTTCCGATATTTTGAGCCTTTGGAAATATCTCCAAAACATCGATCCTCCTTCAAGTTGGCTGTAACTTCTTTCATTAGGTGTGAAAGTAGCATCTTTACTTGATTACCACTCATATTTTCGCTTATGACTGCAAAATCCACGTCCTCGGAAAATCTGTTTATCAGTTGATAAGCCTTAGACAAGGATGTTCCACCTTTGAATACTATCTGTTCGGTATAGCTACTTTCATAAAGAGCGCGGAGTATGGACGAGATGTAGTAATCCTTCTCTACCAGTTGGATGGGAATGGACAGTTCCTCAGAAGTTGCATGAATCAGGTCTCTAAAGTTTTCTTTTTCCAAATGCAGTTGTTTGTCTATTGTATGTTCCATTGTTCTTTTGCAAGTGATGATGAAAGTCCTATTCTAAATTGCGTTAGCGGACTAAGCGATTGATATAATTTATCTGTCAGTGATTTGTCAGAAAGCATCGAGCCAAGTAGTGCACGGGTTAAAGGAGAGTATTGCATAGAAAGCTCTACAATCCGTTCCTGTTCTTTTTTAGAATATGCCTTTACCAAGTTTTTTAACTGAGAATAGGATTGGTCAACAGTTGTGTCGGGTATCTTTTTTATCCATTTAAGGCAGTCCAGCAGGCGCAGCATATCAATGTTGTCTTTGTTTATCTCATTTTTCTGTATTACAAACCGGACTGCATACATACCTCGTTTTCTATTTCGACGGGGGAAGTTCGTTCCTATTTCAAGAGTGGTGGATTGCTGCGTGGTAAGTCCCAACAAGTTGAAGGCATAGAATCCTGTCAGATAACCTATAGGGCGATTATCTTTGTATAACAAATCCCGAAATCTTTCGTCCATAGTAGGACCGACCTCTCCGAAGCGTGTTATTTTAGGTTTATAGTAGAGTCCCGGACTGAGCCTCTCTATTTCTCCTTTTTCCACAAGTCTTCGTAAAGTCATTACTGCTGCTTGATGCTCGGTGTGCAAAAGCCCTAAGTCTTCTAACTTAAAGACTTTTCCCATTTCAAATTCTGATATTTTTTTCTTGATTCCCTTGCTTGTCATATAAGTCAATCTTGGTGCAAAGATACTAATTTTGTTATGTAACTGCAAGCATTTACATAACAAAATATGCATCCTAATCGTGAAAGATGATTACTAACCGTCACGCTTGCGTAGCATCTCGTCTATATCTTCACGAAGGAAAAGAAGTCTTCCATTAGCTTTTAGGTATGGTATCTTATGGGCCCAAACCCAGTTGTAAATGGTTTTCTGCTCCACTTTGAGAATTTTCGACACGTCGATGATGTCAAGATACTCTGGTTTAAGAGGCGGATGAATAGTTGTATCAACGGACTGCTCTTTCAGTACGAGTAGTTGGTCGATCTTATTCTCGACAGTTCTCAATCTGTCAAACAATCGCTTGCACCAATCATTCTCTGTTGTTTGTTCTAAGTATGGCATAGTTCACCCTTTTGATAGTTACCATTTGTGTCCTGCGATAATATACGCTGCTCTTTCATATAGGCAATGTACTTCTTTGCTGTTCGGTCTTTGATCTCCATTTCACGCATCAATACATCACATAACTCTTGGTATGAAAGTCTTACTTTAGTACGGAATGCAGTTTTTACAACTGACAAAAGTTCATCCGTCTTGCGCTTTTCCTTGTCCTCTTTCGATTTCTCACCACGGTAAACGTGCATATCTGCTTGTTTGTCCCAACCAAAAAGCATCATCGGTACGTCCAACGGACTTCCGTCACGGACTTTCAATGCCTTTACGACCGAGTATTCGGGATTATCGTCTTTCTCAATGGAGAGTATCCCTGCTGCCTTTCGTTGAAGTTCCGAGCCGATATGCCCACGGAGTTTGATTCCATTCGGTACGAAGTGTAGCACGCAGATAATACAGGTATTATACATCCCCGCCAAGCGATAAAGCTCATCAACAATGGCAATACTCTCCGTTTCGTCATTGGCTGAGCGTATCAGGTCGGCTATTCCGTCAATAACCACAAGATGGATGCCTCCATGCCTATGATAAAACAAGTCCATACTCTCGCGGATAAGTTTCAGTCTGTCCTTGCGGGATAGTGATGCCAAGTAGAGTGAATGGTAGAACTCTGGTACAGCCTTTACTCCTGCCCGACGAAGTGTCTTTCCCAAATTCTTGTGCAGCTGTGCTTCAGACTGCTCCGTATCATAGTGGAGGACCGCTAAACCTTTTGGGTTAGCAGTTATCTCTAATCCCAACGTTTGTTCAGCTTGTAATCGTTCCGAACCAAGTGTGCCTGAAAGAATTCCAGAAATATAGTTGCTCTTACCTGTTCCTTCTCCACCTGTAATACAAAACAGATTATCCTGTGTTCCGAGTGGAACACCATTGACCGCCACAACTGATTTTGAAGCATCAGGTGGATTATCGTAGTCGATTTCACAAGATTTTAATATCATCATTGTCTGCGAATACATATTGGTGAACATATCATTAAGAAGCACTTTCAAGTCCTTTGCTTCATTGCCCAAGGCAAAGAAGTCCGATATATCCTTCTCCGACTTACCCCCTTGCAATGGTAAGGTTAGACTCAATACCTTGTATTGAGCAAGTGCATCTGTCTGCCGTTTGGCTTCCCTTACACCTGTCTCGTCCGTATCGTACAATATAATAATGTGTCGAAAGCGAAGCTGCAATCCTTCGATGATATTCTCAGGAATCTGTGCCGTCTCACTGTTGAAACAGATGGCGTTGAAACCATGAGCCGAAAGTGAAAGTACGTCTTTCTCCCCACCTGTGATGAAAACAACATCCCCTTTACTGGGCAGCTGCTGGAAGCCAAAGACATAGTCGTTCACTTTCTCACCCCCATAAAGAAAGCGCAGCTTACTTTTGGGGCGATAGATCTTTACAAACGTCCCCATATTGTAAGCAAACATCGGCTCTTCATGTGTCGCTCCTAATACAAACGGCTTACCCTGATTGGAGATAGACTCATAACGGGCAAGCGACTTTACATGAAAACGTTGTAAGGTATTGGAATCAATACCATATTGTTGCCAATATTTCATTTCATCGATACTAAAAGATTGCTCTATCAGTTTATACCACTTCTTCTCTTCCATTAACTTTGGTTGGTCTGCGGGTTGTGAAATAGTCGGTTTAGGAGATTTCATTATCATAGCTCGTTGTTCAAAGC
>CAUTPS010000110.1:0-5442 GCA_963540415.1 uncultured Prevotella sp.
CATTTTGAATTTTAAATGTTAAAACGATGTGAAGTAAATCTGGTATAAGACATATTAACGCCCTTTTGAAGTCCAATTAGGCACCTTTTCTTGCATGGTTTTATAACTTACTGATTTTCTGTTAGTTGTAAACTTGCTTTTTATACGTATTTTTGTCTTTATTTATAGATATTTTTTTGAAATTATGTAATGATTTTTCAGAGCCTTATCTACATTTTTGAATTATTAAAATGAGAAAAGATGGCGGTGTTGGAGGGTGATAATAGAATAGACAACTGACAGTCTTGATTATATTTTTGTTTATTGAATAACCTCGGTTTTCCTGTTAAAGCTATACGAAAAGTATCCACGCATTTAACGGAAGAACCATAATTAAAATAAAAACTTCTCTGTTTTCATTCCTTATCTGTGATCTTTTCGTTAACTTTGTAGCATGAAACAATTGATTAACTGGAAAGAATTTGCTGTGCTCTTCATCGTTATTGGAGGCATATATTATATTACAAGGTCATGGCTTATTACTGGTGGTGTCCTTGCACTTCTACTGTTGGTTGATGGCTTACTACGTCAATATGACCACAAGAAGCGTGGTGAGAAACAAGCTGAAGATATAAAGAAAAAGCTTGAGGAGCAAGACGACTAACCTTTACATATACTTTTTGCAGCTTTCTTCATGTGAAGTTGTGATTTCTTATGTTTCATTATGTAGTGCGAGAACTATGGTTTAATAGTAGTTTACAAAGCTTCTACATAAGTTAAAGAATTATGGAGCAACTATTAGGACTATATAAGAATTGGAAGGGTAGTAACCCTTCAAACGTAGAAAAGTTAGCAGGGGCAGGTAGTAACCGTGAGTATTACCGAATGTTTGACGAAGAGGGTGATACTGTCATTGGTGTTATAGGAACAAGTCGTGATGAAAATTATGCCTTTATCTATCTTGCTAAACATTTCGAGAAACGACGTTTACCAGTACCACATATCTTAGCTGTGTCTGCTGATGAGTTATGTTACCTACAATCAGACCTTGGTAACACATCACTCTTTGATGCTATACGTGGTGGACGTGAGGCTGGTGGACGCTATAATCTTGCTGAGCAAAAGCTATTGCGTAATGCTATAAGAGAATTGCCAAATATTCAGTTGCGAGGCGCAAGAGAACTTGATTTCTCTAATTGTTATCCACAACCAGAATTCAATCAGGAGAGCGTACTCTTTGATTTGAACTATTTTAAGTACTGCTTTCTCAAAGCAACCGAACTCGACTTCCATGAAATGAAGCTCGAAGCAAACTTCCGTATGTTTGCAAAAGACCTGACATCAGAGCAGATGGATTCCTTCCTTTATCGTGATTTCCAAGCACGAAATATTATGTTAGATAAGGAAGGGAAACCATATTTTATTGATTTCCAAGGTGGAAGAAAAGGTCCTTTTTATTATGACCTTGCTTCGTTCTTATGGCAAGCAAGCGCAAAGTATTCTTTCAAATTGCGTCGTGAATTGGTATTTGAATACTATCAGAGCCTTAAGAATTATACTGAGGTACCTTCTAAACGTCATTTCGTCAACCGCTTGTCATTGTTTGTTCTCTTCCGTACATTGCAAGTTTTAGGTGCTTATGGATTCCGTGGATACTTTGAACGTAAGAAGCATTTTATCGATTCTATTCCTCCTGCTATACAAAATCTGCGTGATCTCTTGGCATTAGGTGATGATGTTTTCCCATATCCATACATGATGGATATGTTGAAACGTCTCACATTATTACCACAGTTTGCGCATATTGAGAAGCCTGCAGCTAATAGAACAGATGGACTAAAAATAGCAGAGAAAGATGTTTATAAGGCTAATCCTTTAGATGGTCCTGCTACATTCTCTAAATATGATGGTAAGGGACCATTGGTAGTGCGTGTCTTTAGTTTCTCATTTAAGAAGGGTATTCCTGAAGACACATCTGGTAATGGAGGCGGTTATGTCTTTGATTGTAGAAGTACGCATAACCCAGGTCGATACGAACCTTATAAGAAGATTACGGGTTTAGATGAGCCTGTCATCCGTTTCCTTGAAGATGATGGTGAGATACTTGAGTTCTTGAAACCTGTTTATAAGCTTGCTGACCATCATGTAGAACGTTATATGCAACGTGGCTTTACTGATTTAATGTTCTCGTTTGGTTGTACCGGTGGACAGCATCGCTCTGTTTATAGTGCACAGCATCTTGCTGAATATCTTAATGAGAAGTATGGAATTGAGGTACATATAAAGCACAGAGAACAGGGTATTGAGCAAATATTAAAGGCGAAGTAACTCTTTTGGATTCAAAAGAATTGGTATCTTGATATAATAGATGTAAATAGGGACGTATAGTTTGCGAGTTATTAAAATGCCAATTGGCAACTCACACGCTATACGTCCCTATCTTTATTTACCTTTGTCTATTATCAGAAAGATTGCGATATATCTTATATGATTTCTTTTAACTCCTCTGGTACTGCTATGGAGTCACAATGAAAATGGTCTAACTTCTCTAAACCATGTTTTGTAATGTGAAACCTTTGGCAGCGTCCATCCTCCGAACAAGCACGGCGGCGAATAAGAGAAGCCTGCTCCAATGAGGCGATTACCTTTGAAGTATTCGAACGTGTCAAGCCCATCTCTTCAGCTATTTCACCAGCCAACATAGGTTTCTCACTTTCTGAGAGTAGACACAACAGCATTGCTTCATTGATGTTTAAGCCTATTTGCTGTTGTAGCCCACATTCAAAAGCTGTGATGACACGAAATATTTCGCGAATCTTACTGATACAATGATTGTCCATTATATGTTCTTACTTCAACAAGACAGACTTGATAACCTCCTCAAACTGAGCCTTGTTCATAGCTCCGTTCTGCATAGTAGGTTCACCTGCCTTAGGAATAAAGAGGATTGATGGGATTGAACGAATACCAAAGAGGGCTGCTAACTCACGCTGCTTGTCAACATCAACCTTATAAACGTCAATCTGGCCTGCATAATCACTCGCTACTTCCTCGAGAATTGGTGCTGTTGCTTTACATGGACCACACCATGTTGCATAAAAATCAATAATAGCAGGCTTATCACCCTTAAAGTTCCATGTCTTTGGATTATTCTTAAAATCCATCACTTTTTGCTGGAACATATCTATGTTCATTTCTGTTACACTCATCTTACTTTCCTTTCCTTCATTTTGATTATTTACTTCTGTTTGTTCAGTTGTCATTGCACTGTTATCCTGCTTTTTAGGATTGTTATCTGCCTTACATGCAGTCAGTGTTAATGCCATAATAGCCACTACAAGTGTTGCTGTACGTTTCATTATATATGTAAATTTTAATTTACCGAAGTTCTTTTACTACTCGGTTTGTTAATATTTATTTTGTTTCCTAAGGAAAACGTTGCAAAGATAACTATTATTTTGTTTTCCACCAAATTTCCAATGGAAAATTATTCATTGTACTTTAACTTTTTATTAGATTGTAAGCTGATGATACTTTGTACTGATAATGCTTCCCTTTTTCCATCTTCATTTGATGTGCTTTTAGTCAACACACATCGTGTTGATGGTTAACACCATTGGTGCTAAGGGTCCGCACCAATGGTGCGGAGCACTAAACACACTGTAAAACTTTACCGAGTAGTGTCAATTTGTTGTTAAATACAAATCTCTTTAGCGCCTAAACATAAGTTCAATTATAAACAACAGGAAATAGACTTAAAGAAAAGTGTATGTGTCGTAATGGGGGCGCAGATATTCTTTAATTGCACTCGCCTTTTAGTTTTTTTGTTTATGAATTTGAATTTATATGTTTTTTAATTACCTTTGCCAATGAGTTGTGAAGTTCCAAAAAACATAAACTGATGACACTATAAAACGATTTAGGATTTACTGATTCTAAGTGGTATCATAAGTAAACGGTATCTAAGGAAGTGGGGAGAAGTCTTCATTTTTTATCTAAAACCTTTCTTACTCGTTGGTAATAATGTTTTTGGACTCTACAAAGTATATAATCATAATCGAATAAGGGTTTACACTTCGAATATTGATTGTGCATAGATTAAGAATTAAGTTAATGATATAAATTAAAATACGAAATCATGAAAAGGTTTATTCTGTTTTTTGCTTGCCTTACAAGCATTTCATTAGTAGCAGCTCAGGAGGTTCTTAATTGGAAAGATGGCGAGATAGTGTCTCCTGTGGTTAATGCTGATAATACTTTAACTATCAGTCTTTTTGCTCCAAATGCAAAGAAGGTTGAACTTACAGGTAATTTTCTCTATGCAGGGAAAGAGACTCCAGATAAGTATGCAGATGGTGATTGGAGTCCACAGTTGATGAATAAGGATACAAATGGGCGGTGGACACTGACAACTGCACCTCTAAAGCCTGAGTTCTACAGTTATAATCTCATTGTTGATGGTGTAAAGATAACAGATCCAAAAAACATATATACAGTGCGTGATATTGGTAATACATATAGTGTTGCGCTTGTTGACGGCGGTGTAGATGGCTTGTATGCGGTAAAGAATGTACCCCATGGAACGGTTAGAAAGGTGTGGTATGATAGTCCAACAGCAGGGCTTAAACGTCGTATGACGGTCTATACGCCAGCTGGTTACGAAACAAGCAAGCGAAGCTATCCTGTTCTTTATTTACTTCATGGTATGGGAGGCGATGAGAATGCATGGGAAGAATTGGGTCGTGCCACACAAATTCTGGATAATCTTATTGCTGAGGGGAAAGCAGAACCAATGGTTGTGGTAATGCCAAATGGTAATATTTCACAGGAAGCAGCACCTGGTGAGGGGTCTCGTGGATTTGTTACAGCTGCAATGCGATACCCTAAAACAATGGATGGAAACTTTGAAAAGGCTTTTCCAGATATCATTCGGTTTGTAGAGAAGGTTTATCGTGTGAAGAAAGACAAGGCAAACAGAGCAATTGCAGGACTGTCTATGGGCGGTTTTCATTCGATTTATACTGCATTGAATAATCCTGATGCCTTTGATTATATTGGCTTATTTTCTGCTGCATTTAATCAAATGACAAAGGATGGTGATAGTCTTTCTCCTATTTATAAGAACATTGACGAGAAGTTTAAGACGCTGTGTAAGAAATCTCCTAAGCTTATATGGATTGGTATTGGTAAGGATGATTTTCTCTCACGCGACGATGAAAACCTCCGTGCAGCATTGGATAAAGAATCTTATAAATACGCTTATCTTAAGACGAAAGGCGGACATACTTGGCGAAACTGGAGAGAATATTTAGCAACATTTGCACAAAAGCTTTTCAAGTAAGAAGACTTGACAAAACTTTCTACTAATTTTCTACATGTATGTTATTGCTTTGGGATGTTGCTTTCATTAAGTGCTTTTTTCGACGTGAAATCGTATTAAGATACATATGGAGGATTATAGAG
>CAUTPS010000111.1:0-5422 GCA_963540415.1 uncultured Prevotella sp.
AGAATCAAATACAGATAGCTGAAGAAATCGTCAGCCTTGTCAACAGGTGCATTACCACCGATACCATCACTGTAGTCTTCCAATGAGAGGGAGAGATTAATATTCTTACCCTGCAACCACTGTGCTAACTGATTTCGGTTGTATTTATATACACCAGACTGCATCAAGAGCGAACGCATTGCAGTGTAGTTAGCAATATCCTGTGCTGGAACAATAGACTTACCACCTTCTGCAGAACCAGCAAAGAGGAACTTTCCACTCAACTCTGGAACATTACGATAAAGAACTCTTGCACCATTAGAGAGTGTCCACTCCTTTGCCTGTAAAGTCTTCAACTGCTTCTCAGAAACAATCTTTCCTCCTGTCAGAGGGAAGTCAATCAACTGACTGATAGGCTTCATACCATCAGCACGAGCCATATCGCTGAATGAACTCTTTTCCTTCAATGCAGCCATAAGGTCATTCTCGGTAATATTCATCTCACTCTGTGACTTAGAATAAGTGACAAAAGCAAGATTATTGTCATTTAGCAATGACTTCATCCAAGCATTCATGTCCTCAACCTCTAACTCAACCAAAGTCTCAAGGTTACGGTTAATCTGTCCGCGGAAGTCTTGTACAGGAATATCATAGAGGAAGTTCTGACGGAAAAGCATCAAAGCATTGTCTGGTGTACCTAATCCCTTTGCTTCGAGGACATCCTTCATTCCATTGTACATCTTCTCCTTCTCAGCATTGAACTCAGTAGCAGTAAAACCTTGGTCACGCAAGTTATCACGTACAGCTAACATCTGCTGAAGCGCCTTTTGTTCATTACCCTGATAGGGAACCATGTCCCATGCCATCTGATAATAGTTTCTTACCAAAGGAGATAGACTCACCTCAGCGGCAATATAACTCTCCTTATCAGCATTCTTCAACATCACAAAACGCTTTGGAGCCAATGTGTTGAAGAACTTAGTGAAGATAAACTGACGCACACGGTCCTCTTCCGGAGCGTTGCCCTTCACCTCATAACGTTGATAAAGACCAAAAGAAGCACTCTTGTTCTCTGGATCAATGAAACGCATATAGAGCGGTGTGGTATTGTCAGGAATCTGTCTTGTCTGTGGATTTACAGCAGGTGCTTGCTTAGCTGGTAATGTCTTGAAAACTGTCTGGATATTCTTTTCCATCTGGTCGACATCAACATCACCGATAACAGCAATAAACTGCATATTAGGACGGTACCACTTATCATAGAACTGCTTTACCTGCTTCTGCTGGAAGGTCTCCAATATCTTCTGTGAACCAATCACATTATGAGTAGCATAACCAGCATGATTATAAACAACAGGGGCAATGGCATCTGTCAGACGACGGTCTACTCCCGAACGATGACGCCATTCCTCAAGGATAATACCACGTTCCTTTTCGATATCCTTAGGGGTCATCTTGACGCCATGACACCAGTCACGGAGCACCCAAAGCATATTCTCATTAAGCTTCGCATCATTAGTTGGTACGTTATGAACCGCATAACGCGTATCATCAACACCTGTGAAAGCCTCAAAGTCATTGAGGTTATTGCTGCGAAGGAAGTTCATCACACCATTAGGGAAGTGGTCTGTCGTATTGAAAGCCAAATGCTCTAACACGTGCGCCAATCCCATTTCCTCATCATTCTCCAAGATAGCACCTACATTCTGGTAGAGGTAGTATTGAGCCTCACCAGTAGCAGAACCATCATTATAGATATAATAAGTAAGCCCATTTGCCAGTTTTCCCTTTCGCAATCCATTCATCTGCGCATTGGCAGGACTAAAAGGGGAAAACAAAAAGCCTATGAGCAGTGCCACTGGCACGCTCGATAGGCATTTAATAATATTCTTGAACATAGTCATTGTTTACTTTTCAAGGAGTTCGAGCGTAGAGAGCTTCTGCTTGATTGCACCCTGCAACATAGCCTGTGGCATCTCCATATTCTCTAAACGGAGTGTCTCAGCAAATGCCTGATTATAGTATTCACGTGCCTTGGTATAGTTCTTCAATTCACGATAAGAGTCACCTATCATTACCATATAGTTGACACGGTCCATCACAGCATCTTCCTGTGACAAAGCTTTCTCAGCCCACTTGATAGCTACCTCATGATCCTTAGCCTTCAGACTCTTTCCGGCTGCCATATAGAGGTTCTGTGCTGCCTTACCATAGTCGGCTGAACGGAGGTTGTTCTCCATCTTGCCAAAATAGGTCTCCATAGCTTTCACATAGCCATTCACATCCTTGTTCTTATACAAGTTGAAAAGAGCATCGAAGTAAAGCTTTGCCTTCTCGTATGGAGTAATACCTGTCAAGCCAACAACCTCGTATGCCTTTGCATACTGGTTCTTAACTTTCTCCACATAGTCCTTGTACTTTACGTTGCCATCTTTTGCCATATCCTCAGCAAAGATGTCGTTAGCCTCAACGATGTAGTAGGCAGGTGCCTTACCAAGTTTCTTCATCCAGTCATCAAGGTGGTCGTTCATAAGGTCAATCATATACTGCTTGTGCTCCTTATCTTCATCACCCTCCAATGTTAGAATGATACGATAGTCATTCTCATTGATAAGCTTCAATGGTGCCTTAGCAGCTACATAGTTCTTATAAAGTTTCTGCAAACGTGTTACCC
This sequence comes from uncultured Prevotella sp., assembly GCA_963540415.1. GTDB lineage: Bacteria > Bacteroidota > Bacteroidia > Bacteroidales > Bacteroidaceae > Prevotella. The sequence goes on from CAUTPS010000111.1 coordinate 2,654, forward strand.
ACTTATCTGCATCCATACCCTCCTGCGCCTGCAAGAAAGATGGTGCCTTGAGAAGAAGTTGCTGCTGAACGTCAAGGTCGTTGTTATCAGCCTTGTACTTATTGTAAAGTTCTTCAAAACTTACACTCTCACCTGCTGCAATCTTAGCAGCCTCCATAAGTTCATCCTTATCCATCGCACCTGTATTCACTGACAAAGCCTTACCATCTGGTGCAATAAAAGCTACTGTTGGATATGCTGCTACCTTATAGTTCTTAGCGATATCAACATTCTCACCCTTCTCTGCATCTAACTGCAGACTGATAAAGTGTTCATTGAAATACTTTCCAACTTCCTCTTGTGTGAAAACAGTCTTTGCCATCTTCTTACAAGGAACACACCACACTGCGTAGAAGTCAACAAACAGAATTTTATTCTCTTGCTTAGCTTTTACCAAAGCTTCACTGAAAGTTCCCTTAAAGAACTTAATACCATTTGCTGCTTCTGTACCCTGCTGTGCACGAAGCTGTACTGCCATCATCAAAAGAGATACAAGCAGTAAGATATATCTTCTTCTTTTCATATTTAATCTGTGTTTAATGGGTTATTTTATTCAAACTATTTATTAAACTGTATCCTACTTACAGCATTGATTTTTTTCATATCTATCTTTTTAATACATGAGAGGAATACGCTTAAAGTCAATGCTGAACGTAGTATATACATCTACAATATACCTTTATCGAAATTACTCGACAGGCAGTTCATCATCTGTTACTACCACCTTAAAGATGTCTTCCAAGACTACCTCATGGTCTTGATTATACACCTTAAGAGAGAGACGATATTTGCCGTTTGCCAACTGTTGCGTAGCTTCTTGTGTGACAACAATCAGACCACCGGTAACAGAAATCTTGCCCTCCTTATAGAGTTTCATAAACAACTGTGCTTGTTCCTGATTGTCAGCCTTAACCCCAGACAACTCATAATTGATAGGGTTGGTTCCTGCAACACCTTGGATACGTGTTGAAACGAATGGTAATTTGTTAATACCACGCTCACTCGTTGTATCGACGTTATGGAAGGCATTAAGAGAATCGGGAGTAAAAGATGCTCCAGTTGTTCTCAGATAGCCTACATCCATTTTGCTACATGATACCATAAAACCTATTGTAAGGGCCATAAGGCATAGCAATGCGATTCCTTTCTTCATCTTTTTCATTTTTAAAAGTCGGTTAAGTTGAAGTCATAAACAAGTGAGTGAACCACTCCTGTGTTTGTTTCAATATTACATGAAGCAACGTCAGAAGTCTTGGTGGTCGTTGGGGAAACCAAGTGGATACGTAAAGGGCCAGCACCAGGAACACTGTTGTAAGACTCACGGAATGTATAAATCCACAACTGAATACCAGAAGCCATCTCTACTGTCTCACCACCCTTACCGATTGGTGTTGATGCATCAGAAGATTTAACACCTTCCTTAAAATCATCAAGCATCACTCGCTTGTTAGGTAAAACACAATTTAAGATAAACTTCTTACAGTCAGCAACAGGAATATCTGACACTCTCGTCATTCCATTATCATAGAGATAACGACGGATACTATGATTGGTAGGACCAAAGAACGTGAAGTTCTTGCCATACTGACTTGTACCTTGGAAAAGAGAAACTAAACCTGCACGCTCAGTCATCACGCAAAGAGAATCCCAGTTATAGCTATCGCCTTTGAAGTATTCCCACATCGTCATATCGTGCTTACCATTAGCAAGACCTGTGTCGTCGAAGTTATACTTCGTACAACTGGAGAAGACTCCCATTGTCAGACACATTGTTATTATATATATAATCTTTTTCATTATATCGAACACTTTTTGATTTGTACAATCCTTATCCATCATTAATTATAAGCCTGCCAATAAGGTTTCTGGCGCAACAATGTATTAATGATGTGCCCATCCTTATCCTGCCATGCATCCTTTGGAAGTGGAAGGAAGAGTGCACCGCCTTGAAAGTCTTGATTGGTCAGCAAAAGGAACTTACCTTGCAGTTCTTCTTTCACATATCCATTACGAATGACATCGCCATAACGTGCATCATTTTCACCGATAAACTCTTTCTCTCTTTCAAGGAAAATAGCCTTCTTCAGTCCCTCTGTATCGTAAGTTGATGGATAAGAAAGTGCACCTGCACGTGAACGAATCACATTAAGGTCAGCGATAGCCTTTGCATCGTTGCCTAACTTCTGATAGCACTCTGCTCTCAACAGATAGAAATCAGCAAGACGCCAGTAAACATAGTCAGCATCTACCGTACGGTAAGTCTTACCACTTGCAGAATACTGATCGGCATCCATAATTGCTTTTCTGAACTTATACATAATAGCGTAATCAGTTCCATCTACCTCATGTGAGGTACCCCACTGATAGAAGAATGCTTGCAAACGTTTATCAGTGGCATCTGGGAACAAAGACTCTACTGTTGAAGAATAAAGCTGATAGACACTATTTGAAGGTAGTTCTGCTAAAGTCTGATCTTCTCTAACAGGCCAACTCACAAAGTTCTGCGCCACCTCATTAGGAGAAACAACATTCTCTGAGCGTGTCTTATCAAAGTACAAGCTAAAGATTGCCTCTGGATTAGGAGACTTCTCATTAGACAGATACGTACAGAGTTCCTCTGGTGAAGAGCAAAGCTGATAATTACCGACCTGACCATCAATAAGCTGTGTTGAGTAATCGATAGACTTCTGATAATCTTCTTGCGCATTACCCTGCAACTTATAAAGTTCT
>CAUTPS010000112.1:0-5418 GCA_963540415.1 uncultured Prevotella sp.
CAGCATTGAGAGAGAGTATTACAGCATGTAGAGGTTTTATCGGACAGCAATAAAAGGAAATAAACAATCAGTACACTTGTAGCTCCAGTGATAGGTAACCATTCCAATTTGAGAGACCACAAAATAATACCTTGAGGAAGTGTGTGTGCTGCATAGATAAAGAACGATGAATCCGTTAATATATTAGGAATCAATTTAGGGGGGTAAGCCCTTGTTGCTGTCTACGCTCAATGCTGTATGTGGTCAGAGAGATTATAGTAACGATTAAGGCAGCATACATGAGGTTAGCAAGTTGTGCCCAATAGAAGAGACAGGCACTGATAATTCCATATATTGCGTAGGGCTTAAACAGCTTTGTTACATCCCATTTTAGAATGGTAAAGGTTGCTCCAAGACTAAAAAATAATAGCCCCTGCGCCCATCCTTCCCATTGATTAGGAAAATAATGAATAGCGTATAGAAATATTATAAGCACATATAATGCTAATCTTTTGTGCCATCGAGAAAGGAAATGGATGGTTGTATAAATGAACGGAGAGACAAGTGACAATACCATAAGGTTGCGAATGAACCATAAAGGAATGTCTATTGGAGTAGTAAGACCACCTTTCTGTCCAATCAGACTTGTGTCCCAGAAAATTAAAAGATAATCTTTAATGGTGAAATTAGATAGCGGCTTATCAATAATAGCAGTCCATCCTGGGCGTAAAGAACTACCAATGGCGATGATTAGGAGGAACAATAAGTTCCATAATATATAAGGTATGAGCAACGATTGCAGCCTATGACGGATCTTATTGATATATACCTTACGTGTAAACTGTTTACAATGAAAGAACAACAAGCCGCTAATGAAAAAGAAAAACGGGTTCGCTAATGGAGCAAGCGAACCCGATATAAAGTCGATGAATGTTCCTAATGACAGGGTGATATTACCTATTGGGAGCGAAAAAGATGCTTTTAAAGCATTGTCCCAAGCAAATGATACACCTTTGAAGTTAGAATGAACGAACAATACTAATACGATTAGTGGAAATCGTAAAGCAGTAATAACCTGTGATAGTGTGCTATCTTTGTTCGTTCTAATCATCTTAGACCCTTTTATTCAGCTAATAATTTAGCTGCCATCTCACGGCCTAAGCGGTTGCATTCTTCCTTTATTTCAGGTGTCAGCGCCTGCTTCATCTCTACTGGCTCACCCACTTTTTCGAAGTGGAGATGATTCTCATTCCATTCGCCAATGGCAGCAACAGCCTTTGAAGCCCAAGAGTAAGAACCAAACCAACCAATAAGGTGGTTCTTGATATCGCGATTAGCAACCTCCTGCAAGAGTACATCCATCTCGTGATAGAGTCCTGCATTATAGGTAGGAGCACCAACAATCAAGCCACGGAAGCGGAAGATGTCTTGGAGAATATAGCTATGGTGTGTCTTAGAAACATTGTACAAACGAATATTCTTCACACCAGCAAGCGATGCTGAACGTGCAATCTGTTCTGCCATACGCTCTGTATTGCCATACATTGTACCATAGCAAATCACCAAACCAGGCTCTGTTTCGTACTTAGACATACGGTCATACAGTTCGATAACTTTGTCAACATACTTATGCCATACTGGTCCGTGAGTAGAGCAGATATAATCAATATGAATACCCGCAAGCTTCTTCAATGCGTTCTGAACAGGTGTTCCGTACTTTCCAACGATGTTAGAATAGTAGCGAACCATCTCTAACCAACACCAATCAGTATCAATCTCTTGATCGATGAGACCGCCATTTAATGCACCAAAGCATCCGAATGCATCGCCCGTAAAGAGGTGGCTGACCTCACCTTTGCAGAGTGTCATCATTGTCTCTGGCCAGTGAACCATTGGAGTCATAAAGAACTGTAAGGTATGATTACCTAAGCTCAACTCCTCACCATTCTTAACCTCTAACGTATTATCCTTGACCCCATAGAATCCTGACATCATATCAAAGGTTTTCTTATTACCGATAACTTGGATATTAGGATAATATTTACGCAGCAAACCTATTGAACCAGAGTGGTCAGGCTCCATGTGGTTGATGACTAAGTAATCAATCTGTCGGTCGCCCAACACCTCACGAAGTCTCTCAATAAACTGTGTAAAGAAGTCTACTTCTACTGTATCAATAAGGCAAACCTTCTCATCATCAATGAGATAAGAATTGTAGGTAACACCATAAGGCAGTGGCCATAATCCTTCAAAAAGGTTCTTATTACGATCGTTAACTCCTACGTAATAAACTTTATTGGCAATTTCTATCATTTTATTTTTGAATTTATGTAGTTTCTTTTGTTAGCTGATTGGGCTTATTAGGACAATTGGGCTTATTAGGCTAATAAGGCTTATTACAAAGCCTCCTCCTTCATCTTCTCACCAAAGTCCTTACTTACATAGTTGAAGATGTCCTTGCAGCAGTCTGCAGAGAACGCCAAGGCATAGTTGATAAGTTTGTCCCATTGCTCTTCTGTCAATCCTCTTTCGAGGTCGGCACGAGTGATACCATGTTTCAACATACCGAAGATGAAGCCTGCATTAAAGTTGTCACCAGCTCCGATTGTACTAACAACGTTCGTGTCGAGAACAGGATATGACTTCTTCAATTCCTTACCACTGCGCACTTCAACAGGCTGACTTCCCTGTGTATAGATAAACTGCTTGCAATAAAAAGAAATCTCCGCATTATAGACCTTATCAGCATCTTCTTTTTTATAAATCGTTGCGAAGTCCTCCAAACTACCACGTACGATATCCGCATAATCAAGATTTTCTATCAGATTAGGGGTAATCTTAATAACATCATCCTTATGTGCAGGACGGAAGTTAACATCGTAGTAGATGATTGCACCACGTGAACGTGCATAATCAAGTAATCCTACCACCTGCGGACGAATCACTGGATTCACCGCATAAAAGGAACTAAAAAGCACAATATCATCGGGCTGTATATCAGGGAATGTGAAATCTAATTGAACGTGTGGGTGATCTTTATAGAAGATATACTCAGCGTCATTCTTCTCATTAAGGAAAGCGAGTGATACAGGCGACTTAGAATCAGGGAAGGTTGAAATGTTATCAGCATTCACACCATTGTCCTTCAAGAAGTCGATAATATATTTTCCAACATGGTCATTACCCGCCTCAGAGATAAACGATGTGTTGACTCCGCAGCGTCCTAACGACGTAATGGCGTTAAAGGTAGAACCACCTGGAACTGCCTCAACTGGTTTATTATCCTTAAAGATGATGTCTAAGACGGTTTCACCGATACCTATAACTTTCCGCATTTTATTGTGAATTATGTTGTTTCTCGCTTTAGTTGTGCAAATATACAGAAATTTAGGCGGAACACAAAATGAATCGAGTTCTTTTTTCTTTGTCTATTAAAGTCTATTAGTTTTCATTCTTTTTTCTTAATTTTGCACCCTATGACAAGATATCAGACTGCAGTCTTAGAGAATGGACTGCGCATCATAGCCCTTTCAACAACCTCACCAGTGGTCTATTGTGGGTATCAACTCAACGTCGGGACAGCTAACGAACTACCTGACGAGGAGGGTATTGCTCATTTCTGCGAGCATGTTACCTTCAAAGGTACTACTCGCCGAACAGCAATTGATGTTATTCAATGTCTTGAGCAAGTAGGAGGCGATCTCAATGCTTTCACCACCAAGACCGATACGGTTTATTATTCAGCTATTCTGAAGGACCATCTTCCCCGAGCGATAGACCTATTGACAGATATTGTTTTTCACAGTATCTATCCACAAAAAGAGATTAACAAGGAAGTAGAAGTTATTTGCGATGAAATCGAGTCTTATAACGATAGCCCAGCAGAGTTGATATATGATGAGTTTGAAAATATCATCTTCCGTGGACATCCTTTAGGACATAGTATCCTTGGTACGGCAGAGCGTGTCAGGAAGTTTACCACCGAGGATGCACTTCGTTTCACTCTGAAGCACTATCAACCGATGAATTCGGTGTTTTTTGCCTATGGTGATGTGGATTTTGATAATCTACTTAGCCTTTTAGAGAAGGAAAATCACTCGAAAGTAAGAATAAAGGGTGAAACTGAAAAGCCAATAGAAACGCCGATTCCTGCATTGAGTGAATATCAGCCACAGACAGTCAAGATAGATAAGCATACTCACCAAGCCCATGTGATGATTGGTAATCGTGCCTATAGCATACATGATAAAAGACGTATGGCACTTTATCTATTGAATAACATCTTAGGTGGACCTGGTATGAGTGCCCGGTTGAATCTTGCACTTCGTGAACGTCGTGGACTCGTTTATACGGTAGAAAGCTCTATGGTGAGCTATTCTTTAACAGGTGTTTGGAGCATTTACTTTGGCTGCGACGCAGATGATTTGGACGAATGTATGCGCCTTGTACGTGCAGAACTTGACCATTTCATCGACATTCCATTGACAGATGACGAGTTGTCTATAGCTAAACAGCAGATTAAAGGACAGATTGGCATAGCTTGTGACAACCGAGAGAACCTTGCTTTAGACTTCGGTAAAGGTTTCCTCCACTATGGTTGGAAGAAAGATATATCAGCACTTTATCGCAATATTGACGCTATCACCGCTGAAGAGGTGCAAGCTGTTGCACGCGAACTCTTCCCAGAAGAACGACTTACAAAATTAATTTATATATAAATAGTATAACTTTTCCTCTAACAAAGAATATCTCTGGCACGATTTTCTCTGTGAAAAAAGAAAGGAAATAGACATATAAAAAAATAACAAACATAAATAAAAGCAGGATAATGAAAGCAAACATTGAACGCACTGACAAAAAGAGAATTGTAATTGTTGGTGGTGGATTAGGAGGTTTGGAATTGGCCTTCAAATTAGTAGATGATGATTATCAAGTAGTATTAGTAGATAAGAATAACTATCATCAGTTCCCTCCATTGATTTATCAGGTGGCTTCGGGTGGTCTTGAACCAAGTAGCATATCCTTTCCTTTCCGACGAATTTTCCAAGGTCGAAAGGATTTTTTCTTCCGTATGGCAAAGGTAGAGTCGGTGGATACGGATAAAAAGATAATCAATACGACTGTAGGTGAGATTGAATATGACTATCTTGTATTGGCATTTGGAGCAAAGACAAACTTCTTTGGTAATAAGGATATCGAAGCAACGACCCTCCCGATGAAATCGGTTAGTGAGGCTATGAGACTTCGTAACACTATTCTCCGTAATCTTGAACTTGCTCTAACAGAAGAAGACCCAGCACGCAAACAAGCTTTAATGAATATTGTCGTTGTTGGTGGTGGTGCTTCGGGAGTAGAGATTGCAGGTGCTGTGGCAGAAATGAAGAAGAACATCATTGCTCGTGATTACCCCGACCTTGACTCTTCACAGATGCATATCTA
>CAUTPS010000113.1:0-5345 GCA_963540415.1 uncultured Prevotella sp.
AGACGAGTAAGCACCATCTCGTTGTGCCACTTACGTCCTTTAAGGAAGATACTATCGTTGGTTGCACGGAGGATAGAGAACTCATAGTCGCCCTGCGCACCGTCAGGACTACCCAACCAAGTTTCAGCTAATGGGTGAATCACAGCGTTATACTCATTGAATGACAAGGTAGGACCCAAGTCTTTCACTACATCATAGCCCGAAGTAGCCTGTGCCTCAACGTCCTTCACATCACCCATAGCAGTGACATGGCCGTTCTTGAACTTCAGCAACAGCGTGTAACCACCGTAGCTATAGTTCTTTCCTGTATAATACTGCATTACCCAACCATCCTCTGACGACTCTAAAAGTGCCTTATAATCAGCAACCTTCTTCTCGATTCGTTCAGCCGCAGGGAGGTCGAAAGTGGTCTTATCGTCATGTAGACACGATTGCAAAGAAAGTGTCAGTACGATAGCCATGAATAGTAAATATACCTTTTTCATTTGCGTATTCATTTACTTTTATCAGGTTCTGAACTTAGTCTTTCAGGCTCTCTCACACCCTTGCATGGGGAGTTTCAGCCTAAGTCAGAAGCCCTTGTTTATTTATTTATTGATAATATGTACACTACCCGTTCTCTTATTCCAGTGTGTTCAGGTCGAGTGTACCAATCTTTCCACCTCTTCTGAGGATTGCATTGCGCAGCAGTTCGATGTCAACATTCCATGAATTGCTCATGTACTCGCGAATGATCTTCAGCTTTTTGTTGATAATCGTACCGCCCTTGTTACCCGCATTCTTCATGATTGTAGCCCAATCCTCTGGCGTACTGGTCACGTAGATAGAGTAAAGCTCAGCGATATCCTCCGCAGGATTTTCCATAGAGTAAGCCGAAACGAATCCCATGCTCTGCGCCTTCTTGTCAGGGATAGAAGTCCAGTTACCACTTACGTAGTCAGAGCGTGAGATGTTATCATACGACTCATCGTAAGGCTTCTTCTGATTAAGAATGTGCATGAACTCATGGTGCATTGTGTGGAAGTAGTAGTTGTTCATACTACCATAATCCTTCAACTGCTCATCTGTAAGTGCATTCACCTTACCTAATCTAACCTTATAACCACCCTCAGCACTACCGATTACCTCCGTACGATAACGTGTGTAACCCGGTGTACCAGTAACAACGATGATACGTGGCGCATTCTCCTTGATGAAGTCAAGTCCGACGGTCTCGGCATAAGCATCGAACCACATATACTTTGTGAGGATCGCCAACTTCACCGTCTTTGCAGAGTCGGCAGGAACGAAGTTGTAAGCCTGCTCGGTCTCCTCCGTCTTCAAACGATACTGGAACTCTATATTATAAGGCATGGTGTAGTTCTTATACAACCATTGGTCAAAGGCATTGCGCTCCACAGCCTTCGTTGAGAAGATCGAATCACCGCTTATCTTGTCATCACTACATGAAGACAAGACTGCGCCACAGCTGACAAGAGCGATTGCAACCAAATATAAATACTTTTTCATAACCTATCGTTTTTAATTATTACGTGGATTAGCTGTCACACCAGCTGTGATTACATCCTGTGGCAACTGAATAGCTAAGCGTGGGTCGCCAACCTTCATTGAGTCGGTTACGGCAGTAACGTTAGACTGTACATCAACCTTTCTACGATACATTGTGATACCATAACGCTTAACATCCTGAAGACGGAGACCCTCATGGATGGTTACCAATCGTTTCAACTGTAAGAGACACTGCAAAAGAGGTTCCTGTGTTGTTGACTCAATGGTGAACAATGAGTGGAGTGCCTTCTTTGGTGTAGGCTTTGTTGGTGTGTAATAAGCCATTGACTTATAGAAGTCTTGTATCTCGGCAAGTGTGAGTTGCTTTCTATTCTTAGAGAAGACTGTCAGCTCGGTGTTGATGTCCTGCAATGCCTTGTCATATTGACCTAAGAGGGCATAAGCCTCAGCACGCTCAAGCAAGGTGATGTCTGTGCTGAATACTGCATACTCTCCGTAAGGTACTCCAATCTCTGCAGTTGCATCAATGACCTTAGGGACGTAAGGAATCTTACGCAAGCAATACTTTGATACACCGTTATTATATAAAACGGTATAGTTAAGCGTTGAACCACTGTCACCCCATGGACCCGGAGCCTGCAGGGTTTCGTTCTTGCTAATCAATTCGCCATGCGCATACTTGCTACCAGCCAGAATAGGAATACTGATAACACCCCACTGTGAAGGAACTGGCAACAACATGATGTTGGCTGTGTTGCTTGCGTTTACAAAGGCGTTTGGCTGTACGTTACCACTTGGACCTAAGCGGTTCCACTCTGCCCAGTTGCGGAGGATGTCTGCTGGCTGTTCGCCTAATACCTTATTGGCATACATCACCGCCTTATCATACTGCTGTGCATAGAGATAGAAGCGAGTTGCGAAAGCATAAGCTGCCTGCTTGGTGAAGTGGAACTTTGGTTTTGCATACTTTGTACCAACGAGTGAGATACCCTTCAGCATATCTGCCTCAATCTTCTGATAAAGCTCAGCCAATGTGCCACGTTCCATCAGACGTCCAACAACCTTTTCAGGCTCTGTTGGATAAGGCAAACCTAACTGGTTAGCAGCCGTAGTCTTGTCGTAAGCCTGACAGAAGACAGTTGACAACTGGAACATTGAGAACGCTCTGCAGAGCAAAGCCTCGCCCAACTGCTCCTCATACTCTTCTGGGTTAGAAACAGTATTCATGTAAGCAATCGCCTCGTTACAAGCTGAGATAGCCGCATAATGCGCTGACCAGAGCTGGTAAGGCGTCTCGGTATCGCTCACATCGTCAATGTCTTTCCACTGATAAGCCTGCTCTTGAAAACGGTCGAACGCACTCCATGTACTATGCAGTTGCTCGTCAGTATTGTCCGAATACATCTCAGTGAGGTAAGCTGGATGCGCTTGTGGATAAGCGCTTACCAACAACTGGCTCACCTCCGTAGGGTTCTTAAGGTCCATGCGACTGTCTGGATACTTATTAAGGAAATCGTTACACGATGTAAGTGCAAGCGAAATCGCAGCCACTGGCAAGTATAGAATATATTTTTTGACTTTCATCTTCGTATGTTTTAAAGTCCAAGTTTTACTGTTAGCGTAAATTGTTTTGGCATTGGCGATGCAACACCACCCACGTTATAGAACTCTGGGTCCTGACCATTGAGTCGCTTGTCAGCATAGAGGAGGAAGAGGTTGGTAGCCTGAAGCTTTAACGACAGATCCTTAATCATGCTGTGTTGGAACATCTGCGCAGGGAAGTCATAGCCCAAGGAAATCTCCTTAAGACGAATGAAGTCGCCCTTCGCAATACGTACATCGCTGTAGTTGTAAGCGTTGTAACCCAAGCGAACATTGGTGTTTGCCATGTACTGGCTCTTAGAAAGAATACCGGGAACATTGGTTTCTTTCTCCTCACCTGCTGCCATCCAACGGTTCTTGAACGCATTGGTCATTGAAACGAGGTCGTTATAACGTGCACGGAACTTAGGATCAAGACGTACTACGTTACCGAAGGCATAAGTGAAGAATACGTTCAGACGGAAACCACGATAGGTAAACATATTACCAAGTGAGCCTGTATGCGTTGGGTCAGTAGGACCTTCATACTTCAAGAAGTCGGTCTTTGTACGCTCTTGGAAGTTGATATCGTCGGTTGTCACCTGTCCCTTCTCATTGAGAACCATTGGCATACCCTCGCTGTTCAAGCCCATGAATGGGATTGAGAACAAGGCACGAGCAGGATAACCCTTCTTAGCAAAACCATTACCGCTCACAAGACTCATCACGTTACCTTGATTGAAAAGCTTTGTAATCTCGGTTGTTGCGTAAGAGTAGATAAAGCTTGTTGTCCAAGAGAAGTTCTTCTTCTTGATGTTAACAGAAGAAAGGCTTAACTCAAGACCATTAGAATTCATCTCGGCAACGTTGGCAGCACGGATAATCTCACCACCCAAACCAGCGGTAACCATCGGACCAATCTCGTCGAAGTTTCTACGTGTATAGTAGTCGAAGGTGATACCTAAGCGATTGTTCCACAATGAAGCATCGAAACCAAGGTTCAACTCGTTCTTCTTCTCGTAGGTAAGTGTTGAGTTTGCCAACTCACTAATCTCAAGCTGTGGTTCCTGATCTTCTGCAAAGAGACGGAAAGGAGTTGAAGCGGTGATGATAGCGGTTGAGTTGCTATAAGAAGCGTCTGGAGGTGTACCTGTAAGACTGTAAGAGGCGCGCAAGGTAAGTCTATTCAATGGAGAGAGCTTATTAAACCAGTTCTCCTCATGTACGTTCCATGCACCAGACACGTTCCATGTAGGCATCCAGCGTGCGCTTGAATTGCGACCCATCTGGTTTGAGCCCTCATAACGAAGAGTACCATTGAAGACGTAACGACCCTGATAGCTGTATGTAGCGTTGCCGTAGAAGGCTACACTGCGTGAGTTGGTTGGAGCGATGGTGTAATAAGTATTGCCTGACTCCAATGAACGCTTAAAATACTGATAGATATAGAATGGAACCATACCTGCATCATAACGCAAACCTGCTCCCTCGAAGGCATTGCGCTGACGTTCAATACTCGTCAACTCCATACCACCAAAGAGGTTCATGATATGCTTCTCGGCAAAGGTGTGACTATAGTTTGCCGTTGCTCGAATGTCATAATCGCTCATGCGGTTATCGCCCTTATGATACAAACCACCGTATGGCAACACGGTCATTGGCAATACGTAAGGGTTATTTGGGTCCTTATAAAGATACTTGTTGGCATCGCGGATAATTCCGTTTGACATCGCACGATAAGCCAATGCTTGGTTAGAATTGTCCTTCACAAAATGCTCCTGTGTTGAAGCCATATATTTAAATGCACCCAAGACTGACAGTTCCAGACCCTTGACAGGCTTGTACTTCAATTCCAATTGGAAACGAGCATCGAGCGTGTTGAGGTCGATATAGTTGTTATTCAACTCGTTGAAGATGTTGAATGGTGCATAATTCGCTACGTAGGTTGCTGATGGGTCAAGTACACGTGAGGTGTTACTTGCGTAGGAATAAGGGTTGATATCGAAGTCACGCTTCACCTCACCACCTACTACGTCAACGTCCTGACCAAGTGTTCCCGGTGCACGCTGCTTACGATAAGCCGCACCACCAATGAGGTTCAACGACAGCTTGTCTGACAGATGATGCGTGAGATTTACGTTGAGGGTATAACGATTTACGTTACTCTGCTTATACCATCCCGGGTCTAACAATGCACTGAACGATGCATAGTAGTTTGACTTCTGTGTACCACCGCTCAAGCTGATAGAGTGGCT
>CAUTPS010000114.1:0-5314 GCA_963540415.1 uncultured Prevotella sp.
AAGACATCTCAATATATAAAATTTTCGCACAAGAAAAAATGCTGCGGAATTAAGGCTTTACATGAAAATAATTCGCAGGAGAAACTTGTTGTGCTATTGTGCTACCTTCTTTTTGGTTAGTAAACACATACAATTTAGTGATAATAAAAGGTGTATTTTGTCGCTTGTTATCCTTCTTTTTATTTATATTTGCAAATGAAATTAATTCTATATATGATATGAAACAAGTCTGTAAGTTAATTATTTATTTGTTCTGTGTGGCAATAGTGCTAACTGGCTGCCGTGATAAAGTACAGTCAAAAGCTGAAACTGCAGACTCTTTGGCTGCAGTAGGGCAGAGGGTGAGTCGTATATCAAAGTCGAAAAAGAAAGAAGATATGCGTCAGTATGATGTTGCTGACCAGAAGCGAATAACTGATTTCATTCCCAAAGGTTATAAACTCTTTGAAAAGATATCGGGTGACTTGAACAAAGATGGGCTTGACGACTGCGTGTTAATTATCAAGGCTACTCGCAAGGATGGCTTCGTAAAAAACAGTTTTGACAAAGTGGTAGACCGTAATCGTAGGGGTATTATCATACTGTTTACTGAGAAAGATGGTTATAAACTTGCATCGAAGAATTACAATTGCTTCTCATCAGAGAATGAAGAAGGGGGTGTTTATTGTGCTCCTTACCTGAGTATAGATATTAGGAATAGTAAGCTTTTTGTACATTATGCTCATGGTCGGTATGGCTATTGGGAGTATTGCTTCCGTTATCAAGACTCTGACTTTATGTTGATAGGTTATGAATCATTTGGTAGTCAGGGTCCAACAGTACTTGGAAAAGTGAGTATTAATTTCCTTACAGGGGTTAAGTATGATGATGATAATGTCAATAAGTATGATGATGATGCGGAAGAAAAGTTTGTACGGAAAGTTATAAAGCTGAAGAAAGAACCATTAAAGAAACTCTCGGAGATAGATGATTTTGATGAACTTGAAATAGCTGAATACAGATGATTAATAATAAGATATAAGCTTTAAAACAAATGAACAAGACGACTGTAGTAGGGCTGTTATTAGCGGTCTTTATGCTGTCAGGTTGCCGTGATAAAGTACAGTCAAAAGCTGATACCGCAGACTCTTTGGCTGCAGTAGGGCAGAGGGTGAGTCGTATATCAAAGTCGGAAAAGGAAGAAGATATACATAAGTATGAGGTTGCTGACCAGAAGCGAATAACTGATTTCATTCCCAAAGGTTATAAGCTTTTTGAGAAGATATCGGGTGACTTGAACAAAGATGGGCTTGACGACTGCGTGTTAATTATCAAGGCAACTCGTAAGGATGGCTTCGTAAAAGATTTTAAAGACGAGGTGGTAGACCGTAATCGCAGGGGTATTATTATATTGTTTACTGAGAAAGATGGTTATAAACTTGCGTCGAAGAATTACAATTGCTTCTCATCAGAGAATGAAGAAGGGGGGAATTATTTTTCTCCAGAGTTGGGTGTAATCATAAAGGATAGTAAACTGTATTTACATTATTACCATGGCAGATATGGTTACTGGGAGTATTGTTTCCGTTATCAGAACTCAGATTTTATGTTTATAGGCTATGAAGCGTCTCATGATCGTGGACCAGTAGTCTTATTTAAAACGAGCATCAACTTTCTTACAGGTGTTGAATATGATGATGAGAATATTAATGCTTACAACTTTAATGAGAATTCTAATGATGACTCAGAAATAGATGAAGTGTTCAAGAGGACTGTTGTTAAGCTGAAGAAAAAGCCATTAATGAAACTCTCGGAAATAGAAGACTTCGACGAACTAAGGTATTAACTGTTATCTGAAACGAAAGGATTATGGATAATGGAGTTTATATGTTGTCGTTTTGTTTCCAATATTTGAGAAGGACCCTAATATTGCTTTTGGTAAATAAAACGAGTTAAACATGTAGCTTTTAAGGCTTGTGTAGAGTTATCGAGCGCTTGCCTTTAAACGTATAGAGCGTATGAATCGGCTCAAAATACTATTTATTCTACTCGTGTTTAGGCTCACGATGAGCCGATAATTAGCTTTTTATTGCTATATTTGCGCCGATTAAGGTTTGAGAATTATTAGTATTTGGACAAAGCTTTCCTCTATTAGCTCGTTATTATCGTCTTGCTACGTTCATTATGATGATTATAATGCTCTCTCTTTTGCCCTTTTTGTAGATGTGTTGATGCTCCGCACGTGTGGTGCTGATGCTTCGCACATGTGGTGCTGGTGGTAAACACTAATGGTGTTAAGCACTAAAAAGCTTGCAAAAGGTACTCAGTATGGAAGCAACTTGTTGTCAGAAAAGAGTTTAACTACAATATGTAAGCATGTCATATATTGGTTAGTGGACTTACTTTTACAAAACCAGCACAATGAAAAAAGGCAATTATAAAGTGTGGAGAGTCACACATTATAATTGCCTTTTAAGGTTATTTGTGGAAGCCGATTGGGCTTATCTTATCCCACTTGACTACCCGGTTTCACCTCACCCATAGTTGTTGTGACAGTGAGGGAACCATCGAAGTTAACGGCAGAGAGAATCATTCCCTGACTTTCGATGCCCATCATCTTGCGAGGAGCAAAGTTAGCAACGAAGAGAACGTCCTTACCAGTGAGCTGCTCTGGCTCATAGTAGGCTGCAATACCGCTAAGGATAGTGCGCTCAACACCTGAACCATCGTCGATAGTGAACTGCAAGAGCTTCTTACTCTTCTTCACCTTCTCGCACTTGATGATATGTCCTACACGGATGTCGAGTTTCTCGAAGTCTTCGAAAGGAATGTCCTTCTTGATTGGTTCAGCCTTGTAGGAAGCGGCTTCGTTAGCCTTCTTAGTCTCTTCCAACTTACGCAACTGAGCCTCGATAGCCTCATCCTCAATCTTCTCGAAGAGCAGTTCAGGCTCTGCCAACTGCTTACCAGCTGGGAGAAGGTCGGTAGAACCAAGTTCACTCCAGTCATACTCCGTCATGTTAATCATCTCACGAAGTTTCTTACTGCTGAACGGCAAGAATGGTTCGAAGGCAATACTGAGGTTAGCAACGAGCTGCAGTGAGATGTAGAGAATGGTCTCAACGCGCTTAGGGTCGGTCTTCCAGAGCTTCCAAGGTTCTGTCTCTGCAATGTATTTATTACCGATACGGGCGAGGTTCATAGCCTCTTTCTGTGCCTCACGGAACTTAAAGATATCGAGGTAAGCCTCTACCTTTGCCTTAACATCCTTGAACTCTTGGATTGTCTGGCGGTCAATCTCCTCCAACCCACCACAAGCAGGAACCACACCGTTCCAATACTTCTTTGTTAATTGCAATGCACGGTTAACGAAGTTACCATATACAGCAACGAGTTCAGAGTTGTTACGCTCCTGAAAGTCTTTCCAAGTGAAGTTGTTATCTTTGGTTTCTGGTGCATTAGCTGTCAGTACATAGCGCAGCACATCCTGCTTTCCTTCAAAGTCGCGGAGGTACTCGTGGAGCCATACCGCCCAATTCTTACTTGTAGAAATCTTATCATCTTCAAGGTTAAGGAACTCATTTGATGGTACGTTATCAGGCAAAATATAATCGCCATGAGCCTTCAACATGGTTGGGAAGATAAGACAGTGGAACACGATATTGTCCTTTCCAATGAAGTGAACGATGCGTGTCTCTGGGTCCTGCCACCACTTCTGCCAGTTTCCAAAGTGCTCAGGATCCTTTTCGCAAAGCTCCTTTGTGTTTGAAATATAGCCGATAGGCGCATCGAACCATACGTAAAGAACCTTGCCCTCGGCTCCCTCTACTGGTACAGGAATACCCCAATCAAGGTCGCGGGTCATAGCACGTGGCTGGAGGTCCATGTCTAACCAACTCTTACACTGACCATAAACGTTTGGTCGCCACTCCTTATGATCTTCCAAAATCCACTGCTTCAGCCACTCCTGATAGTCATTCAAAGGCAGGTACCAGTTCTTGGTACGCTTGATAATAGGCTGTGAACCAGAGATGGTTGAGTGAGGATTCTTCAGCTCCATAGGGCTAAGGTCACTACCACACTTCTCACATTGGTCGCCGTATGCATTCGGATTGCCACAGTGAGGACACTCACCCATGATATAACGGTCGGCAAGGAACTGGTGAGCTTCCTCATCATAGTACTGCTCACTCTCCTTTTCAACGAGCTTACCATCGTCATATAGCTTACGGAAGAAGTCTGATGCAAACTTGTGGTGAGTCTCACTTGTTGTGCGACTATAGATGTCGAAGGAGATACCAAACTCTTCAAAAGAGTCCTTTATCAACTTATGATAACGGTCACATACGTCCTGTGGGGTGATACCTTCCTTCTTTGCACGGATGGTGATAGGCACACCATGCTCGTCACTACCACCAATGAAAGCAACTTCACGCTTCTTCAATCGGAGATAACGAACGTAGATATCGGCAGGAACATATACACCAGCAAGGTGTCCTATATGTACACCTCCATTCGCATAAGGCAATGCTGCGGTAACAGTGGTGCGCTTAAAATTCTTTTCTTCCATATCTGTTTGATTATTTATTATCTACTGCAAAGTTACAGTAAATAAGATAAATGACAAAAGAAATATAGATAAAAGCCTTAAGAGGGTTATGTAGTTATCATGATTTTGTTTACCTTTGCATCCGTTTTAAGATATAATAAGAATGACACGGGATAACAATTGTAGTAATTCTGCACGCCATAAACTAAGTTTAATGGGCGTTATTGTAACCTTAGGTATTGTTTTCGGAGATATAGGTACATCTCCTTTGTATGTTATGAAGGCTATTGTTAGGGCTGGAAACCCTGTTAATGCTGAATATATCATCGGTGCAGTGTCGTGTATTATATGGACATTAACCCTTCAAACGACTGTTAAATATGTCTTAATAGCTCTTCGTGCGGATAATAAAGGAGAGGGTGGAATACTCGCATTGTATGCTTTAATACGTCGACATAGTCGTAAGTGGTTTTATTTTTTAGCGATTATAGGTGCCAGTACGTTGATAGCTGATGGTGTAATAACGCCTTCTATTACGGTTCTCTCTGCTATAGAGGGATTGAAGGTCTATGAACCACAGACCCCAGTTGTACCTATTGCCCTTTGTATTGTCACTGTTTTGTTCTTCATTCAGCAATTCGGAACGAATATGATTGGCAAGTTGTTTGGTCCTTTAATGCTCTTGTGGTTTTCAATGTTGGGTGTGTTAGGAGCTATGCATATCGGTGATTATATTCCTATTCTGCAAGCTTTCAATCCCTTACATGCCATCCGCTTGCTGACGAG
>CAUTPS010000115.1:0-5199 GCA_963540415.1 uncultured Prevotella sp.
TTATATATAAGCATCTTGAAATCTTTTTTCAATAAAATATTAACCTGCATTAAACCTTATCACGTTCGCATCGTCATATATAGCGTTCAACGACAAGATTTATAAATTAACAATAAACTTATGGTAAAAAGACTGTTGACATTCGTTCTTCTGCTGACTGGCTCTATATCGATGCTGGCGCAGAACCGAACAATTACGGGATCACTCTACGATGGAGAGTTAAAAGAGAAGGTACCATTTGCTGTTGTTCAGCTGTTGAAGCAGGACAGTAGCTATGTTGTCGGTGCCACATCTGACGAAGCAGGAAGCTTTAAGATTACGGCTCCAAACAATGGACGATTCATTTTGAAAGCGTCTTATGTAGGTTACAAGACTATTTTTCAGAACATTACCATTGCCAATGAGCAGGATGTGGCAGTGGGTCAGTTAGACTTCCAAGTAGACTCACGCACTTTAAAAGAGGTCAAAGTTGTGGCAAGTGCACCGAAAGTTGTCGTGAAAGCCGACACCTTTCAGTACAATGCTTCGGCTTATCGTGTGCCAGAAGGTTCGACAATTGAAGCCCTTGTAAAGAGATTACCTGGTGCAGAAGTGTCGAGCGATGGAACCATTAAGATTAATGGTAAGGAAGTAAAGAAGATTCTTGTTGATGGAAAGGAGTTCATGGTGGGCGACACCAAGACCGCTATGAAGAATCTCCCTACCTCTATCGTACAAACTATTAAGGCTTACGACCAAAAGAGTGACTTGAGTCGTGTGACTGGTATCGATGATGGTAACGAGTCAACCGTACTCGACTTTGGTATCAAAGAGGGGATGAACAAGGGTTTATTCTCTAATATTGACCTCGGTATCGGTACACATAACCGCTATTCAGAGAAGGCGATGGGTGCCTATTTCAACAATAAGTTCCGTATGATGGGCTTTGCATCAGCCAATAATGTCAACGACATGGGCTTCGGTGGTGGTCCACGTGGTGGCTTCGGTGGTGTACGTCAGGGTTTGAACGCAACCAAGATGGTGGGTCTGAACATGAACTATGACAATGGAAACACCTTGCAGTGGGACGGTAGTGTACGTTGGAACCACTCTAATAGCGACCTGAACACACGTGTATCAAGTGAGAACTTCGTAGCAAGTCAGGGTTCATTTGCCAACCGTCTCGCACAAGAATACACCAGAACAAACTCTTGGGATGGTCGTTTCCGCTTAGAATGGCGTCCTGACTCTGTATGGAACATCATGTTCCGCCCTAACATCAACCTCAGTAAGAGCGATGGACAGGTGGTTAGTTCTTCTGCTGCCTATAACGCTGACCCATACGAAACAGTTGATGACCCATTGTCAACAGCCTCTATCGCACAGCTGAAAGCATTGGGAACGATGGTGAATACACAGCGTAACATGACCATAAGTTATGGTAATACCACCGCTTTGGGTGCTATGCTGCAGGTGAATCGAAGGCTCTCAAGCAACGGAAGAAACGTTACTTTGCGCGTAGATGGTAACTATAGTGATTCGGATTCAAAGACCTTCTCAACGCAAGATATTCAGTATTTCCAGTTGCAAGATGCACTCGGAAACGACTCTACTTATCGTGCCTATCGTTACAACCTTATGCCAACAAAGAGTTGGGACTATGCTTTGCAGGCAACTTATAGTGAGCCAATAGCCCGCAAGACTTACCTGCAGTTCAGCTATCAGTTTAAGTATGGCTTCTCAAAGAGCGACCGTGACACCTACGACCTCTCTGCTATGCCATCAGGAACCTTCGGTAGTCTGCAGCCAGCTTACCGTTCATGGGATAACTATCTCGGACTGCTAACCAACCCATTGGCAAGCTATCTCGATGATAACTTGAGTCGTTACTCTGAGTATCGCACTTATACACACGACATGCAGGTAATGATGCGAATGATTCGTGACAAGTGGAAGATGAACGTGGGTGTGATGTTCCAGCCACAGCGTTCTACCTATATGCAGGATTACCTTGGTGTACACGTTGACACAGCACGCACAGTATTCAACTGGAGTCCTACTTTCGACTTCCGTTACAAGTTCAGCGAGCAGAGTAACCTGCGTATCAACTATAAGGGTACGATTACTCAACCTACGATGAGTCAGCTGCTCAGCATTGTCGACAATACTGACCCACAGAATATCTCTATTGGTAACCCTGGTTTGAAGCCAGCCTTCACCAATAACTTCCGCTTGTTCTATAACACTTACAAGCAGAGTCATTCGCAGGCATTGATGACCTTTGCCAACTTCTCTACAACACGAAATGCCATCGGCAATAGTGTTACATACGATGCGATTACAGGTGCACGTACCATCCAGCCTATCAACGTAAATGGTAACTGGAATGCTGATGCGGGATTGATGTACAATACAAGTATCGACTCAGCTGGCGTATGGAACCTCCATACCTTCACACTTGCTAACTTCAACCGCTACGTCAGCTATCTGCAACTTAACAGAACAAGCAACTTAGAGAAGAATATAACAAAGTCATTGACCTTAGGCGAGCGACTTGCTGCCAGCTATCGCACCTCTTGGTTAGAGTTAGAGTTAGACGGTTCGGTTGACTATACCAACACGAAGAATAATCTTCAAAGCGTTAGCAATCTACGCACATGGCAGTTTGCCTACGGTGGTACGTTGAGTCTTAACCTCCCTTGGAACATGAGTATCTCGACCGACCTTCACCAGAACAGCCGTCGTGGTTATAGCGATGCGTCATTGAATACTAATGAGCTGCTTTGGAATGCGCAAATCTCACAGAGTATGTTGAAAGGTAATGCACTGACCTTTAGTTTGCAGTTCTATGACATCTTACGTCAGCAGAGCAACCTCTCACGTGTCATCAACTCTATGAGTCGTACAGATACTGAATACAATAGTATTAACAGCTATATCATGCTGCGTGCAACCTACCGTTTGAACCTCTTTGGTGGTAAGAACGCTATGCCTAAACCAAAGGATAGTCCAGACTTCGACCGCAATGGTCCCGGAATGGGTCCACGTGAAGGTGGCAAGAATGGCTTTGGCGGTGGACGTCCTTCAGGTCCTCCACCATCAGGCGGTGGATTCTAATACAGCCTCACCCCCAACCCCTCTCCGAAGGGAGAGGGGAGTAGTCACCGATATACCCTACAAGATAGATTGGTATAATACCTTTTAGTATCTTCTATAGGGATATCACAGTAATCACTCCCCTCTCCATTCGGAGAGGGGTTGGGGGTGAGGCTTCTTCTTCCTCTTTCGGGCTGGGGGTGAGGCTTCTTGCACAATCTACTAAAAATGCTTACCTTTGTCTGCAAAGCAAAATCATTCAAAGGGTTAAACCCAAATAAACAAATAGATTGAAGATACAAAGACAAACAATGAAGCATATCAATAACTTTATCGTAGCTGTGGGCTTAACGCTCGCACTCTCTACTATCACCAACGACGCTCACGCACAGGGAAGTAATATGCAGGAGAAGGTGAAAAACTACTTCCTTCAAACGCTTAAAACGAAGCAGAATGAAGAACAGAAAAGCAAGGATGCCTTCCAACGTAACAAGATTTATACGACAGATATACAGCAGCTGATAAAGAACAAAGATATCGCTCAAAACCAAAAGATGGTGTGGGAGGCATGGTGTGAGGCAAATCGCAAACTAAATGAACAGAAGCTCGCAAAGCCTGAAGACTTGCAGAAAGGCATAAAAGCATCGTGGAATTTGCCTGAAGCATTGGAAAAGAATGCCGTCATGCCTTACTACTATGGTGTAAAGGGAAGCGCAGCAGGCAAGCTTCCGTTGTTCCTTTACCTGCATGGTTCTGGTCCAAAGGAACATGAATGGTCAACTGGACTTATCTTAGGAAACAGATTCCAAGATGGTCCTTCTCTCTATTTCATTCCACAGATTCCTAATGAAGGCGACTACTATCGCTGGTGGCAAGTAGCTAAACAGTTTGCTTGGGAGAAGCTTATCCGACAAGCACTTGTCGAGGGTAATGTTGATGCTAACCGCCTCTACGTCTTCGGTATATCTGAAGGTGGCTATGGCAGTCAGCGTCTTGCCTCTTTCTATGCCGACTATTGGGCTGCAGCGGGTCCAATGGCTGGTGGCGAACCCTTGAAAAATGCACCCATAGAAAACTGTGCTAACATTGGTTTCTCATTCCTCACAGGAGCGGATGACACTGGTTTTTATCGCAATACTCTAACCTACTACACCCAAGTAGCATTCGACTCTGCTCAGTTGGCACACCCGCTTGATGCCGACAAACGTCCGCTCTTTGTTCATCGCATCAACCTCTTGCCCGGTATGCAGCATCATATTAAATACGACCTCACTACCCCATGGCTAAAGAATTTCGTGCGTAATCCTTATCCAAAGACTGTTCTTTGGGAAGATTATGAGATGGATGGTCGTCATCGTTCGGGGTTCTACAACCTACAAGTGTTAGCCTCTCCATCGGAAAATCGCACCTACTATGATATGAATATTCACAACAATGTGGTGAAGATTAATATCAAAGAGGTCGAATATACCGCTGTTGAGAGAGACAAGCATTGGGGTATTGAAATGAGATTTAACCGCAGCTACACAAATGCAAAGGGCGGTAGACTACGTATTTATCTGAATAGCGAACTCATAGACATGAACAAGCCTGTGACAGTTATCGTCAACGGAAAAGAGCTCTATCGAAAGAATGTGAAGGCAAATCTCCAAGACATGATTAATAGCTGTACCGAATATTTCGATCCTTACAGAGTTTTTCCAGCTTCCATTGAGATTAATTATTAACTCAATGGGAGCAGTGAACACACTCGCTCAGCTGATGTTTTGTAATAAAAAATCACAACCTCAAAATTAATTCATGCTTAACAGCATTCGAATTAACGCTTAATTGGCTTCTTAAAGATGCTCTTTTGACCTCTTAAAGACGCCCTTTAAGGACCCAATTAAGCACCTTTTTCCGAGCAACTTTGTAACTATCTGATTATAGCAAACTTACAAAGACGGTAAAAGACACGTTTTTCATGCCGCTTTTAAGCCTTGGAAGCGGAATTATTGTAAATAAATTTCAGACCCTTCTTTTGAGTATTCATAATTCTGGTGTAATTCGCTTTGAAGTAATGTCACACAGAGAAAAGGAGAGGACGGAGGATTATTAAAACAAAGCAATGGAAGTCACGGAGGC
>CAUTPS010000116.1:0-5183 GCA_963540415.1 uncultured Prevotella sp.
AGATATAAAAATATATTTTTTCTCCTCAAAAGATTTTGTTTTCTCAATAATATTTCGCACTTTTGTCCTCAGAATACACTAACGTAAACAAAAGATAATCTAAAAAACGGAAAGTCGAGAAAGCAACGAGGGGAAATGTAGACCTATGTTATGTCAAATTCCTTATGTTTTCATCTGTGCTATAGGATGATTCTATGCTTTTCAGATCGTACCGCTTCAGATAGATTCTTCATAAAATCATGTCACAAGAGAAGAATAACAAGAGATTGCTTGCAGTGCTTACAATGGCATTGTTTTCCATAGTATCCTTTGCACAGGGAGTCAAGTTGGCTGATGGTGTTGAGCCATTGCCAGCTGATGCAGAAACTCCGGGCTCAGAATATACACTTGTCTTCCATGATGAGTTTAATGAGCCGGATGGCACCTTGCCTAATACAAAGGTGTGGAGATACTGTACGCGCCGTCCCAAAGTGACATGGGCACGCTTCTTGAGCAACTCTCCTGAGGTCGCTTTTATGAAGGATGGTAATCTCGTTCTGCGTGCCATTCCTAATTCTGATAGGTCAAAAGATGATGTGGAAATGCTTTCAGGCGGTATCGAAACCAGTGAGAGCTTCACCTTTTGCTTTGGTCGTGTAGAGTGTCGGGCTATGATTAATCCTTTTGTAGGTAATTTCCCTGCTATCTGGATGATGCCAAAGTCAAAGTTTGGATGGCCGAAAGGCGGTGAGATTGATATCTTTGAGCAGATTGATAATGAGCAGCGTTGTTATGCAACCGTACACTCTGCGTGGACTCAAAGTCATGGAAATGAGCCACACTCTGGCAATCTTTGGATGCCGATGGATCGTTATCACACCTATGCAGTAGAGTGGGAAGAGGACGTGCTGACCTTCTTTGCTGATGGTAAGCGCGTGTTTCAATATAAGAAACAGAATGATAGTCAGGAGCAATGGCCGTTTGATAAGTCTAATTTCTACCTGATTCTCAATCAGTCAGTGGGCAATGGTTCATGGGCGAAAAAGGCAGATGTCAATCATACCTACGAGATGCGCGTCGATTGGATACGTGTCTATCAAAAGGAGAAGCATATCCCTACGAGTATCAGTGTTCCAATGACAAAGATACAGGAAAGTACTGAAAGCGATGATATTTATTCGTTGCAGGGTGCTAAGATGGGGACTCATGAGAGCGAATTGCCAAAGGGAATCTATGTTCTTAATGGTAAGAAGTTTGTCAAATAAACATGACTACTTAGGTGGTCAATTAATAAAATACAGAAACGATTTACTAACATAAACAAGAAATAATCTATGGAAGAACAAATCGAAGTGAAAGAACTCGACAGTGTTGTAGTGCACTTTTCTGGTGACTCAGGTGATGGTATGCAGCTTGCGGGTAACATTTTCACCACTGTCTCGGCTACAGTCGGCAATGGTGTGTCTACTTTCCCAGACTATCCAGCTGATATCCGTGCCCCGCAAGGCTCCTTGACAGGTGTGAGTGGATTCCAGGTTCATATCGGTGCGGGCAAGGTTTATACTCCTGGTGACCTCTGTGACGTTCTTGTAGCAATGAATGCTGCTGCGTTGAAGATGCAGTATAAGCATTGTAAGCCTAACAGTACAATCATTATCGACACTGATTCATTCGGACAGCGTGACCTTCAGAAGGCTGAATTCCGCAGTGATGACTATTTAGGCGAGATGGGTATTGACCCTGATCGGGTAGTGGCTTGTCCGATAACAAAGATGGTGAAGGACTGTTTGGCTGATACTGGCATGGATAATAAGTCTATGCTAAAGTGCCGTAATATGTTTGCTTTGGGTCTTGTCTGCTGGCTTTTCAACCGTGACTTAGAGTTGGTAAACAACTATCTTGAGACAAAGTTTAAGAAGAAACCAGCCATTGCAGAGGCGAATATAAAGGTAGTACGTGCAGGATATGACTATGGTCATAACGTACATGCTTCTGTTCCTAATACCTATCGTATTGAGTCAACAGTGAAACAGCCTGGCCGTTATATGGATATTACGGGTAACAAGGCTACTGCTTACGGTCTGATGGCTGCGGCTGAGCGTGCTGGCTTGCGTCTTTTCTTAGGTTCTTATCCTATCACTCCAGCAACAGATATCTTACATGAGTTGTCAAAGCATAAGTCAATGGGTGTGACAACCGTACAGTGTGAGGACGAGATTGCTGGTTGTGCATCGGCTATCGGTGCTGCTTTCGCTGGTGCTTTGGCTGCTACTTCAACCTCTGGTCCTGGTATCTGTTTGAAGAGTGAGGCAATGAACCTTGCACTTATTGATGAGCTTCCATTGGTGATTATCGACGTACAGCGTGGTGGTCCGTCAACGGGTATGCCTACGAAGAGTGAGCAGACCGACCTCTTGCAGGTGCTTTATGGTCGTAATGGTGAGAGTCCAATGCCTGTCATTGCAGCTACAAGTCCTACCGATTGCTTTGATGCAGCCTATAACGCTTGTAAGATTGCATTGGAACATATGACGCCAGTAGTGCTCCTTACCGATGCATTCATTGCTAATGGTTCTTCAGCTTGGAAACTTCCAAATATCGAAGAGTTGCCAGAAATTCATCCACACTTCGTTACAGAAGACCAGAAGTATAAGTATACTCCATACAAGCGTGACCCTAAGACATTAGCACGTTACTGGGCTATCCCTGGCACGGAAGGCTATACACACATCCTTGGTGGTTTGGAGAAAGATGGTGAGACAGGTGCTATCTCAACCGATCCAGAGAACCATGACAAGATGGACCACATCCGTTGGAACAAGGTGGCACGTATTCCTGTACCTGATTTGACAGTTTTAGGCGACAAGGATGATGCTGATTTACTCATTGTAGGCTTCGGTAGTACATACGGTCATCTCTATTCAGCTATGGAGGTGTTGCGTGGTAAGGGAAATAAGGTTGCTTTGGCACAGTTCAAGTATGTGAACCCATTGCCAAAGAACACTGCAGAAGTGCTCAGTCGTTACAAGAAAGTCGTTGTTGCAGAACAAAATCTTGGTCAGCTTGCAGCCCTCTTGCGTATTCGTATCAACCACTTCGCTCCTTATCAGTATAACCAAGTTAAGGGACAACCATTCGTTGTCACGGAGTTGGTTACTACTTTCGAGAAACTCCTCAAGGCTCCACTACCAAAGGAAGAAACTGGTACTTTCTATACGAAGATACTTGAGTAAGGGAGTTGACGAGTAGACAAGTTGACGAGTTTACAAGTTGCTTGCGACGTTGGAAGTCTATAAGTAGATGAGTTAATGAGTTGACAAGATGCTTGTTGATAGCCCTAAGCAAATAGAAGTAATCACAATTATGAATTATGAATTCTGAATTGTGAATTACAAATAGTGAATTGTGAATTAAATGAAAAAGTCATGAATCAATATACAGCACAAGATTTTAAGAAGGGACAACCACGTTGGTGTCCTGGCTGTGGCGACCATTTCTTCCTTGCCAGCTTGCAGAAAGCAATGGCAGAGTTAGGTGTTCCACCTTACGAAACAGCCGTTATCAGTGGTATCGGATGCTCAAGCCGATTACCTTATTATGCTAATACATACGCTATGCAGACCATTCACGGTCGTGCAGCAGCCATCTCTACAGGTGCAAAGGTGACCAACCCAAACCTTACCATCTGGCAGGTTTCGGGCGATGGTGATGCACTTGCCATCGGTGGTAACCACTTTATCCATGCGATGCGTCGTAATGTGGACCTGAATATGATCCTTTTGAACAACCGTATCTATGGTCTAACGAAGGGACAGTATTCACCAACCAGTCCACGTGGCTTCGTTTCTAAGTCAAGTCCTTATGGTACTACGGAGGACCCATTCCGCCCAGCAGAACTCTGTTTCGGTGCACGTGGTAACTTCTTTGCACGTAGTGTTGCCAGCGACAATACTGAGACAATTGAAATTCTCAAGGCTGCTTATCAGCATAAGGGTGCTGCCGTGTGTGAGATTTTACAGAACTGTGTTATCTTCAACGATGGTTGTCACAACTCTGTCTATACTTCACAAGGTCGTAAGGAAAATGCTATCTATGTCAAGCATGGCGAACCATTAATCTTTGGTCACAACCAAGAGTTTGGACTTGTACAAGAAGGCTTCGGCTTGAAGGTGGTTAAAATCGGTGAGAACGGTATTACTCGCGATGATATCCTCGTACATGATGCCCACAGTCAAGACAATACCTTACAGCTAAAGCTCGCAATGATGAGCAATGAGGACGGTTTCCCTGTAGCCCTCGGAGTTATCCGTGACGTTGAAGCACCTACCTATGACGCTGCTGTCAATCAGCAGATAGAAGAGGTGAAGGCGCAGAAGCATTACCACACCTTTATGGAGATGCTCGAAACCAACGATATTTGGGAAGTAAAAGAGTAAAAATTTAAGACGAAATACACTTGCACGAAAAGAGGAAAAGATGTAACTTTGTGGACAACCAACCATTTAAGACATCATGAGTAGACTAACCTCATTTCTACATAGCAGGTGTACGATACAGACAAATGCCACTTCCTGGCGCACGAGTGTTGCGTTAGGAGTTGGCATTTTTTTGTTTCTTTACCTCCTACAACCCTTTGGAATCAGCCAGTATCGGGGTAATACATTCCTGATGTGTCTTGGTTTTTGTGTCATGACCATCTTCGTTCAATGGCTTTGTGCTTTCCTTTTCTTCAAAAGACCATTACGAAAAAATGTCCCAATCACCAATGGTTATATAATTCTTTATAGTGTTGCTATCGAGTTGGCAATGGCAATCTCTATGACGCTCTATGCTGCTTTCTTCTTCCAGATGCCATTAACATGGCGGCTATTCAGTATATTCTTTTATTGGACATTCCTTGTTTGGGTAATCGTTACGGCTATTTTTACGTTGGTAAACTATAACCGTATGTTGAATAGTAGATTGGAAGAAATGATAAAGAAGACCTCTGATGAGCAGGAAGGAATCCTTATCACGTTGCACGACCAGAACCTGCGGGGAACCGATCTCACCTTACCTATCAACAACCTACTCTATATCGAAGCCCGAAAAAACAATGTCTGCGTATGTTATATAAAAGAAGGTAAAGTGGTAAAGACTGAACTCCGTTCTACGTTGACAGCCTTGAAAGATGACCTCCCTTACGATAATATCTTTCAGTGTCA
>CAUTPS010000117.1:0-5069 GCA_963540415.1 uncultured Prevotella sp.
GTGAAATAAATATCATTGCTCTTGCTAAGAACCTTATTTCCATCATCTATAGCCCCTTGGTAATCATTTGAATAGAGGGCTAAGTCAGCTAATAGATACTGTGTAGCTTCTTGTGACAACCATCCATTACGGTCAGAGCTGTGCTCTACAGAGGCGGCATCAGTAAGCAATTCCTTTATCTTTGCAACACATTCACGTATTGAAGAACGCTGTTTATCCTCAATCCCAAGTTCAGTTTTTAGGATAACCCCAGGCGCATCAGGATTAACATCGTAGGCTGGAGCAAAGATTCTTAGCAACTGTAGATAGCATAACGCCTTCAACGTCTTAGCCTCAGCAGCTATCACAATCTTTTCTTTCTCCTCATTTTCATTCTCTGCTTTTACTCCATTCATACGCTCAAGAAGTCCATCACATTGTGCAATCACATTGTAATAATCTTGCCAAAGGCTTGGTGCAAGCTTGTTTATCTCCTTATCATTCCAATTATAGAGATTCAATGAACTGATATCTTTTATAGACAAAGAGGTGGGAACAAAGTCGTTCCCCAATAATGAAAACTCATATTCTTGATGAGGATAAGACGAATAGGCCGATGCCAACAGTGATCGAGCATTTGAGACATTCGTTATTGCATCTGGATCAGAGAATTGGTCTTGGGGTGGAATGTTAAGACTACAAGCCGTTAACAGTGTCAAACACGCTCCTACAACTACACTTTTGAATATTAATATACCTTGTTTCATATTGTATTATCCATGCGTCTTAAATGTAAAACTACTCTACTTACATACTATATCATTAGAATGTCAAATTGAGATTGAACGTAAATATTGGCTGCATCGTACCAGCAAGCGTGCCACTCTCTGGATCAGACTCCTTATATCTTGTCCATGTAAAGAGATTAGAACCTTGCAATCCAAGATTAGCATATCGAATGAATGGAATTGTCTTCTGTAACCATTTCGATGGAACTCGGTAACGCAGTGATACGCTCGAGAGTTTTATGTAATCACTACTTCCTATCGTCCTTGTGTTAGGATAGAGCGCAAGATTCTCCTCGGCAATACTCTGCGTATAGAATGGGGTCCAGTATTCCTTATATTCATCGCCTCGTTTAAACCACATCTTCTGTATTTGTCCTGACACAGCATTGTAGATTGCGTTATCACTATTACGCACATATTGGTAAGAGAAGCGTTGCTTCCCACCAAAGACATAGTAGAACGACACGTCAACATCGAATTGCTTATAAGAGAAACTGGCGTAGAAGCTACCAGAGTATGGAGGTGTCTGATGACCTAAAGCAATAAAATCATTCCTTGTGAGTGGTTCCGTACCTTGCTTTTCAACTCCTTCTGGGGTCAAGAAGACAGGATAACCCGTGAGTGGGTTGATGCCTAAAGAATGTAAACCATAGATCATGTCGTATGATTTACCCACCTCATAATTAGGCACTATTGACTGTTCGTCAAGATAGAGCTTATCCGTCCAATAGAGGCTTACTACCTTATTATCATTATAAGCTATATTTCCTCCCAAAGAAAGACGACAATCAAAAGCATCTATAATCTTTGCATTTAATCCTATTTCTATACCACGATTTTGCAAGATACCAATGTTCCGTTTAAGAGAGGAATAGCCCGAACTTGTTGCGATAGGTACATCTAAGAGTGCTTGTTCAGTACGCCGATTGTACCAGTTCACATCAAGTATAATACGCTTGAATAACTCTACGGTTAAACCTAAGTCTGTAGACTTATTTTGTTCAGCCTTCAGATCTTTATTATATAATGATAGTAATGACAAGATACGACTTTCCTCGTAAGCCTGCTCACCAAACATAAACGTACCAACAGTATTAGAAACAGTCACACCATTGAGATTTGCCGTAACACCGTATGATGCTTTAATATTTAATTTTGAAAGGACCTTATTATCTTTCAACCATGAATAATTTGTTGGTGTCCAACCCAAACCTGCTGC
The DNA here is from genome assembly GCA_963540415.1 of uncultured Prevotella sp. Taxonomy (GTDB): domain Bacteria; phylum Bacteroidota; class Bacteroidia; order Bacteroidales; family Bacteroidaceae; genus Prevotella. The sequence goes on from CAUTPS010000117.1 coordinate 1,987, forward strand.
CCAAGCCGTATTCCAACGCTTATCAGCTGGGAGTATTGATGAAGCATCAGCCTTATATGTGAAGTAAGCATCATAGACTGAATTATAAGTATAACCTGCCACGACACCAATACCCATCTGTGCATTCTTGTCACGAGGATTTCGTACAGAAGGCTGACGCATTCCGTGTAACGAGTTATTAATTGCAGAAGGGGCATCAACATTGCCTACTCCATATCCGGTGATACCCACGGCATCATAATTATACAAATAATAGTCGTAGTTTGCACCAAGCGTAACGTCATGAACGTCTGCAAACACATGATTATAGGTTGCTCGGAGATTACTTGACAGGTTAATTGTCGTTCCTTTCATTCGACTATATATGCCTCTCGCATTATCAGGGACGCCAGTGTTTTGTTCAGTGAATGAAGAAGCTGGCGTAAAGTTATGATTATCATCCTGAAGATAATCTAAACCAGCAACGTAAGCTAAAGTAAAACCTTGCCATGGCGTTAAAGTCACGTTTATGTCTACACCCGCATTCTTATCTGAGGCATCACTCTGATATTGTTGTGTGAGATCACGATAACTTCTATTCGGATAAGAATAGAGTTCACCCGTCTTTTGTTCGTAAGGATTAAGATTATAAACTAAAGATGTGGGGTCGAATGATGATCCATTAGGAGACTTACTCTTAGCATAGCCACCAGACACACCAATCATCAGGTATCCTATCTTCCCCAACTGCTGGTCTAAACCCATACGAACACTAAACCGTTGCTTATTATTACCTTCTATACGCCCTCCTTGATAGGTATAGTTCCCAGAGAGGAAATAAGTTATAGTCCCATTTCCACCTTTTATACTGATGTTGTGTTTCTGATAGAAATTATTACGGATAAGTTCCTTAAACCAGTCTGTATGGATATTTCTTAGAGCTTCCAAACGCTTTTCTCCTTCTGCTATCAATTGTTCTTTATTTGGGTCGGACGCATGATAACGTTCAAAGTAATCTCTACTATAGCGATAGCCTGGAGCTGCAGGATTTTGTAACAAACGCTCTAACTCTAATTTTTCATCCGTATCCATGAGCTTTACGCCACGCCTACCACGCATCGTCAGGCCCATATCAGTGCCGTAGGTAAGGGTCATCTTTCCATTATAACCGCGCTGTGAACTTATCTCCAACACACCATTAGCAGCCTTTACACCATACAAAGCACCTGCAGCTGCATCTTTCAAAACCTTTATACTTGCTATGTCTTGTGGATTAAGATTGTAGAATGTCTCGGCGGAGATAATCTTTCCATCGAGGACATACAACGGCTCATTACTCGTGTTGCCTTGACGGAAAGAAGAATTGCCTCGTATTCTGATCTGTGGCTTACTTCCAATATCTCCCGTATTTATAACGTTCAATCCAGGTACCATACCTTGTAGAGCCAACCCCATGTCAATCATTGGTTTCTCGTTGAGACGTTTCATATCTATCGACTCAACGATTCCTGCCTTTGCACGAAGGTCGATAGCATTGATGTTACTCTTTGCCTTCACCACGACTTCGCCCAATTTATTCTCTGACGATTGCATCTTTACATCTATCTTCTCTCTCCCGTCATAATTGACTTTCTTCTGAGCATACCCGATATAAGTAAAGGTTAACACTGAACTTTTATTAAACTCGCCATTCAATTGATAACGACCATTAACATCTGTAATAGTTGCTATCTGAGTTCCTTGGATCCGAACGGTCACACCAATCAGTACCTCATCACTGGCATCCGTCACATAACCATATACCCTACATTCTTGGGCTCCTACCTCCTGAAGAGAAATAAAGAGCCCAAGAAACGTGAAAAGACACCATAATAAAAGGTTCTTCATATCGCAACTATTTATCGTTTGCTTTCAACCCATTTATTTGTTTGGGCTACTATCCAATCTACCACAAGCGGAGTACAAGCAGGGAGAATACCATCTGCACTATACACGATGTCTACCCCTGTCTTCTTAACAAGGTCTTTTTGTACATCTGTCATCTTATGACGATCAGCCATACGCTTCACATCAGAGGTCAGATAGATACCCTGAACTATGATTCGCTTCTTCTTTGCTGAAGCTTTTGTCAATAATGGCATCAACTCATTGGCAAAATCATGTCCCATTTCAATAAGAGCATGATCAACATAATTAATCTTTGTATGTTCTTTAGTGTACTTATCAACATTCTTTAGGACTTCTGTCCAAAAGCCTTCTCGTTCAGGATCACCATGAGCCAAGAATATTACAGCTTCATTAGGTGCGTCTTTAGAAAGACTCTGTACGCAATTTAACATACTCTCTTCTAACAAGTAACTATAATAGAAGGTTGGACCAAGGATGATAGGTGTTTTAGTGTGTACTAACTCTGTGTTCTCCTCTGCCAACTCTTCTCTTACAAAAGGATTGTATTTATGTCCGAGAATATTTGGGAGGTCTTCTTCAGTATGACTTGATGGGGCCATAAAGACAGGAAGAGCAAAGATCGTGTCTGCACCTTCTACCTCACATGCCTTCACTACAGAAGCCACGGAAGGTTCGGTATATTCCATAAGTGCCACCTTTACGATATCTATACCTTTAAGTTTCTTTTTTTCGACTTGCTCTTTTACAAGTGGTTCAAGCGCTAATACTGGTTTGCGCCATGACTCCATAGGCGATCCATGAGCTACGATTATCAATGCGGTTTTAGCACTTAACGATGCAAAAGTTGTTAGCAGCGCAGCTAACACTAACATAATTTTCTTGTTCATATTCATATTAAATTTTATTCTTTTACCTAATTCCATGGGTATCAAAAAGATGTTATAAATTCTTTGGCAAAAGTATAACATTAGTCAGAATAAGACAATACCTAAAAATAATGAATTAAGACAACACTTCATGGTACATATTGCTTAACAACGCTAACCAGACTTTTTACTGATTTTACAGGGAGTCTGTAAATTTATAAAAGCTGAACCCCTCACATGGAGTTCAGCCTTTATATTCGATATGGACTTTTATGACCTTAATTCCGCAGCATTTTTTCTTGTGCGAAAATTTTATATATTGAGATGTCT
>CAUTPS010000118.1:0-5045 GCA_963540415.1 uncultured Prevotella sp.
CAACGAACAAGAAACAAAAAGAGACTATATCAAAAATGTAGAAACACATGATTTGTGTATCTGCCAATAGCACTTTATTGGGAAATATAAGTTTAATTTCCCAACAAAAACACTGACTACATTTTTGAAATAGTCTCTTTCTATATTCTTAAAACCAATTACACCTTATTATATATAGGTGCATAGAGGAACAAAATTAGTCCTCAGCTGGCTTCATGTTAGTATAAACATTCTGCACGTCGTCGAAGTCTTCCAAACGCTCAACCATCTTATCGATCGTCTCACGCTCTTCAGGTGTTACGTCCTTCAAGTCGTTAGGAATACGAGTGAACTCAGCAGAAGTAATCTCGAAGCCATTGTCCTCCAAGTGCTTCTGAATCTCACCGAAGCTTGTTGGCTCACCATAGATTGTGATTTCGTTCTCTTCCTCATCCTCGTCGAACTCGTCCTCAACGCCATAATCAATCAAATCGAGAATTAACTCTTCCATATCTAAGCCATCTTTCTTCTTAAAGGTGAAGACAGCCTTTTGATCAAAAAGGAAGCTAAGAGAACCCTGTGTACCAAGGTTACCATTGAACTTATTGAAGATTGAACGAACATCACCTACAGTACGTGTAGTGTTATCTGTCAATGTATCAACAAATATAGCAACTCCATGAGGACCATAACCTTCGTATGTCACCTCCTTATAGTCGCTGGTATCTTTACCCATTGCGTTCTTAATAGCACGCTGGATATTGTCCTTTGGCATGTTCTCACGCTTACATGTTGCTATAATGGCACGAAGACGTGGGTTGTTCTCAGGCTCAGGACCACCTGCCTTAACAGCAATAGCGATTTCCTTACCTAACTTTGTAAACGTACGGGCCATGTGACCCCATCTCTTGAGCTTAGTTGCTTTGCGATATTCAAATGCTCTACCCATTGGATTTGTTTGTTAACGGAGTTCTGCTCCGAGTTTATTTGTTAAATTCTTAATTAATTTCTGCATGATGGCATCAATTGCCTTGTCGTTGAGTGTCTTGGTTTCATCCTGAAGAATGAAGTTGACAGCATAACTCTTCTTACCCTCAGGAAGGTTCTTGCCCTGATAAACATCGAAAAGTTCAACACGCTTCAAAAGCTTCTTGTCTGTCTGACGAGCAATCTCCTCAATCTGTGCAAACTCAACATTATTGTCAACCAACAAGGCAAGGTCTCGGCTTACAGCAGGAAACTTAGATATCTCTTGGAACTGAAGTTTATTCTTACGAATAGCCTTCATCAATCCAGCCCAATCCAGCTCTGCATAATAGACCTTCTGATCTATATCAAAACTCTTCAAAAGTTTGTGGCTAAGAATACCCATCTCAACGAGTACCTTACCTGCACGTGTCTTCAATGCAATCGCCTTATCAAAGACGTTGTTATCAGACTTTTCACTAACAAGCAAGCCCTGTGCAATACCGATACGACGAAGAATATTCTCTACGTCTGCCTTCAATTCATAGAAAGTACTTTCCTCATCAGGATGTGCCCATGAGCCTTGTACACGCTTACCTGTCACCCACAATGCCATGTGATAATCCTGACTATAAGCCTTAACAGGACTTTCCTCTGACCACTTTTCCTTATTAAACTTGTAGACATTACCTACTTCAAAGAAGCGAAGGTTCTGTGCCTTACGGTTTACATTACGTACAATGCTCTCCAAACCACCAAAGAGAAGGGTCTGTCGCATCACACCTAAGTCAGCAGAAAGTGGATTCATCACCTTCACAGTTTCCTCCCAAGGATAAGCATTGAAGCCTGTCTCCTCATAATAAGAACTCTTTGTAAGTGAGTTGTTCATAATCTCAGAGAAGCCAGCACCTACCAACTGCTCACCGATAATGTTCTCACGATGATAGTTCTTGTCAGCCTCTTCTGCGATTGTCAATGAAGACTTCAACTCTGTAGGAATCTCTACATTATTATATCCATAGATACGAAGGATGTCTTCTACAACATCACAAGGACGCTGTACATCGACACGATAAGGAGGAACGAGGAGATTGAGTCCCTCTGCATCTTCCTTCTCTACCTTCATTTCAAGGCTTTCAGCAATACGCTTAATAGTCTCATGACCGAGTTTCTTACCAATAAGACGATCGCAATACTCGTAGTTCAGACGAACAGGGAAGCCCTCCATCTTAGTTGGATACTCGTCACGAATCTCCATACTTACCTTTCCACCTGCAAGTTCCTTACAAAGGATTGCAGCCTGTTTTAGCGCATAGATGACACCATTTGGATCAATACCACGTTCAAAACGGAAGCTGGCGTCAGTTGAAAGACCATGACGACGAGCACTCTTACGAATCCATGTTGGATGGAAGTAAGCACTCTCCAAGACAACATTTTTTGTCGTTTCGTAAGTTCCACTACCCTTTCCACCGAAGACACCAGCAATACACATAGGGTCTTCCTCATTGCAAATTGCGAGGTCATGTTCACCAAGTATATGTTCTTCACCATCCAAAGTAACGAACTTCTTTCCCTCGTTTTTATCCTTAACGATGATATGATGACCCTTAACCATGTCTGCATCAAAACAGTGCATAGGCTGACCATAAGCCATCATGATATAGTTAGTGATATCAACGATATTATTGATTGGACGCAAACCGATAATATTCAGTTTGTCTTTCAACCATTGTGGACTTTCCTTTACCTCACAATCAGTAATGCTCAAACAAGCATAACGACGGCAAGCATCAGTGTTCTCAATTGTCACATCAATAGGAAGGTCATGATTGTCAACCTTAAATACATCACAAGATGGGCGATGCAGCGAAGTTTCATAACCATTCTGTGTCAACCATGCATAGAGGTCGCGAGCTACACCATAATGACTTAACGCATCTGCACGGTTAGCAGTGATGTCTATGTCAATCAGCCAATCACTGTCTAATTGGTAATACTCTGATGCTGGCTGACCTACTGGTGCATCCTCAGGCAACACAATGATACCATCATGAGCAGTACCAACACCAATCTCATCCTCGGCACAAATCATACCAAGACTTTCTACACCACGCAGCTTACTCCTCTTGATAGTAAACTCATTGTCGCCATCATAGAGTACACAACCTAAGTCAGCAACGATTACCTTCTGTCCTGCTGCAACATTCGGTGCGCCACATACAATCTGCTGTGGTTCTCCCTTGCCAAGGTCAACGGTTGTTACGTGAAGGTGATCAGAGTTTGGATGTGCCTCGCAAGTAAGCACCTTGCCAACATATAAACCCTTCAATCCACCACGTATCGTTTCAACCTCGTCAAGTGAGCCTACCTCCAAACCTATGGAAGTGAGCGCAACTGCAATCTCTTCTGGACTAAGATTGAAATCAACGTATTCCTTTAGCCATTTGTATGAAATCTTCATTATATAGTTATATTGTTTGTTCTCAAAATACATGCAAATTTACGAAAAAACTCAGATATAGCAAAAGGATAAAAGAAAAAAGCCATTGCATATAGAGAAAGTCACTATTTCTATAATCGCAACAAAGAAAAAGTAGACTATTTTTTACGCACATAAAGCTATCTTTCAAAGTTGTTATCACATAGCTTTAATCCATGAAAACACCAGTTTTATAGTATATAAGACATACATCTAAGTTATAGGAACAGGGTTGTAATACTTGCAGATTTCAAGATAATGCCTTACCTTTGCCAACATAGAAACAATTAAGCTTAAAAACAAAGGAAATAAAATGAGACTTACAGGACGCAGAGAAAGTAATAATGTAGAAGATCGTCGCGGCATGGGTACTGGAGCAAAAGCTGGTATAGGTGGTATTGGAGGTATTATTATCATTGCTCTTATTACCTTTATGAGCGGTGGAAACTTAGGGGATGTGGTAAACAATGTCGTACAAACACAGATGCAGGGGCAGACAGAAGTACAGACTGGCGGCCAACAACATCAGTTCACCGAGGAAGAAGAGAAACTTGCCGACTTCTCAAAACAGATTCTTGCAGGTACAGAAGATGTATGGACGGAACAGTTTCAGTTGCATGGTATGAAATATCAATACCCTACGCTTGTTCTTTTCACAGGTGCTGTACAAACTGCTTGTGGCAATGGCTCTGCTGCTATGGGTCCGTTCTACTGCTCTGCTGACCAACGTCTTTACCTCGACTTGAGTTTCTTTAGCAATATGCGTAAGGACCTAGGAATACAAGCAAAGGGCGACCTTGACTTTGCGTATGCCTACGTAATTGCACATGAAGTGGGTCATCATGTAGAATATCTCCGCGGAATCCTTGGCAAATGTCATGCAAAGATGGCACGTGTTAGTAAGGAAGAAGCGAACAAACTGAGCGTAAAATTAGAACTTCTTGCCGATTATTATGCTGGTTGTTGGGCACATTATGACAATGAAAAATATCAAAGTCTTACTGATGGTGATATCGAAGAGGCAATTGATTGTGCTGAGAAAATCGGAGATAACTATCTCCAGAAGAAAGCTCGTGGCTATGCAATTCCTGAGACTTTCACCCATGGAACTTCCGAACAGCGTATGTATTGGTTAAAGAAAGGTATCGAAACTGGTGATTGGAACACAACAACCTTTGCTCCAGGAGATTTAGACTAAAGAAATCAAAACACCTTGTCGTTATCTAAAAGTATATTTATAACATAGTAAGTAACGCTTGCCAGCTACCTCTATAGAATACTTTTAGAAACAAAGTGACCATAGATTACAATTTATCATCATGATAAAAAAGAATTATTTTCATGAAAAGAAATATTTTTGTTCACGTAAATAAATATTTCTTTTCATGAAAATAATTCGATTTAGAATAGTTTATAGAAGTAGAAAAAGATACTACGAGAACTCTAATACTTTCTCTATCAAACTATAAACAAAGCCTATTGACCTGCTTACTAACAGAAGCAAACGACTTTATAATTGCTGGAGATAAGCCGAAACCATTTCAGCACAACGCTCTCCATCAATGCCCGCACTAACGATTCCACCAGCATAACCAGCACCTTCTGCACAAGGGAAAAG
>CAUTPS010000119.1:0-4971 GCA_963540415.1 uncultured Prevotella sp.
GTCACTTCAATATATAAAAATACCTCACAAGGAATAATGCTGCGGAATTGAGGTAAGAATAAAATAAAAATGTTAAATTTGTAGCGTGTACTTTTTAGAGTAAATATTTGAATCAATATTTGAAGACAGATTTTCTCTTGATAATACACTTATCATACTATTATCTTAACAATTTATAAACAATAATCTATGGGAACATTTGAGAACTCATTAAAGAGAGAATTGGGTAAAAATACAGGAAAGTTTATCAGTAATATAATTTTTGGTGATAGGCATTCTACACCTTATCGTCGTGTTAGGAATTCAAATAGAAGCAGAATATCTTCATCTGAAAGAAAAAGAATAGAAAACGAATGCCGACGTCAGGAGGTTATTGTGCATGCTGATATAGAACGAAAGAATCAATTATATGTTTTGGACGGAGCAGTACTTGAAAATATAGATGCGTTAAATAATTTAGATATCCCACTTGAGAAAGAGCCTTTACTTCAAGTTCTTTCTAAACTTTCTGTATTATTGAAAGCTAATAAGTGGGAATCTGGAGGAGATGAAGCAAAGATAAGAAATAAATATACTGATGCCCTTCTCGAGAAATATAGACTGGCTGTTCAAGAGTTGGAAATAATTGATTCTGACGACCCTCATCTGGAAAACTATAAACGGATATATTCAAAACAAAAGCGGAGACGTTTCTTCAAGGTTTATCAATCTGTTCTAATTGCATTATCAATGATTATAGGCGGTGCTTACTTGATGGCTTTGGCTGATTCTCCTACTGCTACTTTATCTTATACGCTTATATTTGTCATTGCTCTTAGCTTTATCATAGGTGTAATTACCTATATAAAGTATTGGTTAAAGAGGAAACATGCTCCCATGAACTCTAATAAAAGTAGGAAGTCTCAACCTGTTGTGCTTATAGAAGAAGTTTCCCAACAGGAAAGCAATTATTCCAATGCTGAAGAGGAATTAAATATTCAGTCTCCTATTTTCTTCGATCTTAATGAGAATGGACGGATAGAAACAAGACTTGCGTCTATATGGAATAAGTATCAATGTTTAAATTATGACTTTATTCGTAGAAAGCCTCTTTTTGCTGCAGATGGAGTTAAAGATAGTATATTGTTCGTGGGAATCAATCCTGCTTACGACTATAGGGATGACGAACTAATGCTCCTGAGTACAGATAAAGAATCATTAATGTATGGAAGTTTCTATCAGCGTGATGATGCTCCAGAGTATTTTAAAAGCTTAGAAGAATTTGCTGCATCTTTTGAAAAAGGATATACACAGATAAATCTATTGTATATGCGTGAGAATGATAGAGACAAGATGCTTAAAAGTGATGAGGATTTTATTCGAGAGCAGTTAGAACTGACTTATGAAACTATAAGAAAAATCAACCCTTTGGTTATAGTATTCTTTACAGATTATTGCCGATATCTAATTTTCGGTGCAGATCGGTGGATAGATCCTGTCACAGAAATAGATAATCATTATATTTTACGTGGAACAAATATTCCTGTATTTTTTTCTGATGATATAACTATTCTTGATACAGTTGAAAGAGGTGAGTTGATAAATAAAATAAGAAAGCTATTATAGAATTTCAATTATGGATATAGGAAAAAGATTAGCTGAGATTTGGAATGAAGAATACATTGCTTCACTTCCCAATGAGATTATTAGCAGAGGTTATACTTATGCAGATAATGTTCAAAGTGAGATTTTAGTAACAGGAATTAATCCATCGTTTCGCAATAATGAAGATAGTGGGATTATTCATGGACCAATAAAAGAAATCTGGTATGGGCAACAATATGATAATTATTGGAGTCCAGTAAAGAAGATGCTTTTTGATGAAGATATAGATTTAAGAGATAAGTCTGATTATCTTGATATTTTCTATTTTAAGGAGAGAGAGCAGAATATTTTGAAAACCCAAATATTAAAGACATCTGAAGGTATAAAATTCATTGTTGACCAATTAAATCTTACGATGCACATTATTGAGGAAGTTGTAAAACCTAAACTGCTTGTTGTGAAGAATAAGGAGTCACAAGCTTATTTTGGGAAACTCTTTGATGAGAAAGGATGGGTATGGATGGGTTATGAATTTGAGCATATTCTGGATATGGAATGTGGAGAACTATGTCGTATTATTGGCTTAAGAGAGTGTGAAGGACGCATAGCCCCAGAATTTAAAGATACGCAACTGGAAGGGACCTTTGTTCTATTTACAAAGCATATAAATCAATATACGCCAATTGCAGAACGTCCTACCTCAAGGATTCTTAAACTCATCTTAGATTGGTATGATTCTGAGAGGAGCGTTAGAGAGTTTGCAATAAAATAGCTTTATATTGGTCTTAGAATGACATTCTTTGGATGGTTCTATATAGAAAAACAGAGAACAAGTAAATTAATACAAGGTGTACTTAAAGTGAGAAAATAGTACACCTTTTCATGTTTCTTGGAATAAAACGAATATTCAAGTTATATTTTGCAATCGTGATTGCAAAATTGTAATCTCTTAGTTTACCTTGTCAGACTAAGTCTTAGGCTCACACCAAAGTCGTGGGTGGTTGTAGGATAGCTGCCTGATGAGAGGAGTGGAGTATTAATCTGTAAGTCGTAGTAGAGGCTGGCAGTAACTAAACGGCTCAGGGTGTAGTCGCTCAAGAAAGAGAACTTAAAAGCAGTATTACCACTTGAAGCTGCCGATGTCAGCGAAGCAATGTCACGTGTGAGCGAAGCCTGCTGACGATAGCTCATGTCAAGGCGTAGGTTGAGGTCACGGTTCAATCCGCTGTTCTGACGAGAAGAACTATTATCCTGCTGTGAGGTTTCTGTTGTCTTCTTCTTACCTTTAGCTACACGTCGTGTACCATTGTTGAAAAGATTGAAGTCGTTGATTCTATAACCAATACCGATAACCCAGTCTTTTGATGAGGCCTCATTCAATTGTACGCTTGTCATAGAGAGTGATAATACACGTGTTTGGCGATATTCTAAGCGTGCGGTGAGATTGTTCTGAAGAGTTACATCAACACCTAACAGAGGAGAGAATGCTTCGTTGATACTCACCTGTGAGATGTTATACATCGAACTTGGGATAGGGTTACCTGTTGTTGCATCAGTAATGAAACCGAGTCCGTTCATGTATTCCTGCCATGTACTATAGCTCTGATAAGAACCGATAGCAAAGATACTGCGGTAAGCATGATTGATATTAACACTCTTGAAGAACTGTTCAAAGAATGGCAAGCGTGAAAGACCACTGTAACGGATAGACCAGTTAGGTAATAAACTGCGCAGAGAAGGGAAGATGTTGAGTCCGTTTCCACTCATGCTGGTGTATGCATTGAGGAAAGCAGGAACCATAACATCTGCACTATATTTATTAACAGAACCAACAGCAGGAGTGAAGTGTCCACCACCAAACGAAGCAGGGTAGGTTGCATTGTTATATTGTGCCTCCACACGATTGCGATAACTATCAAGTGACTGCACGAAACGATTAAACGTTGGACTATGATAGCCGTTGTTGGCATTGCCCTGACTTTCGAATGCAGTACCTAATGATAGGGTTGTCATGGTAAGTGAACCGCTCTGTGTTGTAGGCGTACCCGTGTACATATATTGGATGCTTCGTGAGGTAGTCTGCATACGACTGGCAGTAAGGTCAATCTTAAAGTCCTTGAATGGTTCAAGTGTCATACGAATCTGTAAGTCTTCGGTGCGATTCGTTACAGCAGGTGTAGCTACACTGTCGTTCATAAGCAACCAATTGTTATCACGTGCCTTACCGATATAATCATCATCAATAAGACCGAAAGCAAAGTCAAGACCAGGTGATAAGGCACCTGTTCCACGTGTCTGTCCAAAGGCATCACCAACCGTTGGCATAAAGCCAGGCAGTGCCATTGCATATTGGTCACGATAAGAAATACTTGCCGAACGTACCATCATCAGCGCACGTGCCACACACTGTGCCGTCTTATACCAACCCTTATTATCAAGTGGTTCCTTAGGCGTTACGGTAAGCTTCATGCGTATAGCAGAGTCTGTACGATTAAAGACTTTCAACTGCGTATCACCTACCTTACGATATTTAATCTTGATAGCCTTTCCTCTTTCGTCTTTAGCCGAGATGATGAGGCGTTTTGTATTCTTGCCATGTGAAACAAGGATTGCAGAATCGGCATTGATGACGATTTCCTTTTCAAAACTCTTCTGGTTCTTTGGCAGTGCTTTCTTCTTGTCATCGTCTTTACCTTTCTCCTTTCTTTCTTTTTCTTTCTTTTCCCTCTCAGCCTTCTTCTGTTCTGCTGTTAGTTTAGGGCGAGTCGGACGAGTACGGTTAAACCGTTCGTTAGTCTTCTTGAGGAATGGAATGTGATTATAAAGTCGTTCAAAGTTAAAGGTACTGTTGATGTTCAAAGCACGGTTACTTGTGATGGTATTACCGAGCGAAGTACCATTATCAAGACTTGTTCCACGCACCCAAGTATAAGATGCAGTATAATTCGCATCAGCATTTACCCAGTCGAAGATAGGTAGGAGGTTGAGTGGAAGCTGATAAGAAACCGTAAAATTCTGTTGGTAATCGAGTGGAGTACCGAAGTGTTTAATGCTTGTCCATACCGAGTCTTTCCATGCCTGATAGCGGTCGGCATAGAGGTCTTTATTAATAGGTGTGTAAGGCTCTTCTATCTCAGCATGTGTCGCACTTTGGAAGTTCATGTGGAGATTGCGTGTCAAGTCCCAACGTAGAGCGAAGTCACGATTCCAAAGGAACTGCTCGCTGAAGGTAAGAGGTAGCAGACTGTTCTCTGTTGATTCCATATCACGCTCCTGCAACTCGTAGTAGTTGCGCACCATGTCAGTGTTGAAGGTTACGTTCTGTGGAAGCCAGTTTAGCCCGAAGCGTTTGAGGATTTCAAACCATTTCGACCTACTCTTGATAAG
>CAUTPS010000120.1:0-4945 GCA_963540415.1 uncultured Prevotella sp.
GTAACATCAAAGCGAAGATCAATAAGGACGGTATTTGGTTGGAGAAGATGGACACTAACCCAAGCGAGTTGATTCCAGAGGAGTACCGCAAGCCAGGAGAAGGTGCGAAGGGTATCGAGATTGACCTCGATAAGGGTATGGATGCTGTTCGTGCTGAGCTGACAAAGTATCCTGTTTCAACACGTGTCAACCTCAAGGGTACCATCATCGTGGCTCGTGACATTGCTCACGCTAAGCTCAAGGCACGTTTGGATGCTGGCGAGGAATTGCCTGATTACATCAAGAATTACCCTGTCCTCTATGCAGGACCAGCCAAGACTCCAGAGGGCTACCCATGTGGTTCAATGGGACCTACCACTGCCAACCGTATGGACCCATACGTTGACGAGTTCCAGGAGCATGGTGGTTCACTCGTGATGATTGCTAAGGGTAACCGTACACAGGCTGTGACAGATGCCTGCCAGAAGCATGGTGGTTTCTACCTCGGTACTATCGGTGGTGTGGCTGCCGTTCTCTCACAGAGCAGCATCAAGAGCATCGAGTGCGTAGAGTATCCAGAATTGGGTATGGAAGCTGTTTGGAAGATTACCGTTGAGGACTTCCCAGCCTTCATCCTTGTTGACGATAAGGGTCACGACTTCTTCAAAGAGCTAAAGCCTTGGACGGGCTGCAGCTGCGAGAAGTAATCTCACCCAGCACATAAAACAGCTATACCAACGATGCTATCAAGTGTAAATCGCAGGAAAGGACATCCCTTTTCCTAACGAAACATAGGTATAGCCTCATCTTACAAAGCGGTATAAGACGAACTTTTGCGACGTCTTTATACCGCTTTTTCTTTTGCCTCTTTTCTAAAAACAAAGCCTCGTTAGTTGCGAAAAATATTGACATTAAATCCTTAAAAATCTCTCTAAAAAGGTCAAAAATTACCCCTTCTCACTACCTTTGTAACTAACAGAGAATCAAACACTTGCAAAACACAAAAGTAAAAGGTGCTTACTTGGACTTCAAAAGGGCGTTAGTAACACTTCAATTAACGCCCTTTTAAAAGCCAAAAGGGCATCTTTTAGAAGCCAAAAGAGCATCAATAAAAAAGCACGTTGTGAATTTATTTTACATTAACCACAAAAGCTATAAACACAACTACTATCCCCCTCACATAATACGCTGCAAATTAATGAGCCAAATAGTTGCGTCGTATTGAATATTATTATATATTTGCGATATCTTAATCAATGAGCCCTATAAAGAAAAGAAAATAATCTGCAGAGGACTATCCCTAAACACGTTAAATTAATGATTATGAAATTATACGCTTTCTGTATCACATTCATGTTGTCACTGCTTAGTTGCTTTGGACAAGAGACACATATCATTGAACCGAGCATACTCGAAATCAGTTATCACACAAAGTATCTTAACAGTTATGATGACTATGCACTTAGGATAGGGAAAAATGTAAGTGAATACTTTAGCTATCATACTTTGCGCTTCGATTCCTTAGGAAGTAACCCTGAGACAGCTTTGGCGATAATTAATGAAAGGATAAAAGCTGCTCGCAATAATAATAAGACCATTCCGACAGTACAAAGTCCTAATAGTCGTGATTATCTTTACAGAAATCTTGAAGAAGGAAAAATGACAACCTACACACAGGTATGGGACTCTCATTATAAGATAACAGAGGACATACCCACACCGGAATGGATTATTCACGAAGACAGTACACGAAATGTCATAGGCTTTAATTGCACGATGGCTACCACACATTTCCGTGGACGAGACTGGAAGGTGTGGTTCAGTGAGGAGATTCCTTTACCGCTCGGTCCGTGGAAATTAGGTGGACTACCCGGTTTAATCTTAGCCGCACATTGCGATGGCTTTTTAGACATAATTGCAAGTAACATTAAAAGAGAACAATTGTCACCTGTCAAGTTTTATAATTTCTGGGAGAAAAAGTATAAGGATATAGACCGGCTCTCTTATTTAAAAAAGGCTTCAGACCCTACGATCTATCCAAAGAATACAACCTTTTTTCCCAAAATGGAGTTAGAATAAGATATTACTAATGAAAAAATATATTACCTTATGTTTGCTTATCCTACTTGTACAGTCAATAAGTGCACAGAGGATAGTGGAAGGTGTCGTTACTGACGTAGGAGGACACCCTGTGTCTGCAGCTATTATCAAGACTGTAGATGCAACCACAAAAAAGACATTACATTTCTGTCAGACAGATGCTAAGGGGAAGTTTACCATTACAGCACAAGAAGGTAATATTCTATCTATTTCAGCAATAAGCTATAAAAAGCAGGAACTAAAGGTTACAATGGATATGCCTGCACAGCATATCACATTAGAGGAAGATACGAAAACGTTATCGGAGATAACTGTAAAGGCAAAGCCAATTAAGATAAAAGGCGATACGATTCAATATCTGCTCACTACCTATAAAAAAGAAGGAGACCGAACATTGGCTGACGTTCTTGCACGTGTCCCGGGCTTTGAGGTGAATAAAGAGAATGGCGAGATACAATACGAGGGAAAGTCTATCAGCAACTTCTATATAGAAGGGATGGATCTGATGGGAGGAAAATATGGCTTGGCAACAAAGTCACTGCCCCAAGAGGATGTAGCAACAGTAGAAGTAATGAAGCATCATCAACCTATCCGTGTGTTAGATGATTTTACTTATTCTGACGATAACGCTATCAATATTAGGATGAAGCAGGGGGCTAAGGCACGCTGGATGACGACCTATAGCGGTGGTATAGGATTAAAAAGTCATGGAGGATTGTGGAATTTTGAAACCTTTGCCATGCGTCTGAAGCCTTCTTTTCAGACAATGCTCACCTATAAGACAAATAATATAGGTAAGAATATAAGGAGAGAGACGGACAAACTTTTAAGTTTTGATGAGCTACAAAGTCCTTTATCAGCTATGCTCTCACTTCCTTCTCCGTCGCCTTTATTGCTCAAAGGACGTTCATTATTTAACCGCTCACATGCTGTTAGTTTGAATGCACTACAGCGTATAGACGAAAATTCTCAGGTAAGCGTGCAGGTTACATTTACCAATGACCGCAATGAGGCTACCTCTTTGCGCCATTCAGACTTTTATACGAATAGCGGTATAAAGACAATAGAAAACAGAAAACAGTATTTGGAGAAAAGTAATGACCTCTTTGCAAAGATAAAATACGAGAATAACGCTAAAAACCATTATCTTAAAAATGAGCTTTCTGGTGACTTTTCTTGGAACAAACAATGGCTGAATGAACAGGGGACTCATCCTCATAAGATGATGGGTAATCTTCCGATTTATACATTAAAAGATAATTTCAGTATAATGAAGAAATATGGGAAACGACTTGTCACTCTGCAATCAAAGAATATAATGGATATACGTCCGCAACAACTATATGTCGATTCGTTGGTGCAGTCTATTAATCAACATTACTATGAAACGAATACGGACGTAAGAGGAAGTCTTAGAATAGGTAGATTTATTCTATCAGGACAAATAGGAGTAAATGCAGGAGAACACCGCTTCACTTCTGATTTAGTGGGAGTTCCAGATAGCGTAGGGCTGTTAATGGGTAAAAGTAAGTTTACCTTTGCGAGATTCTATGCCACACCAAGCATAGAATATACAGTGAAGGACTTATATTTTATGTTATCGGGTGATATGTCGTACAACCATTATAAGTATAGTTTAGATAATGGTCAGTCTAAATTCTTATTCTCCCCTAACCTCCGTATAAGATGGAAAGCCACAGCATCATGGACATTCTCGGCTGATGCATCTATTAATACAATGCAGATTAATGCTGCCCAATTTTATCCAACTTTGGTACTGCAAGATTATCAATATATGAATAAAGGTCTGGCAGGCTATAATTTAAACAAAGAGAAAAGCGCAGGAATAGGAATTGTTTATAGCGATGCTCTGAAAGGGACTTCTATACGATTACGCATAACAAAGTCGTTTGGAAACTCTCCTTATACATCAACTCAAGATTTTGTGGGCAACTATATCGTAGAATCACTGACACAAGGAGACACGAAGTACAATAGCTGGAATATGTTCCTAATGGGTTCACAAGGCATAGGCTTCTTGAAAGGAAAGCTAAATGTAAAGGCTTTATATAATGCCATAAATAGTTATATGGTTCAGAATAGCCAACGAATGCCTTACGACACAAAGAACTTAAATATAACCTCTAACCTTGATATTGGTTTAATAAAGGGTGTCGATTTAGCTTATAAACTTACTTATGGCTTTCATCAGATGAAGATGCCTGCTTTCGGGAAGACGTCTAATCTAAATAGTTGGAAGCATGAGGGAAGCCTTAGACTACCTCTTTGTAAGGTTTTGAGTTTAGAAACTTTGACGGAATACTATCATAACGAGATAGCACAAAAGAAGTTTAAGAATATGTTCTTTCAAGACTTCACTTTGATATTTAAAGCCAAACACTTTGACTTAAGTCTTGCTTGGAACAATGTCTTTAATAATAAAAGCTATAGCTATGGAATTAATAATACGCTTTCAAGTAGCTTTAGCAATCAAGACATTAGAGGTAGAGAGCTGATGCTTAGCTTCTATTATAAACCTTGAGAACAAAGTTGATTGATACTACATAAATAAATTTAAAACAAGTTGAGATATGATAGACATCATTGTAATACTACTGATGAGCTTACCGCTGATTGTTCTCGGAAGCACTATCGGACCAGATTCTGCTATCAATTTTGGGTCAAGAATACCGAAAGCGAAACTTAAAAGCGAGGAAGGGCTTAAACGATTGAGGAGAATAAAGATAGCACTAATATTGGCAGGTAGCTTCATCCTTGTCGGTGGTTTCGCTTGCCTTGCCTTTCATTGGAAAGATTATCAACTTGTCGTTATACTCATCCCTGAGATAGTAGCTATCATTTACAT
>CAUTPS010000121.1:0-4932 GCA_963540415.1 uncultured Prevotella sp.
GTTTATGGAGGGTGGTATTCATGCACAAAGTGGTATAAGTGGAAGCCTTGATAAAGGTGACAATGAGAAAGATCCAGAGGAAGAAAATCCAACTGCATTTTAGTTTTAACAAAGTTATTTAAGGAAATTAGAAAACAAACCTGTAGGGAATAATTACCTACATAACGAAAACAAAAATAAATGAAACAACTATTTTATTCATTCATCGCTGTTTTTGCATTGCTTTTCACTGGCTGTGCAGACAAGGATGTTGTTGAGGCTATCTCAAATGGTGATAATCAGCCGGGTGTCACTGTGTCTATGTCAATGGAGGGTGATATGGGGCAAACTGCTGCTACTCGTGCTATTGGTTACGAAACAGATGATAATACTGGTTTCCCAACCCCTGTTGGTATTTTCGACAAAGGTACGTCTGAAGGAAAAGAAATTGCTGATGGTAGTAAGGTAGATGTGCTTCTTATCTTTAAGAGTACAGACACTGATCAGCCTATTACAAAGGTTGTTACTAAGTGGACCTATAAGAAGGGTGGTAACTTGACTTTGTTGCCAAGTGAAAAATTTGAGATGAAAACGGGTACTGACCTTAGCAAGGGTACATGGTATGTATGTGGTATCTTAGGAGGTGAGATGCTTCCTGGTAACAATCAGGTGAAGTTCAATGGTTTCTCTGAAGGACATACAGCTCGTAACAGTGCAGGTGAGAAATTGCAGTGGGGTGCAAACATTCCTTATATCTTCAGTTGGCGTCAGTTGACAACCAATGCTGCAAACAAGACTATTAAGGCTGAAAAGGCGGTTAAGTTCAAGCAGTTTGGTACTATTGTACGTTTGAAGGTTACAAACAAAACTGGTTTCGATTTCAAGTATAATGGTGTTCGTATCATCACAAGTAATATTCTTTGTGGTCAGTTCGACCTGAAGAGCTTTGATGATGTTGCGACTTCAGACCTTAAGGATACAGAGGATGGCGATATAGCTTCTGCTAAGACAGAAAGTTACAAGAATGCTTTTAAGGCATTTAAGTTCTATCAGCGTCCATTGGATGATGCTGCTATTGAGAATGGTCTTAAAAACACCAACCGTTTCCGTCTTCATGGTACATATGTTAAGGATTGCGCAGACGAAAAGGCTGGAACTCTTAATACTGCCCTTACTTATTATGATCATATTTTCTTGAAAAAGGCTTCTGGTGATAACTTCGATAAGGTTGTGAACGGTAACGAGGCTCCAAGCTATATTTATGTATGGATGGCACCACAGCAGCAGGCAGTGAAAATCTATGATGGAACTGAAGAAGGTACTGGGGATTATACTGTAAAAAAGGTTGCTAAAACCCAGTTCTTGTTGATGGCTGTACCTGATGGAAATGGAACTGGTGATAAGGTAGTTCCTACTTCTATCAATATGCTTCCTGCATATGGTACACTTGCAACTTATGTTTCTGGTGCTAATTATCCTGCAAAAGGTGAGGTTGTATATAACTTCGCTCCATTGAGTTATCTTGCTAAACATGATAACTTTGGTACAGAGGCAGAAATTTCAAGTACAGAGAATCTTGATGCTGCTCATACTACACGTTATACATATAGTGAAGTAGAAAAAAAGAAGTCAAGTATTCCTGAGGATTATATGTTTGCTACCCATGAGTACTGGCGTAGTATCATTCCACAGGCTTATGCTTTCTCTGCATTCCGTGGTAATGGTGCATTTGACAAGTATTCTATGGGTGTAGTTTCTGCAGCACTGCTACCAGGCTTACCAGGTGGTGTACAGCGCTTTTTCCATTCTTACTCAAAGGCTGTAACAACTTCTGGAGGAAAGGTTATTGGTTATATGTTAGGTATGTCTAAAAAGCCTGATTATATCACTAATGATGATTTAGACCGTGTTTATCAAGGCTATGCAAAACAATCTGTGCGTGAAGCAAAATCTGGTATGGGTAATGCAAGTGTACAAATTCCTTGGATTAAAAACAACAATTATCGTTATACTATTCGTTGGGAGGACAAGGATGGTACAGCCGTACTAACACAGCGTTACCTTGGTCCACGTTTTGTTCTTGACATGGATGATATCGCTAATGAAGACTTTTGGGCTGAACCTAATAATTATAACTATGTTTATCCTAATGATGTAAAACGAGTTATACCTCTTATGGGTGCATATTTATTTGGTACAGTGACATTTAATAATCATTCAACAGGCTTACGTTATTGGTATCGTGCAGATGAAGGAAAGAGCACACAATATTGGACGCCAAGTGAAGTTCTTCCTGCTGGTTGGTATTCACAGGCTATAACTCGAGATGTTGATAATAATAACCCTATGCAGGTTGTTGGCTTTAGAGTACAAGGCTTATCTAAGGGTTTGAGTGGATTCTTCTATTATGGTTATAAGGGAACTCCACAGGAGCAAAACAGACCTTCGTCTACGGTAGTTAAAGTAGGTGATGGTGAAGGAGCTTATGTTGAAAACTTGAAAATGGCAATACCTGTTCGTTTGTGGAGAAAGACAACTCCATACGCTGACTAATTCGCTAACATTAGAATTATCTATAATATTAAGTATCTGTGGTATCCGAAAGGGTATCACAGATATTTTTTTATGTGGGCTTTTAGTCAACGTGTTGACGCTCCGCACATATCGTGTTGATGCTCCGCACGAGTGGTGCGAAGGCTTAGCACGAGTGGTGCGGAGGGTTAAAGACCTTGTAAATTGTAGGCGAAAAAGATTCAATCAGTTGTTAGAAGCAGGTTATACTGCTACAAGTACCGTCTGTCTATTTTATTAGGAGGCAGGGAAAATCGTTAGTCTAAGGAATGGAGAGGGATAAAGATGTTTTAAGACTATCTATCGTTAATTCTTTATACGCATAATTACGCCTTTATTATTTGCAAATACAAAAGAAAGGATGTATCTTTGTTGCGGTAACTCGGGTGCAACCATTGTGCGGCATTTAACCCAAATCGGGCATTAGAGCCTAAACATTTTTTGTTTTATTATCGAGCGGATTGGTTGTCTTTAGGGCGCAGGCGTAGCGGGCTACGTCAAGTTATGAAGATAGACAAGATGCCGATAAGAAAATAAAAGATGTTAGGAAACAATACCATAGTAATAAGAACGATATATATATTGTGGTCTAATGACCGATTGAGGTTTAATGGGAACGCCATAACTGAAAATAGCTATGAACAAAAGAAATCTTTTCCTTTATGTAGCCTTGACAGCTCTTTCCGTATCGGCTACGGCACAGACAATGAACATCACACGTGCAGGTGATACGACGATTGTGAAGATAGCAAAGTCGCCAAAGTATCTTCTCCTTCCGATTGAAGAGGGGAAAGACGAGGCGCAGGTGCTTCTTGACAATGGCAAGAAGACGGACACGTGGATGGATGTAAGATTAGCACAAGGGAAGACAGATTATTATGTGCCTTTCAAACTCAATAAGGGTAAGACTTCTGTTGTTAAGATTCTCAACTTAAAGGAGGATGCTTTGGCCTTGAAGAAAGGACAGATGAAACTCTCTGATATTTGGGATGTGACCAATACCGATTTCTATCGTCCTTCTTATCATCATACCCCTTCCTATGGATGGATGAACGACCCTGTTGGTATGTTTTATAAAGATGGGGTCTACCACCTCTGTTATCAGTATAACCCCTATGGTTCTATGTGGGGAAATATGCATTGGGGACATGCTGTAAGTCATAATCTTATCTATTGGAAAGAGGAAGAACCGACGATTTACCGCGACCCTATGGGGCATATTTTCTCTGGTAGTACGGTAATAGATAAGAAGGGTACGGCAGGATATGGCAAGAATGCGATTATCTCCCTTTATACATCCGATAGCAAGGAGAATGCCCAAACGCAATGTATGGCTTATAGCACCGATGGCGGTTATACTTTCCATAAATATGAGAAGAATCCTGTTTTGAAGCCATTTGATGGTGTGAAGGACTTCCGTGACCCAAAAGTCTTTTGGTATGAGCCACTGAAGAAGTGGTATATGATTGTTTCTGCCGATAAAGAAATGCGTTTTTATTCTTCACCTAATTTGAAGGATTGGACCTATGAGAGTGCTTTTGGTGCAGGCTATGGTGCGCAACCTAACCAGTTTGAATGCCCAGACTTCTTCGAACTTCCCGTTGATGGTAACCCAAAGAATAAGAAATGGGTGATGATTGTGAACATAAACCCTGGCTGTCTCTTTGGTGGTAGTGCTACAGAGTACTTTGTTGGCGACTTTGATGGCAAGAAGTTTACTTGTGATAGCAAGCCTTCTGTTGCTAAGTTCCTCGATTATGGTAAGGATCATTATGCTACGGTTACCTTCTCGGGTGTCAAAGATCGTGTGTTGGGTATTGCCTGGATGAGCAACTGGCAGTATGCCAATGTTACCCCTATTCGCCAATATCGTGGTGCCAACACACTTCCACGTGAGTTCAAACTCTTTACCGGAAAGGACGGAGAAATCTATATGTCGTCTAATGTTGTGTCAGAGGTAGTCTTGCTAAGAAGGAAGTATAAGCGCTTACCTAACCTGCTTATCGCTCACGAACGGGACGCAAAGAATGTATCAGTCAGCAAAGAGAATGCTTTTGAATTAGAGATGGATGTAACACCGAATAAGGCAGCTAAGACCGGAATTGTACTTTATAATGATAAGGGTGAGAAGGTAGATATCTACTTTGATATGAAGGCGGGGCGATTGGTTATGGACCGTACAGAGAGTGGAAAGGTTCAGTTTGGTGAGAAGTCAGAACCACATAAGATTGAAACAGACTATGATGAGCGTGCGGAACAGAAGGCTTTAGGTCCGATGCGTAAGCTGAACGCTATTAATTATAAGAATGACTTTGCACTCGGAACATGGGCACCATTAAGCCTCTGCGACTCCGACACCTATCACTTGAACATCTTTGTTGA
>CAUTPS010000122.1:0-4929 GCA_963540415.1 uncultured Prevotella sp.
ACGATGTTCATCGGTTTCTTCTGCGCTTGGGCAGGAACGACTGCACCCATTGCAAGCGCTCCTGTCAAGCCATATAATACTTTATTTTGCATATGTAATAAATTGGTTTATCTCTACCTGTAGCAGTATAACGCATGCTTCCTTATACCCAGGAAGACAGTAGTAGACTTAGACATAATTACATTGATTTAGGTTTACGGGTGCAAATATAACACTTTTTTTATGAATTCAAAATTCAAAATTCATAATTATGATTACCGATGTAATTCAAAATTATTCGAACGGAGTTCTCATCAGTATGCCATAATTATGGCTCTTCAGCAATTTGGAGTGATACCTTTGAGATTAGAACTTTGAAGATAGGTCACACAGAGCAAAGGAGAACACAGAGGTTTTATATAGCAGAAATCGTTAGCACAGAGGCACCGTTGGTGCGTGGAGGAACAGAGGATACCCCCAATAGGTCATTAGAACCTAAACTGATTGTGGTCTAATGAAATTTAGTTTAAACTTTTTTGAAAATAATTTCAGATAAGTTTGCTATGTTATCTTTTTTGCATATCTTTGTTGCCGAAATAAACAATTACGAAGATAAAAACCTAAATAGATTTCAAATTCCAACAGCAGACAGCTATCCAGAGCTAAAAACTGCTATAGGCTAAAGAACTCGACACAATACTGCTTAAGAAAGAAACGAACTTTTTTTCTGATATTAATTCTATAAACAACTATAACAATGAGAAAAGCTTATCTTGCATTGGGCTTAGCACTCTGCTTAGCTTCTGCACCACTTACAACTTATGCACAAGCTAAATCAGCTAAAAGTGCTGTCGTTACAATGAACGAAATCCAGAAGGAAAAGCAACAGTTCACACTTGGTTTCTACAAGACCTATATGAACAGCCTTATCTATCAGCTCTCAGACCTTAGCATGGTGATTGCAAAGAAGTTTGTAAGTGAAAACGTATTGAAAAAGAGTGAACAGACAGATGCAGACGTACTTCTCGATGCGCAGGACTGTGTGGAGGAGAATCTACGTACACTGAAGGTTATTCCCCTGAACAATGACTGGCTCCGTGTTTCATTCTTGTGGACTTCGAGCTACAAGAAGGTGCCTACAAAGCACACCGTGGTTTATGTTAAGGTGAAGGAGCAGGGCAACTCATTTATCATCGAGGACGCTACTACTGTGAAGCCAAAGCTGACCAAAAAATAATTCAGAATTCACAATTCATAATTATGATTACCGCTGTTGGCTATGATTTACCTGAACGCACAGGCAAACACGTCAACTCGTAAACCCATAAATTTGTAAACTATAAACATATAAACTCATAAACATGTAAACTTATAAACTTGTAAACTTATAAACTTGTAAACTCGTAAACTAACCAAAAGGGGTATCTCGCATTTCACGCCCCTCCCTATGGGGGAGGGGAAGGGGGAGGGGCCAGTTGGGCTGGTTGAGCCAGTTGAGCCAGTTGACCTGGTTATTGTTAGAAGATGGCATATTATTGGAACAAATTGGATTTTTAATTATTAATTTTAATCTAAATTTGAATATGAAGAGAATTAAGAACATTGTTTATGCTTGTCTTTTAGCATTCCTATTCTGCAATCCTATTTGTGCGCAGAATAACGTGAAGATAACCAAGGTGGGTAAACTCATTCAAGAGTCCCTCCCTTCGACTTGGAGTCGTGACACCTTTATGACTTATTACATCGCTGCTGATGCGGATAGTACGGAACGCTTTATCAAAGAAGGAAACTGGAAGCCCGCCTATGAGAAACGATATACACCTTACAATAGTGTGTCACTACCTTTAATCGACAAATGCTTTGCCGAGTCCATCAGTGCGGTTCTTACAGAAGAACAAAAGAAACTCTTAAACCTCATTGGAAAGCGAAGTAATATTATGTGGTCTGAGTTCTATGTCTTTATAAATAGCAAAAAGAGGTTTGTGAAGATAAAAATGATGAATAGCACTGCAAAACACTTAACCCAAGAGCAGATTCATAAGATTCTCCGTTTATACAGTAAGTGTGAATTGCCAATACACCCTGTAGTAGGAGCGTTTAAAGAGAAAGAATACTATATTACAGGGGCACAAGTGAAAAGTATAAAATAATAGTTCAAACAAAGTTCTCATCAGTACAACATGATGATGATTACTTTGTTAATTCATAATTTATAATTCAAAATTCATAATTATGATTACTGCTGTTGGCTATACGTTTACCTGAACGCACAGGCAAACACGTCAACTCGTAAATCCATAAACTCGTGAACTATAAACATGTAAACCCATAAACTTGTGAACTCGTAAACTAACCAAAAGGGGAATCCCGCATTTCACTCCCCTCTCCATTCGGAGAGGGGTTGGGGGAGAGGCTGGTTGACCTGGTTATTGTTAGAAGATGGCATAATATTGGAACAAATTGGATTTTTAATTATTAATTTCTAATCTAAATTTGAATATGAAGAGAATTAAGAACATTGTTTATGCTTGTCTTTTAGCATTCCTATTCTGCAATCCTATTTGTGCGCAGAATAACGTGAAGATAACCAAGGTGGGGAAACTCATTCAGGAGTCCCTCCCTTCGACTTGGGTTCGTGACACCTTCATGACCTATTACATTGCTGCTGATGCGGAAAAAACAGAACGCTTTATCAAGGAAGGGGATTGGAAAGACCTCCGTGACAAAATATATGTTCCATATACTAAGAAAACAGGGTGGAAAATACAAAAATATCTTAAGAAAGTTCTAAGTAAAGTACTCACGAAGAAACAAAAGAAACTTTTAAACCCTATTGGGGAAGAAAGAAATATCTTTACCTCAGATTTTTATATCTTTGTAAACAGCAAACAACGATTTGTGAAGATTGGAATGAGAAGTAGCACTGCAAAATACTTAACTCAAGAGCAAATCTACAAGATTCTTCTCCTATACAGCAAGTGTAAATTACCTGTACACCCTGTAGTAGGAGAATTTAAAGAAAGACAATACTATATTTTAGGGGCAGTGGTGAATAGAATAAAATGATTATTCGAACAGAGTTCTCATCAGTACGTCATAATTATAATTACTTTGTTAATTCATAATTTATAATTCAAAATTCATAATTATGATTACTTTGTTAATTTATAATTCACAATTATTCGAACGGAGTTCTCATCAGTACGTCATAACTATAATTACCGCTGTGGGAATCGTGAAAAAGTCAAAGGTTAAACATCAAAGGTCAAAGGTAAAATATCTAATTAAACAAATCATAACAATATGAAAAAGCTAATTTTATTCTGTTGCGTACTCTTTGGAGCAAACGCAATTTCTCAAGCTCAGACAACAAAGTGTGGTGTTTATCAACTCATTAACACTAAGGATAGTAAGAATGTTCTTAAAGACCACAACATCGTACTTGAGAAGGGTGCAAACGGTAAAATCTCTGGTAGATTCTATGGTACCACAGACGATTTTATTGATGCCCGTGAAGGCTATCTCCCTGGTCATTTTGTAGCACCAATGGAGAATCTCCGCGTTACAAAGGATAGTATCTTCTTTACTATCAATGTGGCGCACAAAGACCTCTTTAAGAACCCTATCCCTCGCAACGTGAAAACAGCCAAAGCTGCTCACGCCCTCAAAAGAGCAGCATGGAAGAGTGGCTGGATAGGCGACAACCTACAGCGTAGCTACGCTGCAGCAATCGGAAAGGGTGTGATTAAGTATTAAAAAGGGACCAAGAAGACAGAACAGGCACAAACCAACTGACACAAACAAACCAACTGGCCCCACCCCCAACCCCTCCCCCATAGGGAGGGGAGTGATTAGCGAGATACCCCTTGGAGTTAGTGGCGAGTAAACGAGTGGACAAGTAAACAAGTTATGTGTTACAAAGGATATAACTTATCTACTCGTTTACTTGTCTACTCGTTTACTAAAAAAATAGCACGGAGGTTTTATATAGTAGCAATCGTTAGGCACAGAGGCACCGTTGGTGCGTGGAGGAACAGAGGATATTTGCGAGTTTTATTAACGCTTTGGTCTACTTCATTACAAAGCAGTGGTTTACAAAATTTCTTAAAACGTTTATTACCAAAGCTATCAGGAATACGCACACTACTCCTCTGTCGCTCTTTGTGCCTTCAGCACCTCCGTGATATTGTCTGCTTTCACCTCCGTGTCCTCCCCCTCTCTGTGTGCCTTTTATAGGTAGTAGGTTTACTTTATCACTCCATATTTCGGAAGAACCAAACTGTTCTCTCACAGAGGTCACAGAGCATTAACGGAATGCCAAAGCCACAGAGAAACCTAAAACTCTGCAGAGTACACAGAGGATTGTTAACAAGTGGACGAGTAAACAAGTTGTATGTAATAATGGCTACAACATATTCACTTGTCACCTTATCTACTCGTCCACTTGTAAACACGTCAACTCGTCAATTAACACTAATCAATACTTTAATTTAGAAATAACCACCAACACTTAAGAAGAAGGTATTATTCAACTTCTTTTTAGGATAGAAATCGTCAAATGCTTTTTCTTGGATTGTTATTTTCCGATAGGATGAGTAAACGTCGAAATCAGAAAGGCCATAACCAAGAGCTACAAAAATATTATTACTTTCGACCTTAATAGTAGGACGTATATCCCAAAAGCACCACTGCATATCGCTTGTGTATATGTTTTTTTGATGTGATTTTTGTGTTGTGGTATTGATATATTTTACAGAAACGAGAGTAAACGGAAGCTGGAACATTACACCAATATCTACTCCGAGTTTGAAAGACCACCTTCCCACTTGAGCTATAGCAGGGCTATTTAGTGATAACGAAGGCTCTAAATAGATATTCTGCGGTTTACAATCCTTTTCTGATAATCTCCAATAGTCCCATTCCCCATGATGGAGTTCTGACTGCGGAATA
>CAUTPS010000123.1:0-4916 GCA_963540415.1 uncultured Prevotella sp.
CTATTGTAGTTCTATTTTTATTTTGCTGTCACTTTTAACATTTGAAATAAAGATAGTGAAAATCAACAAGTTATAGACTCATTTTGGATGACGGAAGTGACAGTAAAATATATTTTGAATAGATTGTTTTGTTCTGCAAATTTTATTCAGCGTATCGAACAACTAATCGATAATTATATATAAGGCAAGTTCTTATCTACCTGCTCTATTGTAGCGGCTGGATTCCTATATTTACTAAAAAAACTGAATTGGGATTAGTATAGCCATAGGTTTAAGGTATCACATAGGAAATACGAGCAAAGATAGCGTGACTTCCATCAACATCCCCAAGGTATCTGAAAGAATAACCACTTCCAACTTTCCAGTTCTTTGAAATGGATAAATCGATTCCAATGCCAGCTGACAATAGATATGAAGTTCTATTTAAATCATTACGTTCAAAGCCCACTTTCTCAGAAATGTAATCAGAAGTGTAACCTTCTACTCTCCCAACACCTCCTAATGCTTGGATATAGGCTTGAAGTCGTTTTGTTGCAACAAAATTAACACCTACTCCTGTAGTCACAGAATAGTCGCGACGAGATAAGGATAGAATTCGGTCTCCGCCCTGGGTGCTGATTTTATTCTCAGTCCCATCATCTGTACCTCCGAATAAATCTACCGCCCAAAAAACACGATTTGTCAAGAAGTACTTAGACTGAAAGCCCAATTCAAAGCCAGAACTAAACGTTCCATAGTAGGAATTTTCTGTTTTGCTATAGCTAAGTGATCCTCCATAGAGGGATAGCTCTATCTGCCCTTTTTGTGCAAATGATGGTATACCTACTATTAAGAGTAGCATGGATAGAAGAAACTTTTTCATATACTACATTCTTTATTTTTCTTGATTAATATTTTTACATAATTGCAAGTAATTTGTCTTTTTATGCCAGCATCCATATTCATACTTGGGAGAACACATCAAGAGTGAAATGAATTCTTTAGTAGTAGGCTGTCTGATATATTCCTCAGTTTTACTATTGCTTTCAACCTTTTACAGCAACGAGGTATGGACTGATATAGAGCGAGAAGCATGCGTACAGGTATTGTCACCTGAGAACTCGGAGTTACTTTCACTGATTATCGGCTTTGCTTCGGCAATGCTTAAGCAAGCTTGGTACAACACTCGACTTGCACTATAATCTACATAAATGGCTTCATGCTCGCCACTCGTTCTCACCATGCGCTCGCTATTGGCATCGTACCAATGGACAACATATATCATAATATTTCTTAAACCTATATTCAATCGTATCAGCTATTTGTTGATCACCAATGGATATATCCCAAATTACTTTCAGAAAGGGCGTCGAAGAATTTGGTTTTACAGAGTGTAGAACAATAGAGATTGCTTTTGAACGTCCATTGGTACCTGGAGGTGGAGGTATATCGAAAGGAATTTGTTCTATTGCTATCAATTTGCCCCTTTTAACACTATATGAGTATTGATAATATAGATATGTAGGAAGAATAGCTCCTTTGCGGTCAAGTAATTTTAACGAATTAATTCTAATGACAGGAATCGTATTTCCAGTCAATAGAAAATGATATTCAAAATTATTATACATAAAAGAATCTACATCCGACAGGGTTTCATGGCTAAAATAAACTTTCATAGAGTCAGATAATTTATTATCTGACTCTATGTTGCTCAGGGACAAAGAACTATTAGAAGAACATTTGATTACTTGGTAATCATTAATTTTCCCTTTTACAAAATAACCCCAACCTGTTTGTATCATACATGATGTCATAAAAAAACAGGCAAACATGCAAATAACAACTAAATATTTCATTCTTCTTGTTTTGATTCTTTCGATTTTTCTATCGCATTTGTAATATCCTTTAGTGCTACAGAGTAAGCTGCATCAAAATTACTATGCTTATCATTAAAAGCTTATTTTTCATTTTCACTTGATGCCCTTTCCTATTTTCCTAAATCCTTTGCGCCATTAACAACCATCACTGAAGCAAGCTTAGTATTGTACTCTACTTGCACGATATTCCACATAAATGGCTTCATGCTCGCCACTCGTTCTCACCATGCGCTCGCTATTGGTATCGTACCAATGCGAGAATAAATGCTTTTGTCGTCCACTGTAAGCGGATGATTCCTACGTTGGCAAATGTATATAACATTCTTGAGAAATCCAAATAAATCGAATTTTATTTTTGAAGATTCTTCGTTTTATTGCACATATTGCATTTTATAACTATTTGAGAAGCTTTATTTTCATAGTTACAACACTCTATTAAAATCGATTTATCCTACAGAAAGGTTTTGGTTACCAGAATGTTGTCGGTGTTAACAACTCGATGAAAAACGGCTTTGAAGAGATTCCCTAACGAAGATGTAAGAAACTCAAAGTTTATAGTTCGGATTCTTCTCGACCACTTCGTTTTCTACGAGAAAATTGTTATCGTTGCGGTATTGATAGAAGATTCTTTGGGCATTGAAGAATAAGGAGAGGGAAAGAAACTCGTTTGTTTTTATTCATCCACTCTTTGATATATACCTTCTCAAACTTCTATTAAACCATATTTTACTGTTTGTGAAATGATTTGGTGCAGAGGGACAGCACATATTGTGCGGAGGGTTAGCACATCATGTGCGGGCGGTGAACACCAATGGTGCGGACGGTTACGATGTACAGATTTACTAAGCATAAGAAAATTTGTTTATTACGAATAGGTCTAAAAGAGAGTAGGGGTTTGCGTCGTAAAAATCTATAGTAGTATTACTCGAAAAGTCTGATGAGCCTTTTACCATTGAAAACAAAGTTCTATAATTATTAAGCTAAAGATTTGATTTTTAGCAGCGTAATTTTCCTATACGGATAATAAATTGTACCTTTGCAAAAGTTTTAAAGTTTAAAGATTGTTTTGTATGGACGAAAAACAGATGGATTGTTCCAAGAAAACCCTTCGTAGAAAACTCGATTTGCTCCTTCGTACAGGGCAAATTCTTATGGAAAGTTCTGCTGATACGAGTCGTGTGAAGCGAAATATGGAGCGTACAGCAGCTTATTTGGGACTTCCCAAAGAGAATCTGCACATGAACATTGATTATTATATGTTGCAGGTGAATGTTAGTGACGAATATCATAGTTTTTCTAAGATGCAGCGTTGTGATAAGCATGTAATTAATATGCTTGCTATTCAGGAAGTTTCAAAACTCTCATGGCGTGCTATTCAAAAGGACTATTCGTTAGATAAGTATGAAGAGGAACTTGAGAAGATTGCTAATGGTAAACACTATTACAAGGATTGGATAATTGCTATTGGTGCAGGACTTGCTTGTGGTGGATTCTGTATTCAGTTCGGTTGTGATTGGACAGCTTTCTTCTATGCTTCTATTGCCGCTATATTGGGTAATCGTCTTCGTATGTTCTTGAATCATTCTGGTTCTAATCTTTATGCCAACTTTGCTGTTGCGGCTTTTGTTAGTACAATTCTTGCATGGTTGTCGTCTTTTCTCTCTATACCTACCGTTCAAGCAGCGCTACCAGAGTTCCTTCGTCCAATTCTGTTTACAGAAACTCCTTGGCATCCACTCTTAGCTTGTGCCCTTTATATTGTTCCAGGAGTACCTTTAATAAACGCTGTTAATGACTTGTTAGACAATCATATAAACACGGGATTAGTCCGTGCAATGAATACGCTTCTTATTGTCATAGCAATGTCATTTGGTATTATGTTGGCAATTAAATGTGGTAGCTTTGATGGTTTTGCAAAAGACCTCCCTACTATTCCTCATCATTCTTTCTATGTCTATGCTATTGCAGCTGCAATTTCTGCTATGGGCTTTGCAACGATTTATAATATTCCATATCGTTTAATGCCTTGGATTGCGGTTGGAGGTATAATTTGTGTTTGTACGCGTAACTTCGTTTTCCTTGACCCTTCAACAGGAAATGCTGGTCTTGGACTTGGAATAGTAGTTGGTTCACTTTGTGGTTCGGCATTGATATCTATCATTAATATTAAGGCTGTCCATATCCTCCATACACCACATCAGTGTATCACTATTCCTGCTGTTATCCCTATCGTTCCAGGTGTATTAATGTATCGTGCACTTTATGGTTTTATGGGGATGCACGGAGTTGTTGGAGAGGTTACTCATGCTATGTCATTTGCAATTAATGGTTCTTTAGTATTGGTTTGTATTGCTTTGGGTGTAGCTATTCCTAATATCTTTGCAAGAAAGTGGATTGCACCACATCGCAAGGCAAAGCTACAACGTATGATTGATGAACGTCGT
Source organism: uncultured Prevotella sp. (assembly GCA_963540415.1). GTDB lineage: Bacteria > Bacteroidota > Bacteroidia > Bacteroidales > Bacteroidaceae > Prevotella. Next base: position 4,301 of record CAUTPS010000123.1, read on the forward strand.
CAGCGTGGTGAGTTTGTTGATTTGCATCAGTATAATATATAATAGAGAAATCATTATAAAACGATATTATGAGGATGAAACTGTTGTAGGTTTCATCCTCATTTTGTTTAACCCAAATCGGTCATTAGACCACAATGTTTCAAGAATTCTTGTTTTTGTGTTGTTTCCTAACATCTTTTATTTTCTTATCGGCATCTTGTCCGTCTTTTTTACTTGACGTAGCCCGCTACGCCTGCGTTCCAAAGCCAAACAATCTGCTCGATAATAAAACAAAATATGTTTAGGCTCTAATGATCGAATTGGGTTAAATTATATAAGTTGATTAGGCATCAAAGGCGTCTGAATTTACTTATCTGGCGCGAAAGATAATTATAAATACATAAAAATAATTGTTTCCTTTTAGAACCATGTCATTTTGTAATTCTCATATTATCATGTAGTTATACTAAACTTTCAGCCTGAGGGCATAATATTATCGACTGATTTATAACTAAAAAAAGATAGAAAAGTTTGGTTAATTCGCAAAAAAGTAATACCTTTGCACTCGCAAAAACGAAATGAGCACCCTTAGCTCAGTTGGTAGAGCAACTGACTCTTAATCAGTGGGTCTAGGGTT